>JAFSWF010000008.1 GCA_017444615.1 Paludibacteraceae bacterium | reverse complement strand
AGCAAATAAATATGCATATATCAGAAAAAAGTTGTACCTTTGCAGGCGAAATCAAGAATATAGAATTTCTATTATAGGATTTGTATAATATGAAGAACCCTTTTTACATTACCGGAATTATCCCTGCTCCCTACTTCTGCGATAGAGAGGAAGAGACCTCATGGATGGTGCGCACAAATCCTACGGCTCTGCCAAGCTGGCAACGAAGACATTCAAATCTTCATCCTCCCCGGGGAGAAGGCCTATTCGGTGACAGGACAAGAGGTGAGGAGAGGTAAAAATACAAACCAGGTGGCTCGGGGGAGTCACCTGGTTTGCGTTAAAGGGGATAGTTGGGTGCTTCGAGTGCCCAGAGGAAGGACCGGAGGGTTGTTTTGGCGTTGGGTTGGGTGCGCTGGGCGTTGAAAGCAGCGAGGTCAGCGGCGTGTTGGACGGGGTCGTGCATGCGTCGGTTGATGGCAGCAGAGATAGCTGCCATTCTTTTTTGGTTGGCTGCTTCGCGCGGAGTCTTGGTGTGGTTGGTACGATCCGGGCATCGGGCAGAATAGAGTTTGCCGGAAGTGGAAAGACGGATGTAATAACCGGCTTCGCCGTTTACTTTGCCGATAAGGCGTTCGATAGGTGTAATTGGGATAACTTGCATAATAAATTTAGATTTTAAATTTGTGATTTTAGTTTGTTCTTGGGCTGTTCTCGGAAGGATCTTGTACGCATGTCGCGGTGTGGTCGCGGGCAGATCGCGGGAATGGCAGGTAGTTGGATTGGTGATTGGTGACTGGTGATTGGTGATTGGTGGGGGTCGGATTGAATCCGACGTAAGGGAAGAAAGAAGTTGTCTAAATTGTCTATATTGTCTAAATCTCTTTGCAAGGCCAATAAATAGCTCAGAGGACGATTTAGACAATTTAGACAAAATAGTCATCCAACTTTTCGATAGTAGCCGTGTTTGATTTTTTGAACCAATCCTTGTTCTTGCCAAACGTCGTTCCATCGAGTAGCAGTTCGTGTACTGACTCCTTGTGTTTTCGCCTCATTGAACAATAGTTTGTTCTCAAACTCATTGGGGAGTTGTTCGAAGAGGATTTTGCGCTGGTCAAGGGGTTTGACTTCGGGGATGAGATCGATGGCGTCACCGTCGATGAGTCGGAAAGCAGATGCCATATGGAGTAACAGCTTATTCCCAATCATCTCTGCCGCCTCATAATCCTCATCCCTGCAAGTTAATATCTCCCTTCCCTTCAGGGAAGGGTCGGGGTTAGGCTTTTCTCTCATCGCTGTCAACACCATCGCGATGCGCTCAATGTGGATGGCCATACGCACAACAGCGGAGTGGAAGTTCTCTCCCAATAACCCAATGAGCGTGGTGTACTCGGTCTCTAAATGTTCACCTAATCGCTCTTTCTGTGCGTCGGTGAGTGACCATTCGGTCTCGCCGGCGTTTAGGAACGCTTCGTACGTCTTCAGCATCTGCCGTCCGACCAAACTCGGCACAGCACTCTGCGTCGTTTTCGCGCACACGTAGCGTTTATTAAAAGGATGTGTCTCGCGGATGCAGAGTGTGAGCAAGCGCGAGAAGTAACCGTTTTCGACGGATGGCACGAGTGCACGGTATTGGTTGTACGTGCCGGTAAGGAGCATGGAGAGACGCGGACACTCAATCTCGGAGGAGCCTTTGCAGCGATTCCTACTGATAGCCTCGTGCTCTGCACACTTACGAAGCGCCGTGTTGTAGTTGGCTGCATCCGACTTCCAGATGTCTGTGATGACACTTCCCTCGCTCTCATGCATATAGCCGCAACCGCCTTGCTCTTCGAGCGCTTTGTACCACGCAGGAAGTGTACTATCACCCGCAATCAACATCGGGTACTCGCGATCCACCACGCGCATCATATCCAGCGCGAGGTTCGCGATGCCTTTACCGGACGCTGAGGCTGCGAGAACGAAGGTCTGCAGGTTGGCATAGTACTTCTTGCCTGTCGGACCATACCTAAAGTATATATTAGGTACGCACGCGGACGCGGCTGTGAGAACAGACATCAGCAGGATGTCTTGCTCTTCGGGGGTAGAGGCAAGAGAGAGCATTTCTTGAATGGGTTTGGGCAGGTTTGGGATGTTGAGACTCTCTACAATCCGGAGGTTAGCCTGTTCCTCCATCGAATTTAATTTTTCCATAATGTTAAAAAGTTTTAGTTAATAATGTGGTTTGGATCTCAAAAAAAATGAAATCTATTATATAATATAAGTGGCCCTGCAAGCACGGTACGAGTGAGGCTTCTTTTGCGCGAAGGGACAGAAACAGCAAAAGTGCTTCTAATCCCGCTAAAATCAAGGGCATAAAAAAAACTAAGAAAAGGTGTAGTATTTTTCTGCCCACAAAAAGTGTATTTTTCAAAAAAAATTATGTGACTTAGATTTTTTCAGTCCAATTTCTTGCATATGTCAAAAATTTTATGTAATTTTGCAGCGCAAAGCGTTCCGCACATATACTAACTAAACATAATCGTCTATGAAACAAATCCTTACTTTCTTGTTTGTGCTGTTGACAAGCATCGGAATGGCATTTGCCGGTTCCACTCCTACTGCTGAGGACTTAGCTAACCTCGGAGTAGATGTAGAGAATAATCTGGTGGTGTGTATGAAGTTCCCACAGCCGGATTGTTACAACACGGTGTTGTATGGCTCGTACAACGGTTGGTCAGAGAACTTGGATGATATGTCATGGTTCTTTTCGCTGGCCGATTTCGGTTTTGAAGGATGGTATGTAGCCATCGTAGAGAACCCGGGCGAGAACGTGAACGCCAAACCTATTCACCTGTTGGCAGATAATTATTTCAACTGGAAATACCAAGCAGGCGACAAGGACGCTTGGGTGCACGTGGATGGGTTGGAAGCGAACGTGAATAATAGTTGGATAGAAGGAGAGCCGTCGGTTGTCTTCCCCACGAAAGGCTTATATATCTATGAGTTATTGTATTGGAAGAATCATATTGACCCTTGTGAGGTGAAACCGACTTATTCCTATACGGTTACGCTTTATCCACCGTATCTATGTAATGATATGGTGCCGAGCATCACGGGTGATTTCAACAACTGGGACACTCCGGTACAGATGACGAGCGGCGTGGATGCTGACTCGCGCACGTATTACAGCGCAACCATAGAGGCCTCTCAAGATGACCGGATTAGTTTCTGTGACGAGAATGGTTTCAATTGGCTTAAAACCCGTAACGGGGATGACTGGAATACTTTTGATCCTCTTACGCTCGGTAACACGACTACCTTGCGCCTTGATTATAGCAATACAGCCTCTTATCGTTTTGGTGACTGCATTCCTCCTGCACCCGAAAACGTAGATGTGACGGTCTTAGTACCATCCGACTGCGGTATGGATATAAGCAATGGGTTGTATATCGTTTGGTGGGACGGGGAGAATCATGAGGAGCATGTAGAGGCTATGACTGCCGGTGAGGGGAATGTGTTTACTCATCGTTTCAGTCCGGGTTATTACGAATATGGTTATCGTTTCCGCAACACTTTAGAAGATCGTTATGACTCCTATTATACGCAGGAGATGAATCAATTGACCTCCACCTCCTTATGTTGGGAGTTGGGTCCTGTATCTTGGAATTATCATGAGCTCTTATCCGATGCGGATTGTTCGGGAACGGACCATGACTATCGTCCTAAGAACCTACAGGCGGTGAATACAGAGTTGGACACGGTAGTCCTTCGCTGGGATGCACCGAGCGATGCCTATCAAATGGTTGTTCGTGGATACGACGCTGCCGGCAATGAGCTCTTTAGGGATTATATCTATGAGCTTCCTTACCGCTTTGCGTTACGCAACGCTACGCCGGTAGAGGTTGCCTCTTGGGAAGTAGAGCTGCGCGTCTCGCATCATGAGAGAGATTATACGTATAGTGCGCAAGGCAATGCGTTTACAGTGTTGGGCGATGCCCGTATACCGCATAACCTGCATATAGAACCCCAAGGAGAGAATGTCTATACCTTCTCTTGGGAAAGCGAAGGAGAGGTGGATCATTTCGCTATTCAGCAGAACTGGTCTGACACCTATACTACCACTGAGAAATCCTATGATGTGACGGTTGAAGTTAATCAGTATTGTACCCTTTACGTCACTGCCTATGATGCGAATAATAATCAGATCGGCGGACGTCAGCAGATTTCCTTCGACACCTACGAGATAGATGCACGCGATATATCGGTTTATATCTATATCCCCACGCTGCATGGATTCTTCGGCGAGGACGGTTGTGCTATCCTCTGGCATGACGCCACTATTGGTTCGGAGCATGTGTTACCGCTCAGTCCGATCGAAGAGAACAGTCAGTGGTACAAAGCTACTATCACCGATTATAAGCGAGAGCAAATCGGTTTCTCACTCATCAATGCTGCTACGCAAGAGGCCGCTACGAAAAAATTATCCTATTCGGAGACCATCTACGAGGATAGGTATTTCTTCCTTCGTTACGATTCGGACACACTGCGCTTAGATCAAGACTACGCGGAGAATTTGTATCCGTATGATTATGCGGCAAGGGAGATGAGTGTGACGCAAGATAAGAATGAGGTGACGTTCTCGTGGACGGTTAAGGATCCGCAAAGTCGTTATTATATTCGTGCCTATAATCAGCAGGGTAATAGAATATGGGAAGAGGAAGTGTATGGCACGGAACTCACGACCGGTTCGCTTAGTACGAGCCGTCCCACAGAGCTTCGTTGGTCCGTTCGTCCTACTGATTACTCCGACCAATTAGAGACCTTCAGTACCTTCACACTGCAACCTTCACCATATGTAGCGCGCGATTTAGCGGGTCACGCCAATGAGGATGGTACGTTCACTTTCTCTTGGTCGCCTGCGGAGGATGATAGTGTTAATTTATATCAGGTCTTTGTACGCGGTGCACAGGAATACAGAAACTACGTCATTCAAGAGACAGACGAGACCTCGCTGACCATCGATGCCGATATTCTATTTAGCGGCAACTATATGATGACAGTGTACTCCTATAGTGCCAATGAAGATGAAACCCATCTCTTAGGTTCGGTAACGGACACCATCGTGTTAGCTCCTATTGCGGAACACACTCTTCAGATGCGCGTGCTGATGAACCCCGGCAGTCCGTATGATATGTCCTCTCCGTTACAATTCAAGATCAAGTATAAACGTGATAGTACGAAGATAGTTGATGCCACCGAAGAGAAACATGGCTGGTGGAGTTACGCCTTAACGACGGATCAATTCGGTGCTGTACTGCGCTTAGCCAAGAAATCGGATGGCGAGGTGCGTACGCGTCGCGATACCTGCGTGGAGTACTATGAGAATTTCCGCGCCACGGATTGCGATAGTCGTGCGAACGATTATGTGCCCCATCACTTGGCCTACGAAGCCAATGCAGATGGCACGTACGCGTTGACGTGGATGATGAATAGAACGGAGCGTGTGAACCGCTACGAGATTCAAGTGGCTAATGCAGATAGCTCATGGTATGAGTCATGGCAAGTGAAAGCCCTGCAGGCAACAACACCCCTTCTGCCTTATACCGGTACGTATGTCTATACCATCACAGCCTACCATGATTGGGATGTGTTAGGCAAAGCTTCCGACTCCTTCTTCATTGCGCCGTTAGAGGAACGTACCATCACCCTCCGCGTATTGGAGGAATACAGTGAACAAGGATGGATCGGCGTACAGGTTTATCGCGACTGGTCCGGTTATTCATGGCTCAATATCCAAGACGAGTTCGATGAGAATGAGCAAGCCACCGGATGGTGTCGTGCCGAGATAACCACCGACCAACCCGCTGTGCGTATCTACCTGCAAAGCCGCTGGGGTAAAACCACGGAGTTCTGGATGAGAGGCGATACGTGTCTGCAGATTAACGATGAGTTCATCGCTGCGGATTGCAACCGGCTTCAACCGGATTATATGCCTCGCAACCTCCATGCCGAGTCGATTGGCGATGGACGGGTACAATTCTCTTGGGAGGTAACCGACGAACCCGACGCGTTCTATCTCCAGACCTTGGTTAACGATTCCATACCTTTGACTTATGGCTATCTGACCAAAGATACGCGTACGCAGATTTTCAGACTCAATTTAGATAGTGTAACAGAGGTATCGTGGTATGTATTAGCCCTCAAATACCGCAATGAACAATATTATAACGTCGGTGGAGAGAATGGCAACAAAGTGGTTGTGGAACCGTCCACGTATGCCCCGAAGAACTTGCAGTTAACGGCTAACCGCGATGGTTCATACACCTTGACTTGGGATCCCGTAGAAGCCGATACCGTATCCTTCTATGAGGTGCAACTAAGGACACCCACTAGCGGACGCACCGCGTATGATACGCAAGAGACGCAGTTTACTACACCGGTACTCACCGATTTAGGCACTTATCAGCTCTACGTCTATTCCGTCACGAGAGATTGGAAATCCTTAGGGTGGCAGTGCGTCACGTTCCAAGTAGCAGAGTCTGAGACGGCACAGGATATCACCCTTCGCGTTCTCCTGCACCCCGATACGGGTAAGGACACGCCGGGCAACCTGACGGTAGTGGACATGGATCAGGAGATTGAACCCGAAGCAGACGGCGACTATTGGTTCCGTTATACCTTCAGTACCACAAGACCTGTGCAACAACTCACCTTAAGTGGCTATTCGCTTTACGTAGCGCATGATACCTGCAGCGAGATGACGCCTAATAATTGGTTGCTAACCTCTTGCGATGCCGCGCCGCATGACTACCGAATTGACTATAACACCTTCCGAACCGTCTCCGAACCCGGTAAGGTTCGCTTCTCATGGGGTGCAAACGAGGTATCGGATGAATATAATATATGGGCATACGCAACGCTCAACGAGGATAGTTATAAGATATTCGACCTCACCGTAACCGACACTTGCTATACCTACCTTGTGCCGGATGAGATGGATGGAGCTACGCTGACCTACTGGGCTGTGCGTCCTACTGCACCGCATTATTTGGGATATAAGTATCGCCCCGTGGAGGTTCCGCTGCAGAAGAATCAAATTCTGCTCTCTAACCTGCAGGTAACAACTACCGATTCGATCACCTATCATTTCGCATGGGAGGCGAATACCGATACCGTTCAATATGAGATTCGGGTCCTCTTAGGTAATAGCGAGAACAGGCCTGTTTGCGATGCGCAAGTAACGTCGCCTCACTTCGAGTACACGTTCGCAAGCTCGATGTACGGTGGATGGCAGGTACGTGCGGTCAATGCGCAAGGCACGCCGCTGACGGCGTGGATCAATGCCACTGACAGAATAGAGACCAAGGATAATCTGAAAGCTATCAGCAATCTCCAAGGCGAGGTGCAGAACAAGACTATTCTCTTTACATGGGATAGTCCTCTGCCGGCAGTGAAGGTATCACTCAGCTATAATCCGACCGGCAATTATTCTTACCTGACAGTCGTGCAAGACTCGCTCGTTCTCGGACATTCGTTCACCTACGAGACACTCCAAGATGGTGATTATTACCTGACTATTCGTCCGTGCGTTGAATGGAAGAGCGGTGAATACCAAGCCTTAGATGAGAATGCGTACACCTCCGTCAAGGTCTTCACTACCAAAACCTACTCCGTGCAAGTGTCCACCACTACCGGAGGTAGACTCTACGAGGAAGTATCCGGTAACTATCCGGAGGGATATGTGCTCTATATAACCCTAATCACGGAGGATCATTATCGGTTCACCGGCTGGTCCGATGGCGAACGGGAGACATACCGTACTTTAGTCGTTTCCTCGGATACCACTATCATGGCTTACTTTGAGCGTCGCAACGAATATACCGTCACACTCAATGCCAGCGAAGGCGGTAAATTAGGGTACTACGGGTCTAGCGATTGGGTAGAAACAACCCATTACCAAGCTATCCATGATGGTGATACGTGGTTCGGAATAGAGACGCTGCCGGATGAGGGATACGGACTATTGACCTGGTCGGATGGCGTTAAAGATACCTATCGCTCCATCCATATCACTTCGGATACCACTATCACGGCTATCTTTGCGCCTTACCAGTACGCTACTATCTTAGCCGGCGAAGGCGGACGCGTCGTAGTCAGCGGAGACGAGTATGACAAGACAACGAACCGGTATAAATGCCTTGCCGGATCGGAACTCACTATCAAAGCCGACCCCGATGAAGACTATCGCTTCAAGGCTTGGTCAGACGGCGATATGAACCGGAATAGAACACTCGTCATCGCTTCCGATACGACGATTACGGCACTCTTTGAGAAAGCCTCTGAACCATTGACACAATACGAAGTACGCGTGCTCTCAAGCAATGTGGACTTAGGTACCGTCAATGCCGTCAGCGGTTTGTATTACGAAGGAGACCAACTCACTATCATTGCCACACCGGCTTATAATGCTTCTTTTGTAGGATGGTCGGACGGTGTGAATGAAGCAACACGTGTGATTACTATCACTTCGGATACTACTCTTACGGCACAATTCGCCATAGAGAGCTTCCTGATTACCTTCCTCAATGCAGATGGCACTGTGATCGAAAGCAAGTATTGGGAATATGGCGCTACGCCGGAATGCTCTGTCATCCCGTCTATGACGCCTACCGAAGAGTATGAGTTCGCCTTCATCGGTTGGACAC
Source organism: Paludibacteraceae bacterium (assembly GCA_017444615.1). Classification (GTDB taxonomy): domain Bacteria; phylum Bacteroidota; class Bacteroidia; order Bacteroidales; family Paludibacteraceae; genus Colicola. Next base: position 6,779 of record JAFSWF010000008.1, on the reverse strand, counting down.
CTGAGATAACGCCTGCTACCGCCGATGCCATCTACACCGCCGTCTATGAGCAGAGACCGATCATCCCGCAAGGCGTGGAGGAAATCAATAACGAGCTCTATAAAGACACTCACAAAGTGATGATTAACGGACAATTCTTCATCCTCAAGAATAGTCACGTCTATACCATCACAGGACAGAAAGTGAACTGATTATAGACCATCCTATCCGAAAAAAGCGGGTCAATTGACTCGCTTTTTTCGTAATAACAAGGTCTTGGATGAATAAACCGAATATTTCTTGCAAATAAATTTGCACATCTCAAAAAAAAGCAGTAATTTTGCAACTGCAAAATTCATGAAACGATGAACACATTCGGTAATAAGTGGAGTTTTACCAGTTTTGGTGAGTCGCACGGGAAGGCGATAGGTGGCGTGTTGGACGGTGTGCCGGCAGGCATTCGGATTGACCTTGATTTGATACGAACGGAGTTAGAGAGACGAAGAGGGCTGACTGGGGACGGGTTACCGGCTACGGGTGTTTCGCCGCGGGCAGTGCGCGAAGCCGATGAAGTGGAATGGCTGAGTGGGGTGGTAACAAATGAAGGAACGAACGAGTTAACGAGTGAAGGGTTGATTACGCTTGGTACACCGATTGGGTTCATTATTCGGAACACGGATGCGCGGCCGGAAGATTACGAATGGCTGAAGAACCACTATCGTGTCGGTCATGCAGACAAAGTTTACGAACATAAGTACGGCATCCGCGATTGGCGTGGAGGCGGTAGGGCTAGTGCGCGTGAGACGGCAGCCAGGGTAGTGGCAGGTAGTATCGCCAAGCAGCAGTTGCGGGAGAAAGGGATTACGATAGCGGCTCAGTTGGTGCAAGTAGGGGCAGAGAAAGATGCGATGAAGTTTGCTGAGACGATTGCCGCTTATCAGCGTGAAGGCGATTCGATAGGCGGAATCGTGGAATGCAGGATACAGGGACTGAAGGCAGGCGTGGGTGAACCGATCTTCAATAAGTTACAGGCCGAGTTGGCGTTTGCCGTGATGAGTATCAATGCCTGCAAGGGTTTTGAGTACGGTACGGGCTTTGGTGGTGTGACGGAGCCAGGGAGTGTGATCAACGGCATCAGCGGTGGTATCGCAGGTGGTATCAGTGATGGTTCGGAGGTGGTCTTTCGCTGCGTCTTCAAGCCCACGCCGAGTACGCCTAAAGCCGGTGTAAAAGGAAGACACGACGCGTGTGTTGCCACTCGCGCCGTGCCTGTTGTTGAAGCCATGACGGCTTTAACGTTGGTTAACCTCAGTTAACTATTCCTCGAGTTTGGGTTGCTTCTCTACACGCGGCATCAGCAAAAGCATAATGATGTAGAGCAGGATACCAGGGAACGTAACGGTACACAGTGTTAGCGCTGTGTAGCAGATACGCATGAGCGTGGGATCAATGTCCAAGTATTCGGACAGACCTCCTAATACGCCACAGATGACTTTATTGTCCGCACTGCGGGTTAATTTCTTTTTTGTTGCCATAGTTTTTTTTTGCGACTTCGTCGCGTTAAACTGTTAAACTGTTATTTTGTTAAGCCGTTATACTACGCCGCTGAAGCCCATGAAGGCCATAGCGAGCAGACCGGCTGTGAGGAGGGCGATAGGTGTTCCTTGCATCGCTTTGGGCACTTTGGCAAGCGCAAGTTGTTCGCGTATGCCGGCAAAAAGCACCAAGGCTAAGCCAAAACCCAGCGCGGTAGCAAAAGCAAAGAGTGTACCTGTCAGCATACCATGCTCTGCTCCCATCGGCAGTTTCTCTGTGCCGTTAGCCACTAAGATAGCCACACCAAGGATACAACAGTTGGTGGTAATAAGCGGCAGGAAGACACCAAGTGCTTGATAGAGCGCAGGGCTGACTTTCTTGAGCATGATCTCAATCATCTGTACAAGGGCAGCGATGATGAGGATGAAGAGGATCGTTTGGAGAAACTCCAAGCCCCATGCTACGAGGAGCATCTGCAGCAGGTAAGTGACTACCGTTGAGAGCGTGAGGACAAACACTACCGCGGCACTCATACCGAGGGCAGTGTCGATTTTCTTACTGACACCCAAGAACGGACAGATACCCAAGAACTGACTCAGAACGATATTATTAACGAATATCGCGGAGATGAATATTAAGAAATAAACCATAAGATTATTTACAATTTAGTCATTTACCATTTATTCATTTATTCTGCAACTTATTGATGATGACCATCAAATAAGCCAATGCAATGAAAGCGCCCGGTGCGAGGACGAAGATGAGTGCTCCGTAGTTATCCGGGAATATAGAGAGTCCGAAGCATGTACCTGTTCCTAACAGTTCGCGGATAGCACCAAGGATAGTAAGGGCACAGGTGAAGCCCAACCCCATACCTAGTCCATCCAGTGCGGAGAGTCCGACGCTGTTCTTAGCCGCAAAAGCTTCGGCACGACCGAGAACAATACAGTTCACCACAATTAACGGGATGAAAAGTCCCAGCACATCATAGATACCGGGTAGGTAGGCTTGCATCACCAGTTGAACCATCGTTACGAAGGTCGCGATGACAACGATGAAAGCAGGGATACGCACTTTGTCGGGGATGAGGTTCTTGAGCAACGATATCACCACATTCGAGCACACGAGCACGAACATAGTAGCCAAGCCCATTGACATACCGTTAATAGCGCTGGTGGTAGTGGCCAGAGTAGGACACATACCGAGCACAAGCACAAAGGTAGGATTCTCTTTGAGAAGTCCGTTCGTAAATGTTTTCAATGCGTTACCCATATTATTTATCCATTTGATCATTTACTATTTGTTCATTTGACTCAACCTCTTGGTTAGGTTGCAGTTGGCTGGCACCGGTGTTTGCCTCCGTGCCTTGGTGTTCCGCATAGGCTTGATTGACGGCCTTGAGGAAAGCACGACTGGTGATCGTAGCGGCCGTGATAGCATCTACGTCTCCGCCGTCTTTGCTAACCGTGAAATTGCCGGCTTTACGACCGATGATGTTCTGTCCGGGTTTGTCGGCATTCTTAAACCAATGCACCATGTGCGAACCCAGTCCCGGCGTCTCTTGATGCTCAAGGATCTCGTAGCCTAGCACATTGCCTTCGGCATCCAGTCCCACCATCACGCGGAACTTACCGCCGAATCCATCCACTTCTGTCTCGATAGCGGTACCATCTTCATGTCCGTTAAGAACTGCCTTTTGTGCCGCCTCTTGTTTAGCGATTTTCTGCGCATTGATGCTCTCCAGCGTCAGCAGATACACACCTGCCAGCGCACCAGCTGCCACCATGCAGATGATGACGAGGCTGAGCACCATATTCTTGAATGTACTTTCTAATTTTGCCATAGTCGTACCTCCTTATTTACGTTTTTCGCCAAAGCGTTGCGGGCGAATCTTATTCAACAATGGAACACAGGCGTTCATGATGAGGATGGCAAACGACATACCTTCGGGATACGCACCCCATGTTCGGATGACCATCATAATAAAGCCAATGCCAACGCCAAAGATAATTTTCCCCCACGCGCTCATCGGGCTGGTGACATAATCGGTAGCCATGAAGAAAGCGCCAAGCATCAGACCGCCGGTCAGCAGTTCGTAGCCAACGAAAGTGGCAGGTTCCATACCGGCAGGAGTAGCTATCCAAGCGAAGAGCGCCACAGTGGCGATGATAGAAACAGGGATGTGCCACGTGATGACGCGGGTGCAGATGAGGAACAGACCGCCGAGGATGAGCGCGCAAGCACTCACTTCGCCAAGCGAACCGCCCATTGCGCCAAGGAACGAATCCCACAGGCTGGGCAGTTGGTTCAGTAAGGACAAGTCACCTGTTTTGCCGATATGCTTGAGGAAATAAAGCGGTGTAGCGCCTGTTTCGGCATCGAGGTACGATGTCTCAAATCCTTTGGCAACCGGCCAGGTAGTCATTTGCACGGGGAAAGAGATGAGCAGGAACACACGTCCTACAAGGGCAGGATTGAAGGGGTTTTGTCCTAACCCGCCGAAACTCATCTTACCTACGCCAATAGCTACGATGGCACCGATAAGAACGATCCACCAATCGATGTTAGAGGGCAGGTTGAAGGCCAATAAGAAACCTGTCAGCACGGCGGAGAGGTCTCCGATAGTTTGTTTTTGCTCCTTGAGCACGAAACGGCTGATGGTGTATTCGGTGCAGACGCACGCCAGCACGCTGACAGCCGCGGTGATCAATGCACCCCAGCCAAACTCAACCACCGACACAATGTAGGCCGGCAGCAGGGCGAGAATGACCAAAAGCATATTCCGGCGTATGCTGTCGCCACTGTGTGCGTGCGGGGCCGGAGAGGTAATAAAATGTGCCATTTTATAATATTTTTTCGTTATTACGTTATTACGTTATTACGTCATTACGACCGGTTATTTGTTTGCCGCAGCGCGTTCGCGGAGGATTGCACCCACTTTGGCTTTGGCAGGACGGATACCATCGAGCAAGCGACGATGGGCAGGGCAAGTGAAGACACAGCAACCGCAATCGATACAATCCATCACGTCATGTTTCTCGCACTCGTCCCACATCTCCAGTTGCGAGAGACGTTGGAGCAGATACGGTTCAAGTCCCATCGGACAAGCCTGTACGCACTTACCGCAGCGGATACAGTTATCTTCCTCCGGACGAACCGAGTCCGCCTCATCAAGGAAGAGCAGACCGGAGAGACGCTTATTAGCCGGCATACCTTCGGTATGATCCATCGCGCGCCCCATCATCGGTCCACCGCCAATCACCTTGCCTGTATGTGCAGGTACGCCTCCTGCAAGCGCAATCACTTCGTCGATGGGTGTACCGAACCGAACGGAGTAGTTTCCGGGTTTAGCGACATGCTTACCGGTAACGGTCATGACGCGACTGATGAGCGGTTTATTCTTCTGAACGGCCTCATAGACAGCGTAGATAGTAGCTACATTGTCTACGACTGCCCCGACTTCAATAGGCAATGCACCCGACGGAACTTGGCGACCGATGCAAGCGTCAATGAGTTGTTTCTCACCGCCTTGCGGGTATTTGAGTTGGAGCGGCAGCACTTCGATACCGAGGTGTTTCTCTGCCAAGCGGCGCATGTGCTCTATCGCATCTTTCTTGTTATTCTCAATACCGATGATAGCGCGGCTGACATTGAGCGCTTTCATCAAAATTTGAATACCGATGATAATCTCCTCGCCGTGCTCGAGCATCAGTTGATGATCGCAGGTGAGGTACGGTTCGCACTCCACGCCGTTAACAATCAGCACTTCGGCTTTCTTGCCCGGAGGGGGCAAAAGCTTGACGTGTGTCGGGAAACAAGCGCCACCGAGACCTACGATACCCGCTGCAGCTATCTTGTCGATGATAGCTTTGGAGTCGAGGGTACACTGGTGCTTCAGATCCGGTGTGCGGTCAATCTCGGGTGCCCACACATCGCCTTGCACGTCGATGAAGATAGCTTGCCCCTGTGCGCCCCACGCATCGGTCCAATCGCCTATCTTCGTGACCGTACCGCTAACGGGCGAACAGATGTTGGCACTCACGAACCCACCGGCCTTTGCCAGCAGTTCGCCTACTTTGATTTGATCTCCTTCTTTAACCACCGCCTGAGCCGGTGCACCGATATGTTGCACAAGCGGAATGATGGCTTGCTTGGGCAGCGGGCACTCCGTAATCGGCTGGTGCGCGGAGAATTGTTTGTTATCATGCGGATGAACTCCGCCTATGTGAAATGATTTCATAATTCGATAGATTTTTTCGATATTACGTTATTACGTCACGACGTAATTACGCTTTTTGAGCCATTGCCAATAATCCCGGGAAAGCTGCCTTAGGGGTAACCAAAGCTTTGATTTTCTCCGCGATGACTGGGTCAAAGACTTTCTTGCCGTCGCTTTGTGCCGGTTGTGCTTCTTCCGCAGCCGCCGGAGTGAGGATTGATTTCACCGCTTCCATGGTTGGTTCGCCTCCTACGGGACAGGACAGACCTTCTGTACTTCCGGCTTTGACACAGGCTTCCGCAAAATTACGGCAGCCGGCAAAACCGCAGCCACCGCAGTTAGCGCCCGGCAGCACGGTTTGAACCAAGTCAATGCGCGGATCTTCTTCTACTTGGAAGGCCAAGCTGACGAAATACAGCAGCACGGCGGCCACTAATCCCGTAATACCTAACACTCCCATCGAAATCAGAATAAGATTCATGTTTGTTGTTGTTTAAATTGATATACGTTTATTAAAATTTTCTACTCTTCATATTTTCCGAGCCGTAAAACTAAACTCTTTCTGCAGCCGATTGCGGAAAAGCCGCAAAACAAGATAGTACACCGCTATCGAGCATAGCGCCACCGTACCTGTTACCGCTTCGTCGAGCGAGGTGGTCAAATCCAACACGGCAATCACCCCTAACATCACCACAAACGGCAATATATAGCCTAACAACACAGCCCGCCACGCCAAGCGTTCGCGCACCATCACTTCCACCCTATCGCCCGGCTGCAGCGGTTCTAACATAACGGCATCCATCTCCTTGACCTTACTCTCCGCCGATGTGCACATGCTTTTGGCTTTGCAGGCCTCGCACGCACTGGCTTGCGTGATACTTACATGAGCCGTGTGGCCGCTAACGCTTATGACGATACCTTGGTGTGAAATCATAATTCGGGCACAAAGGTACAAATAATTTTTGGAATACGCAAGCGCGCGCACGTTTTTTTTATAAAAAGTGTCGTTTTCTTTATTAAAATGAAAAATTTTCAATTTTAAATT
>JAFSWF010000007.1 GCA_017444615.1 Paludibacteraceae bacterium | reverse complement strand
CAACACCTCACCCAAGCGGATGAAGGTTGGCGCAAGAACAAAGCCCTCAATGCAGCGATCATGGCAGCGCATTGCGAATGGTTGATTTTTATTGACGGCGATTGTGTGCTTCATCCGCGATTTGTGGAGATGCACCTTCGTTATAGCGCCCCGCATGTTTTGCTGGCAGGAAAACGGGTGAAACTGAACGAAGCCCTTTCCGAACGCGCGCTACGAGGAGAACCGATATGCCTATGGCCCTATCTATTTTGCAAACGTGGTTGTCATCTGGTAGAAGAAGGTTTCTTTTGCTCATTGGCTCGTTGGTTAAGACGCCCCGTGCGTCATCTGACAGGCAGTAATATGTCGATGGCGAAAGCGGATCTGATGGCTATTAACGGTTTTGATGAGAACTACATTCGACCGGCAATAGGCGAAGATTTTGACATCGAATGGCGTCTGCCGGCTAACGGTTGTCGCATTGTTTCGCTTCGCAATCTGGCCGTGCAATACCACCTCTATCATCCCGAGAATTGGAGCGATGACACGGAAAACATGACCTATTTTCATCGCATCAAAGCCCAAAACCAAATCATCTGCAAGAATGGTATACGAAAGATTTAATACGATCATCGGCGTAGTGGTTTGGTTTCAGCCTACAGCCCAAGAACGAGAGGCGTTGCAGCTATACCACACCTACCTAGAGAAGGTGATTATTGTGGATAACAGCGACACCGACCATAGTGCCTTGTGCGCCGACATAGAGAATGCCGTTTATCTCTCGCACCGCAATGAACATGGCATCGCCGGTGCCCTCAATATAGGATTTCGAGAGGCTGAGCGATTAGGCGCACAATGGGTGCTTACCATGGACCAAGATTCGCTTTGGAATCAATCGTCTCTGCGCGATTACATCGCCGAAGCCCAACAGTATTCCCATTTCGAAAAGGTGGGTATCTTTTCTCCTTACCATGATTGCGGTGAGCGCGAAGACAGACATCGGTCGGAGAATCGTTTTCAAGCCCTGCCTATTGTGATGGCCTCCGGTAATCTGGTTCGCCTGCAGGCATGGAAAGAGGCGCAAGGCTTTAATGAACCTTTCTTCATCGATTATGTAGATTTTGAGTTCGACGAGCATATCCGGCAATTGGGTTGGACGATTGTTCGTACGAACACCATCACCCTAACCCATCGCTTAGGAAACGGTGCAAAAAAACTGCCGCTCTCTCGCCGAACCTATACCGCTCATCCCGCTTGGCGGTATTTTTACAGAGGACGCAATGCGCTCTATATGAGTCAATTATACCCCTCCAGGCGCTCCTTTTACATCCGCAGAGTGCTCAAAGAACTCAAGCGTCTTTGCCTCTACGAATGGACCGACAAGGGTGCCAAACTGCGCCAATACATACGCGGTATTCGTCAAGGATTACAACCCTACCAACATGCTGGTCATTGCTGATACATATGCCTCTTTGCGCGAAGAGATAAGCGCCATCCCCTCCTTGTTTGATACAACCGGTGAGGTGATTTATCGTGCCCGCAATGAGATTCGTGTAATCCGCTTAGCTAACGGACTCACGCTCAACGTCAAGCGCTTCCATAAACCCGCCTTCCCGAATCAGATTATTTACACTTTCTTCCGCCCTTCCAAAGCCGCACGGGCGTACCGCAATGCACTTCGATTTGCCCAACTGAACCTCCCTACGCCTGAACCGGTGGCGTATATAGAATGCAAAACGCCCCTTTTGCAGGAGAGTTATCTGATTACGTTGCAATCCCCTCTTTCGCGCACATTCTATGAGTTCAGATACCACCCCGTAGAAGGCTACGAAGATATCATCCGCCAGTTTGCCCTCCTGATGGCGGATATGCATCAGAAAGGTGTGTACCACCAGGATCTCTCTCCGGGAAATATCCTCTTTGACAAAGATGCGGAGGACACTATTCGCTTTGCGCTGGTGGACATCAACCGCGTTCGCTTCGCGGAGGAAATCTCAATGAAAGATGCGTGCCGTAATTTCTGCCGTTTGTGGGGCAAAATGGATTTTATTGAGCGGCTCAGTATGGAGTACGCCCAAGCGCGAGGCTGGTCATACCCCGAAACGCTACATTGGATCACAACTTACTGGAAACAATTCTGGCACATCCAAAGCCAGGCTGACATCGATCGTATTTTTGATCCTTCCTTACAACGCGAATCATTCTAATTCCGCGAACACTCGTATCAGATTAGTCGCCACACGCTCATCGGAGAAGAGCGCCGCTTGTGCATAGCCGTCTCGAATCATGCGTTCGCGCAACACACTATCCCCTACCACTTGCTGCAATGCTTGGGCTATCTCGTTGTGAGCCAACGGGTTGGCATACAAAGCAGCGTTGCCTCCCGTTTCAGCAAAACAACTACCTGTAGAAGTAACCACCGGTACGCCGACGCACATTGCCTCCAGAATCGGGATACCAAAGCCTTCGAAGATACTGGGATAAACAAACACCTCCGCCCCTTTATAGATAGCCGGCAAATCAGTTTGCACCGCATGAGGAACGAAACACAGGCTAACTCCTTTCTGTTCAGCCAGTTGCCGCAAACGCTCGCCATACGCACTGGGGGCGCCCACTAAGACCAACGGCAAACGAATAGCGCCTATTGCCATCGCTTCAATCAAGGTATGCAGGTTCTTGCGTTCCTCCAATGCCCCCACGTACAACACATACTGCGGCGGCAAACCATATTGCACTCGTACTTGCTGAACCTGCTCTTCGCTTACCGGCTGACGATAAATAGCATTACACCCCTGATAAACCACCCGAATCTTACGCTCATCGGCATGGAAAAAATGCACGATGTCTCGCTTCGTCTGCTCCGAAATAGCAATGATGCGATCCGCTACACGCACTGCATATTTCATTTTTTGTGTAAACAGCCACCGATACGTAGCGCTGTACAGATGCGGATAGCGAAGAAAAATCGTGTCATGGATAGTTACTACCGTCCGTATTCCGAGTCGGTGAATACCAAACGGCAACTCACCCGATAAACCATGGTACACATCCACCCCTTTCAATTGGCGCGTACAGCCCCAACTACGCCATAGAGCGGGACACCAACGCCATAAGCCTTGGGGCGAACACACCTGCGCATCCTTCACTTCCATCAACGCAGAAGGTTGACCACACAACACATACGTATGTTGCGGCGCGTAGGTGCGCATCAACCGAATCACATCGCGGCTGTAATTACCTAAGCCCCGTCGATTAGAAAAAGCTCGTTTGGCATCAAAAGCTATTTGCATATTTCATTCGGATTAGCAGATTGTTTCCATTCAACAGCCAAAAGCATCAGGGCAAGGACGTTATAAGGAATACAGAAAGTACCCGTGATAAACATATCAAACATAGATAGAAACATACACAGCCCACAAACCATGATACTAAGCAACCGATGGCGCGTATCAATGAACATAGGCGTAATATAAATCAGCAACACCAACACCAAGCCCAAGACACCAAACTCCAACCAAGCCTGCAGGTATTGATTATGGGTGTCTAAAACGGCTATTTGGTCGTGCCAACACGCTCGATACACATCGTCCGTATAGCGCATGGACACTTTCGAAAACTCTTCCTGCGCCCTACTCATGCCATACCCTAAGACAGGACGCTCTTCAATCAGTTCGATGGCGGATTTCCATAACTGCAACCGCGGTTCAGAGGACAACTCTCCTGCACTCATACGATTATGATGCGTCAGCGCAATGCCTCCTAACACCACCGCCAGAGCAATGGTTGTCCAACCCAACCACTTACGAAAACGCATCGCTTCAATCACACTCAGCACACCTACAATACCCAACCCGGCTATGAACCCGCTTCGACCTTCTGACAAAGCCAGCATAGCCATCAAGAACACCGCTGAGAGCAGGTAAAGCGCTTTGCCCCACCAACGAGGGGTATGCGTATCTCGAAAGACACAATACCATATGCCGATGAGTGCCACACAAAGCGTAAAATTGAACTGCATATGCGCGTTCACATATTGATTGCGCGCTGCGGCAAACAACTCCGTCTTATTCGGCGCCATCAACCACTCTACACCGCCGGCTCGGCAGATCACATACACACTCGTGCCAACCGCCAATACTGTCAGCACACGAAACATCCCTCGTAGCGTGTACCGTTTATTCACCCCAAACAAACCAAACAACGCCGTGGTAAACAAACCCAAACGGTGCTCTATCAACCGGCCAAAATGAGTTCCGGTATCAAACGGCGCATAGATAAACGCCAAACTAAACAACAGCAACGGAAGGAAGAAATACAAGGTCCGTGCGTCCCATTGCCACTCTTGCCAACGACGCTCCACAATACACTCCGCAAGCCAAGAGGCAACAAACAACTCTATGCCTCCATACGCCAGCCAACGCGGCGATGTCAAACCAAACAACCACGTTAACACCAGCCATAAAAGGCTGAACATATTAATATAATTGAGAACCTTTTTCATCATTCCTTTAGTTTGTCGAATCCAACACTCACCGTCAGCAATAATCCGCGTGGCGTACATAGACTAAGCGGCGTACGCTTGCCGTTCGAATCGCTGCCTGAAGCGGCGTCGTAATAGAAGCAATATTCATTCAACTCCGTTGCAAAATCCCAGATATTATAACACAACGCCTGCACACTAAACGGTACACCCTTTATCGCCCCGCGGTACTTCAGCCTCAAATCAAAATTGAAGAACGAGTCCGTCCGCTGACCAAAATTACCATCCACCACATTGATACCCCGCGAAAAACCGTTATACACAATCACTTGTGTCTGACCAGCCTCATCTTTGCTCATCTTCAACCGGTATTGCGTAAACGGCGTACCGTCTCTAAACTTACCACTCAGACTCAACTGCCAATTCTTCGTTATATTCACCCCCAACTGCAACCGCGCTATATACGCCCTGTCTTGATTAAGGCGTCCCAATGAACGTATACCGTCATCCGGCTCGCCTGTGTTCGTCGCCACCCAACTCATCGACGGCTGCGCCAACGACTCACTCAGCACGTTGATATCCTCCGTCTGCACACCGTTGCCCAACGCCGACGGACCCGACAAACACTCGCTTTGCCAACTAAACGACACATACACTTTGCGGCCGTTATAGGCGTACTTAATCACATTCGACACAAAAACCGGCGAATCCCAAATACCCTTGCCTGTCTTAGGCGCCTGAACAACCTCATAATGGCCATCCGCCGCCATCCCCACCGACCAAGTGTTATAGTATTTCTTAAACGAGGACAAGATACTAATCTCATGCCGACCTTTAATCGTAAAGATAATCGGCACATCTACAGCCACATACTGCGGTTGCCATAAACCTTTTCGCAACCGATGATACGCGCCGCCGTTCGTGTTATGCAAATAATCATCGCTCAAAAAACGTATCTGTTCATACGTGTACGGAATCCGATAATTCGCTGCAATCACATCCGCCCTGAACCATTTCGTCGGCTCAAAATGCACATCCACTTTGGCTTCATACAAGGGTGTCACCATCGACTTGCCCCGCAGTAATATACCATCTAACGTGGCGGACAAACTACCCTTCAACCGCATCCATGGCAACACCGGATAATCAGCCTCCAACGAAAGCGTGTTCTCTAACATACCGGACGCAAAAGCCCTCGACTCCCACTGATAAGTAGCCAACTCTATCGGCGTATCCATGTTAGTTCCAAGCAGATACGTCTTATTCGTCCAATTCGTCTGCGAAGGGTTAAAATACAAGAACGAGTTATAACTATCCAAATGCAACTGCAACCATTGGGTCAAACGATACCGATAATCCACCGCCCAATTCAACTCATGCGTATGTCCATCCGGATACCAGGGCTCAAACCCTTCGCCATCGACATCCAAAATATTCCGCTCAAAATCCAACTGCCGATGTTGATCCCGCTGCAAGGCATAAGTCAAACCCGTCGTCAGCACGCCTTGCCGACCAAAATCTTTCTTCCCGTACACCGAAAACGAATGTCGTACCTGATGCGCTGCCTCGTTCTCATTATAGCCAAACTCACTATACGCATCGCCGCGATAACCGGCCCGCACGATATAGTACAACCCGTCAAAAGCGGCATTGCGGCGTATCGGCAACTGACCATCCAACTGCACCCGATAATAATCCGCATCATACGTACCTGCGATACCGGTATAATCATACCGCAACTGCCGCCGTTTGCCATACGTAGCATACACATGCTGCGTGTACTTCGCCCCTTGGGCAGGAATAGCAAACGTCACATCCGCTTCGCCCGCACCTACTATATGTTTGCGGTTTTTCAACGGCCTGTCATCCGCCAAACGCTTAATCGCCGAATTACCTTCCTGCAACTCCTGCAACCACTTCGCCGAGATACTATACCCGCCTACGTTACCGCCTTGTCCTGTCACACGTACTTGCTGCGCACGCACACTATCCGTCGTCCAATACATTGCCCCTCGGTTATAATCGATCGCCATTGAATGAACAAACAGATCCGGTGTGTACAACGCATCGCCTGCCTGCGTACGGCTATCCACCCGAAAATCGTTCAAGTAATACTTATTCCACCGATACGAGTTGCCGTTAAACGAAACGATGAGCGGTTCAGGATTAGCCCATTCGCCGGTCGTCTCCACTTGATAAACCGACACGTCCGAATGATTATCCAAATAGTGCTGCAAACTACCCCACTGGTACCACTCGCGCACCCACTCGCTGCTGATCGTGTCCACACCGAAAGAAACCGACGCCCATACGGACGACGCAATCCCCAATAACCCTATGACGAACACTCCCCGCCGCATTCCTTTCACCTTTCACTTTTCACCTTTCACTTTAGCACCTTAAAATGATACGCCAACCCTACTCGCACCTGATGATAAGGAAAATCCTTAATTCCCCACTGGTATTGCGCGAAAGGCTCAAACCCTTTCACATGCCCTGCTGCTCGCACTTTCAGACTCATTGGCGCATCGCCGTACTTCTCCCATCCTACATAACCTCCCCAAGTAACCTGCAACGAGGCGTACTCATGCTTCACCTGCGCCTGCACCCCATACATTACCGCATCATTTTGCCTCGCATCGCCTGTCTGCCAACACAAGAATCCCACTGAACCTGCAAACCGCAATTCAACGTCCTTCAGCGGAAACGATTGACCCATACTCAGGTCAAAGAAATAACCCGGGCTGTCAAAATGGCGTTTGCGTTCAAACTGTCCGCCGCTGGCGGTTTTCATGCCCAACCGAACCGTCATCTGAGGTATATACTTCGCCTTCGCACCCTTGAACCAACTGTCATGTAACACTTGCACCTCCGTGGACACATACACATCGCCGGCGCCGCTGCCCGTCCCGTCCGCCTGCTTATACCACTCATAAACAGGCATCCACACGCTCACATTCGCCCAACGCGTAAATAAAGGTACGCACACACGCGCGTGTAAGTCGGCCGTTCGCGAACCATCATACCCGAAATAACCGTCTGCCGCTATTTCCAACGACAACTTATCCTGCGTTCGCCCATCCGTCATGTCCAACACCGGCAACGCGTTCGGACCAAAGAAACCCGGTGCCACGCCCGTTGGTGTGAACGCCTGCATAGACGCAGCCACGCATAGCAAGACCGCCAACCAACTATACCGCACGGAAGGTAAACACATAATTCATCGTAAAATTCCAAAGTGTCACACAACCGATGGCAATCAACTTACTCCAGTAAAACGGCACTTTCCATCGCTCATGTAACAGATAGATAATCAGATTATTAAGACCCAGCCCCACGATCGCAATCAGCACAAAAGATGTGTATTCGCGAACCACCGCCTCATTTTGGCTCTCAAACGTCCACACGCGATTCCACAAATAATTATTCGTCGCCGCCAAGATAAAACCCAGCGAATTGCTCACATACTTATTCCACCGCAATTTCTCTTTGCAGAGCCAAGTGACTCCAAAATCAATCACCATTCCGCTCGCACCTACTATGCCAAAACGAACGAAACGCAGCAATACCAACCACCATCCGCTATTCATGCAAATCCTCCTCTGTTAATGCGTCCGTCCAATACACCTGCCCAAAACGCCGCACGCACGCCGGCTTACCCAATAACGCCCGTTCCAAATGCCATAAATCAAACTGCGTGTAGCGATCATACGCGTTTCTCACCAACACCGCCTCGTCGTCATAATAGAAGCGGTACAACGATGGCGCTTGGAAAGAACCGTCAAAAACAACCGGCAACCCCTTCGCCTCCTCATGAATCTGCGCATAGATATGCTGCTTATGGGCCAAACCCGTCTGAACAGGCAGCACATTGAGCATCAACACCACGCGCGCCACTAACACCAACCCCACACAGCAACCCAACGCCATCTTCCATCCTTTCGTCCAAATCCCCTCTTCGTCCACTAACAGCAGAATAGCCGGAATCGAACTAACCATCGTCCAATGCGGTTCCACATGGCCGCGAACCGTCATCAAACCAAAGAAAACCTGCATTCCGAGTACCGTCCAACCCAACGAACGCTTGAACACATCCTCTGCCCGCAACTGCTTCCAACCTACCCACACCATCAACGCCCACACAACGGGATTAAAAACCGCCCATTGATTAGGCAAAAACTCCAAACTGTAAAGCGCCTTATAACCCGTCGCACGAGATACTAAATGGTAGGTGAACGAAGGAAAACCGTTTGCGTATTGCCACCATAGATGAGGAACCATCAGCACAGCCGCTATACCTACCGCCGCCCATGCTTTACCGTCTTTCAGCAACTGCCAGTTTCCTACCACCGCCAAACCAATTACCAGCACAGCGATATACTTGCTATACAGCATGCCGGCCATACTAACGCCTAACAACACGCTCATCGACCAACTGCCTTCACGCACATACCGCTTGTACGCGTAATAAAAAACCGCCGCAAAAAACAACAACGGTGCGTCCGGCGTCGTCAAGAAACCATACGCGCAGAACATCGGCATCGATGCCGCCACCAACAAGAACCGCCAAAGTAAATCGGTCTGTATTCTGTCAGGCGAAGCCGGTCTGTACTCTCTCAGCGAAGCGGTCTTCCACACCATCCAAACTGTCCCCACATGCAACAAAACAGTTACAAGCCTAACACTCAAATTCTTGAGTATCAAGCTTGTACCACTTACCATCGCCCCGCTCAGGGCTGTCATCAAACCCACCATCGGCGGATGGTCAAAATAGCCCCATGCCAAGTACTGACCGTACAATCGGTAGTACGCCTCATCCGCATGGATCTCACAAAAAAGCGCACACAGCAAATCCAGCACGCCCCATAAGAGCAACCATGGCCATATGCGCTTTTCACTTTTCACCAATTATCAAGATTTGACTTGGTCAAATAATCGTACCCTTTAGGGCTAAGAATTACCAATTACCAATCACCAATCACCTTGTCTATATTCCAAACAAGTTCTGGAAGAAACTCTTCTTCTCGCTTGCACCCGGTGCAATATTCGGGCTATCTTGCAGCTGCTCAATCAGTTTGCGCTCCTCCTTATTCAACTTCTCCGGAATATAAACGCCTACGTTAATCAGCAAATCGCCCGTTCCGTAACTGCGCCCGTACTGGTCAATGCGCGGTAATCCTTTACCCCTCATCCGCAATACCTTACCAGGCTGCGTACCCGGAGTAATAGTGATCTTCGCCTCACCCGTCAACGTAGGAATCTGTACTTGTCCGCCCAATACTGCCGTCGGCATATCTAACAGCAAGTTATAAATCAGATCGCTGTCCTGACGAATGAAATCCTTGTGTTCCTCTTCCTCAATCAGCACTAACAGATCGCCTGCCACGCCGCCGCGAGGAGCCGCATTGCCCTTACCCGGAACCGTCAACTGCATACCGCCCATCACACCGGCTGGAATAGTGATGGTGATGATATCTTCGTCACGCAAAACACCTTCGCCGCCGCATTTAGGACACTTATTCTTGATAATACGTCCCTCACCTTGACACGCGTCGCATTCTGCCTGCACTTGCATCATGCCGAAGATCCCGCGTTGCTGACGAACCACGCGACCCGAACCCTTACAAGTCGGACACGTCTCTGTGTTACCGTCCTTGCTGCCCGAACCGTTACAATCTTTACATTGTACCAACTTACGAACCTTGATCTTCTTCTCGCAGCCCGTGGCTATCTCCTCCAGCGTCAGACGCACTTTCACACGCATATCGCTACCCCTCCGAACACGCGGACCACGACTCCGACCACCGCCCATAAACATATTGCCGATGTCGCCCAAGTCGAATCCTGCGCCTTCGAAAATATCGCCGAAATGCTGGAAAATATCTTCCATCGTCATACCGCCGCCTGAGAATCCACCTGCGCCGCCCATGCCTGCAAAGCCATACTGGTCATAACGCTGTCTCTTCTGCGGATCAGACAATACCTCATACGCCTCAGCCGCCTCCTTAAATTTCTCCTCAGCCTCTTTATCGCCGGGGTTCTTATCGGGGTGATACTGAATGGCTTTCTTGCGGTAAGCCTTTTTTATCTCCTCCGCGCTGGCGTTCTTCTCCACGCCTAACACTTCATAATAATCTCTCTTCTCTGCCATATTACTTATAGAACATATCTATCCGTACGGACTCTATCCGTTTGTACAGAACTCCGTGAGCCCTTTGTTAATTGTTCATTATTCATTGTTAATTACTCTCCCACTACCACTTTCGCAAAGCGAATAACCTTATCGCCAAGTTTGTAGCCCTTTTGCGTGCAATCGATCACTTTGCCTTTCTTGTCCTCGCCTGCCGCAAAAGTCGTTACAGCCTCATGCTCATCCGTGTTAAAGTCCGCTCCTTCGGTCTCTATCACATGCACCTCGTGCTTGTCCAGGAACGACAAAAACTTCTGATAAATCAGTTCCAAACCTTCTTTTAGAGCCTTATACTGCACTTCTCCTCCCTCTCCTTGGGAGAGGGTCGGGGTGAGGTTGATCGCTCGCTCAAAATCGTCCACCAGCGGCAACATCTCCGTAAAAATACGCTCACCGGCTGTTTCCATCAACTCCAACTTCTCCTTGTTCGTCCGCCGGCGGTAGTTATCAAACTCTGCCATCATCCTGAGGTTCTTATCTTCCAATTCCTCCACCCGCGCACGCAATG
This sequence comes from Paludibacteraceae bacterium, assembly GCA_017444615.1. Classification (GTDB taxonomy): domain Bacteria; phylum Bacteroidota; class Bacteroidia; order Bacteroidales; family Paludibacteraceae; genus Colicola. The sequence goes on along the minus strand of JAFSWF010000007.1, from coordinate 13,852 downwards.
CCGCCAACTGCTCCTCCGCCGTCGGTTCCTTTGGCTCTTCCACCTCAGAAGATACCTCAGTCTCCTGCGCTTCTACATTCTCCTGCGCTTCTACTTCCTGCGTCTCTTCGCTCTCGACTCTCGTCTCTTGACTCTCGTCTCTCGTCTCTTGACTCTCGTCTCTCATTTCTTCTTTATCCTTGCTCATAATAACATTAATTTTCGTTACGTTCCAAAACAAAAATGTTTTGTATGTTTTGTTTATTTACACATTACACTTTACACTTTACACATTACACTTTCCCATGTTCAACTTCCATGCCAAAGGCATCATCTCTGCCATTTTGTCATATCCCACACACCTTTGCGCACAAATTACCGCGCAAAGGTACAACTTTTTTCTGACATATGCAAATAAATCTACACTTTTCTTCTTTTCCCCGGCATTTAATGCCGGCTGCCTGCCTCTTCCTCTTCCCGGACTAGCGTAGCGTTCCGGATCCTCCGGCTTTTCCGGTCTTTCCGCCAAATCGGTTAATCCGTCAACTTTTCCGGTAATCAAGTCAACCTTTTTCAGGTTTAGTCAGCGCCAAATCACGAGACTGACACGAACCCGCACCATAGGATACCCATAGGATAACCATAGGATACCCATAGGATAACAACCCATTTTGTGCATTTTTATCACATTTACTATATATATACATAGTATATATATACTTTTTGTTTGTTATTTTTTATTTGCATATATCAATTTTTTTTTGTACCTTTGCAGCGCAAATAATATCGTGTTTAGTACTAATCAATTATGTCAAGCGTTAATAAAGTTATTCTTATCGGCAATGTGGGCGCAGACCCCGAAGTACGCTATCTGGACCGCGGAGTAGCTATTGCCAACTTCAATTTGGCCACCACAGAGCGTGGCTACACCATGCAAAACGGCACACAAGTGCCTGACGTGACTGAGTGGCACTCCATCGTTCTATGGCGCAATCTGGCCGAATGGGCACAGCAACACCTTCGCAAAAGCATGAAAGTGTACGTCGAAGGCAAACTCAAAACCCGTTCGTGGGAGAAAGATGGACAGATCCGCCGCAAGACCGAAGTGATTGCAGAGAACATCCAGATTCTCTACCGTCCTGACCAATACCGCAAGGAAGATACACCGGCGGACGAATCGCCCGAACCTCAACCCGAAGAACCGGCCAACGAATCAACATCCAGCGTGTTTAGCGGTTTATTCAGATGACAAACAAAGAGCGATATAGTGAATGGGCTGCGCAATTAGAGTACGTGCCTATATACCTCCAACCATGGTGGATGGATGCTGTCTGCGCAGGCAAAGAATGGGATGTGCTGTTGGCCGAAGATGAAGAAGGGCATATCGTTGGCGCACTTCCTTACCTATTGCGCAAACGCGCGTGGTACAAATATATCATCATGCCTCCAATGACGCAAATTGGCGGCATATGGGTAGCCCCCGAAGTAACAGGCGATAAGTGGAAAACAGCCGAAGTCTGCCGCCAACTCAAGGAGCAACTTGACACCCTCAATCTCGCTTATTACCACCAGCAGTTCCTTCCAGGCAGTTTGTGCGTAGATGCCTTGCGTCCTCTGGGCTTCAAGACCAAAGAGCGTGTCGCCTACCGCGTCAACGATCTCAGTAACCTTGACACCCTCATCGCCTCTTTTGCCAAGAACAAACGCCGCCAACTCCAAAAAGCACTCTCTCTCCACGCGGAGCGGACGATGGACGTAGAGTCTTTCTACCGTTTCCACCAGCAATGTCTCAAGGCCCGCAAACATAAGATCGACTATTCGCGTGAGTTCCTGTTGGTTCTTGAACGCAAAGCCCACCGTTTGGGGCAATGCCAGATACTGAGTATCTGCAACGCCGACGGCCAACCCTACGCAGCGGCGTTCCTCGTCTGGGATAAGCACTATCTGTATTACTTCATCCCTGCTTTGGACTATGCCTTCAACGACTCCGGCGCCGGTGCCCTTCTCGTCCTCGAGGCCATGAAACTTGCCCGCGAGAAGCACGTCCTCTTTGATTTCGGGCCCAACACCTCCGCCTCCGTTGCCCGCCACTTCGCCGCCAAACCCATCCCGTGCTTTAGTGTAGAGAAAAACTTCAAGTGGTGGTCCTTCATCATCAGTTGGTTCACAAAACATCATTCATGACTTCCGAAAAAGCCGCATATATAGCTTTTTGCGAGCAACATCCTAACATCCCGTTATTCTTACAACCTTGGTGGTTGGACGCAGTAACACAACCTGACGGCAAAAAATGGGAAGCTTTTGTGGCACGCAATAACCAGGGCGAGATAGAAGCCGTGTTCCCTTTTTTATATGGTAGCAAGTTGGGTTTGCGCTACGCGCTCACACCCCAACTAACCCAATACACGGGAATATGGATTTTGGATAAAGAAGGCGAAACAACCAGCGCTCGCCTAAGTCGCGAGAAGAAACTACAAAATGATATTATCGCGCAAATAGATTCGCTCCGACTCAGTTTCTTTGATGTGCGTTTTCCTCTTTCCTACCAATATTGGTCTCCCCTCTATTGGGCGGGTTACCACCAAGAAACGCACTATACGTATCGCATCGAAAACCTAAGTAACATCGAGCAAGTGTATGAGAATTTGGACTACGCAAAACAAAAGCAAATTCGCAAAGCGCAAGAAGCCGGAATCACCATTGATTTTACGATGACGGCAGATGAACTCTACGATTTGCAATGCTTACAATTAGACAAACGAGGAAGCAAAGATGTGTTGAGTAGGGCGTTGGTTCAATCGGTGGTAACTAAGAGTCGTGCGTGCGGACAAGGACTAATTGCACGAGCAAAAGATAGTGAAGGGAATACGCATGCGGCAATTTTTGTAGTGTGGGACGGGAATTGTGCGTGGGAGTTGATTTCCGCCATACACCCGAAGTTCCGAGCGAGCGGCGCTTCCACTTTGGTTGTTTGGGAAACGATGAGACATCTCTCCCAAACGATCAACACATGGGATTTTGAGGGAAGCATGATAGAAGGTGTCGAAAACTCCTTCCGCCAATTCGGTGGAAAGCCTGTTCCCTATTTTACCATCCAAAAAACCAACAAACTTATCCGCATTTTCGAAGCATGCAAGAAGTAAGCAAGAACATATTCTATCAGGAGATTGAAGGTTGGGCGTGGGTTTCTCACACTCAATTGGATACTTGGTGCCGAAGTTTAGTTCCCGAGGATACATTGCATTATTTTTTAGACGAGACTTCGGTTCACGCAATAGGATGCGTAGGATTTGAAAAACGCAAAGCGGGATTGAAAATGCTGATTATTCACGGAGAATGTATACGCGAAAATATCCAGCACTCGATGGTGAAAGATTTTTATGCTAACATTGCAGAATTAGGATTTGACATCATTGAAATTAATTCTGATAGTGTATATAATCCCGAGTATGAGATAGGAATGCGAGAAGCAGGATTACTTAGGCCTGTAGGACTTTTCTCAACCACATTGAGCAAATGGATTGATTTGACCAATTCTATCACATACGACAAGAATTGGAAACGCAATCTTAAAAAGGCAGAACATTCTAATTTATCGTTCCAACTATATGACAACCAAACCATAACTGACGATATTATTGCTGCTTATATTCGTATCCAGCAAGAAATGACCACTCGAAAAGGTTTTTCCGAAAATCTGAACGAGAAGCAATTACGTCTTTTATTAAGCGACTGTCATTTTGTATTAGGAACCATCTGGCACGAAAACAATCTGGTATCAGGAATGGTGGCTTTTATAGAGGATGGAAAGAGATCCATGAGTCTATATTCTGCTTCTTCCCTTGAAGGGCGCAAATATTCCGCCTCCTATCTTTTACGCTTGGAAGTCATGAGATACGCCGCTCAACAACGAAATATTCCTATTTTTGACATGGGACGCTTATCTCCGGCCAAGCATGCAAAAAACGACATTTATCTTTTTAAAAACGGAATAGATGGTTCACATGTGCAGTATAATGGCGAATGGCTGTGGTGTAAACAAAAGTGGATGCCATTAGTTTTGTATTTTATGAAGAAATATATCTGGAAACGAGTGCAAGTATGAGAGTCTTAGAGTTACCATCTTGGTATGTGCCATATGGCGGACAATTTGTTCAGCATCAGGCAAAAGCCTTGCGCGAACAAGGCATAGAAGTGCACATCCTCGCCAATAATATGCTTTCTTGGAAACGCGAAGGATTAGATGTTTTTAACATAAAGAAACACCCATTGAAATCTTTCTTCACAGAAGAAGACGGCATCCCTGTGTATCGAAATTATATCCGCCCCATCCCCAGAGCCAATATTTTAAATATTCGTCTCTGGGCAAAGAAAACGGTTGCTATGTACGAGCAATATGCCGCGCGTTACGGACATCCGGATATTATGCATGTACACAGCGGAACATGGGGTGCCTATGCGGCGTCCTTCATCAAGAAAAAATGGGGCATACCTTACGTTGTCACAGAACATCGAGGCATGTTCACATGCCAATGTCCATTAGCACGAGATTTCTTCAGTCCCGAATTTAGAGAATTCTTTACAGAAGGTTTCTCCAATGCCGATTGTTTAATTCCCGTAAGCGATTTATTAATCCCCAAAATGAAGGAATACCTCACAAAGGATGTTCCTTTTCGAGTAATTTCTAACATCGTTGACACCGACTTTTTTATTCCCTCTAAAGAAACCACGCCTCACAAACCATTTCAATGGATTAGTGTGAATGGTTATCGACCTGTCAAAGGATACGATATCTTGTTACCGGCTTTTGATGCTCTCTGCGATAAAGGCGCAGATATAACGCTTACGTTGGTAGGCGAAAACTTTGAGCATCCGGATTTTCAAGCTATGCTTGCAGCATGCCATCATAGAGATAAGATTCGCATTACCGGAGAACTCAATCGCGAAGGAGTGCGTAGAGAACTACAAAATGCAGATGCTTTTGTGATCAGTAGCAGGGTGGAATCGCAGTCTGTATCCGTATTAGAAGCCCTTTCTTGTGGTCTTCCTGTCGCCGGAACGGAAGTCATTCCTCCTTATACACTGCCTAAAAATCTCGGTTTACGAGTTCCTGTAGAAAGACCAGACTTGCTAATGAACGCTATGCAACAAGTTATGAAGGATTACGTTACTTACAATCCCCAAAACGCTCATAAACATGCAGAATCCATTGCGAGAAAGGATGTTGTAGCGAAACAATTAGTAAATGTATACACGCAAATAATATTAAATATATGTTAGGTTATTACATCACATACAGTAAAAAAAGCGCGATTTCTTCTATTCCCACAGATGAAAAGTATAACAGCAAACACATTGACATCAATAATTGGCATATAGAAAGACACACGTTACATAAATTTCAAAACCATAAGTTCTTCATCGACGAACCAGCATTCTTTTTCTCCACCGATGGAGTCATTCTCAATCGCGATGAATTATTACAAGAATACAATTGCGAGACTTTCACAGAACTTGTAGGCTCCCTTTATCATCAATATGGGGAAACTTTCTTTACGACTTTTCGAGGCTCCTTCTCCGGTGTCTTTTATGATAAGGAGAAAAAGCTGATGCTTGTTTTTGTAGACCACACCGGTTCGCGATTACTATTTTGGGAGCAAGAAACAGATGCGCTTCTTATTAGCTCAGATGTATGCTGGCTATCCTCGCAAACACACAATTTTCAATGGGATCAGTTAGGGTTATATGAATTTCTCACATATGGTTTCATGCCATCTCACCATACTATTGTAAAGAGGATACGCCGTCTGCCCGCAGGTTGTTATCTACGAATTAATGGCAACACATGCGAACAAATTGTATACCATCGCTTTTCTAATAATTCGATACACCGAACTGAAAAAGAAGAAATACAAGGTGTTGATAAATTATTTAGGCAAGCTGTTCAGAGAGTATTGAATGTTAACAAAGAATACGGATATAGAAACATTTTCCCTCTTAGTGCAGGACTTGATTCGCGAATGGCCAATTGGGTAGCACAAGACCTAACGGATACTCCTATTGAAAATTTCACATATGGTATTCCTAATTCTTTAGATGTAACTACCGCTCAGTCTATCACGTCCGCTTTATCACGCAAGTGGTATTTCCGTTCACAGGAAGGTGCTAAGTTCTATTCCAATATAGATACATGCATACGACGTTCCGGTTTGTTGATTTGCTGCGCAGGAGTTGCGGAAGCAACAGATGTAATTGAAACCATCCCGATAGAACAAGCTGGAATGATTTTGACGGGCATTTTGGGAGATGAAATCCTTACATCTAAACTTCATCGTTCGTCTTCCAGTTATAGTTATGGAGAATGCGCACTATCCTCCATCAGCTATCCCGAACAAAAAGCATTAATCCCAAAGGATTTTACTTCCCAATATGCGACTCGTAATATTTTTCATCTTTATGCAGGATTTGAACGCCATGCCATGGGAAGTCCTTTAGCTTTTCAACATTATACAGAGAGTTATTCTCCATTCTTAGATGCAGATTTTATAGCATTTGTGTTTTCCACACCAGAAAGCCATCGAAAGAACTACCGTTTATATGACAAATGGGTTTTATCACTCTATCCTGATGCTGCTCAATGGAAACATAATGAAGATACAATTGGTCATAGAATCCCAGAAATAGAAATTCTTCATAGAAATTTACCTATAGGCTCTATTACGAAACATATCATATGGTACATATGTAAACGTTTACATATTCATGATTTTTACAACACCGAACTCCAAAACGAATATATTATTGCGAGTGAACATATTTTTCAAGAATATTTTAATGACAATAAACTATTTTTAGTTGGGTTAGGTAAAATAGCTGAGCGCATTGAAGAACAATATCACAGTGCAAATCTACAGGACAAAGTACAAGCGCTATCAGTCTTAGCAGCTATAAAGGCGATAAAAGAATATTAAAATATGCAAATACTACGACGACTAAAGGAGACGAAAGTACTTGAGAATTATTCATTTATGACTATTCTCAGCGTACTTAGTGCACTTATTAGTTTTTTCATATATCCGTTTGTAGTACGAATGACAGGCACAGAAGCATTTGGTGTTTACCCATTTGCCTTAGCCATTGTATTTTATTTTCAAATTCTTATCGATTTTGGCTTCGACTCGCCTTCTGCTAAAGCCATAGTTGAGCATCGAAACGACGACATAGAAAAAAGCCGCATTTTATCTGAAGTTTTTTCAGCAAAATTACTTCTGTTTATTGCCTGCAGTATATTGTACTGTATATTGGTACTTATACTGCCGGATATGCGGCAAAACAAATTAATTTTCATTCTTACATATGCTCAAACCTTTGCTTCTGTACTATATCCCACATGGTATTTCCAAGGAATGAAAAACATGCGAGTAGTAACATATATCAATATTGCATTACGATTACTAACAATTCCTTTCATCTTGTTATTTGTGCGTACTCCGGAATCTGTATGGGTTTACGCAATGATTATTTCCTTTTCTGCAATAATGGGAGGGGTAGTTGCATTTGTGTATATTATTACACGCGACAAACTCAACATACACTTCGTATCGCCCAAAGAATTAGCTCCTCTTTTTCAAGATGGCTTGCCTTTTTTCATAACGAGCCTTACGGGACAACTTAAAGAGGGGCTCCTAACGATCGTAGTACGCTATTGTTTTGGATATTCAGAAGTTACTTTATTTGACATTGCAAAGAAATTAGTATCTATTCCCCGGATGTTCACACAAAACATTAATGGAGCTTTATTTCCTGAAGTGATGCAAAATGTATCTGTACAACGCGTAAAGAAAATTCTTCGTTATGATCGCATTATAGGATTAGTTGCTTCGTTAGGAGTAATTTTATTAGCATATCCTACCATCTTATTGCTATTTGGTAAAGAGGCAATAGACGCAGCTCCTATAACTATTATCCTTAGCTGGTCTTTATACACATGGTTAGTTGTTGGTGCCTATCTTAACTTTGTATTTATCCCTAATCATAAATACTACTACATTACAATTAATCAAACAGTTGCACTGGCAACTTGCTTGGTATTCCTAAGTGTTTTATTCATTTGGAATAATATGATTACAATAGCATTAGCATTAACACTCTCCGGCTTCTGTGAAATATTATTTTGCAAGTATATCACGCATAAAAAAGAACTACTATGAATTTACCACTCGTTTCAATATGTGTTCCCGTATACAATGTCGTTCCATATATAGAGCGTTGTGTACGCTCTTTAATGGAACAGACGTATCAAAACTTGGAATATATCTTTGTGAATGATTGTTCAACAGATGATAGCTTATCCGTGCTTCGGAAAGTATTGCAAGATTATCCTGATAGAAAACAAAATACAATTATTGTAAATAATGATTGCAATCATGGATTAGCCTATACACGTCGAATTTCTATTGAACATGCGACGGGAGAATACATCACATGCGTTGATTCTGATGACTATATAGACAAGGAAATGGTACAATGCATGATCGATAAAGCCATACAAACACAGGCGGACATTGTAACTGCAGGATACTACAACGAGTGGGACGCAACTACGGAAATAATTGAACCTTATCCTATTGATCAAGAAACGGATTACATTCGTCTTGTTCTATCAGATTTGCTAAATTCCATGTGCAGTAGACTCTTTCTCCGCTCCTTATTTTCTGAAGGAAATAATTGTTACGCTCCCGAAAGAATGGATTACATGGAAGACAAAATGGCAATTTTTTTCTTATCTACTAAAGCCCGGCGTATAGTATCTATCAACAAACCTCTCTATCACTATGCGATTAGGCATAATTCTATTTCTCAAAATATCAGCGAGAGACATTGGAAATGCTTAATACGCTTTTTTGAAGAGGCAGAAAGAAGATTAGAGGAACTGAAACTAATTGACAAATATAAAGATATTTTGGGGACTCATAAGATACAAATGAAGGCTCACCACCTTATGCTCTGTGACAATCGTTCTAGAAAACAATATGCCGATTTGTATGCGGAAGAAGAACGATTGTATAAGCCAAAACTAACTCGCGGAGTTGCACTGATGTATTGGTTGACAAAACATCATTTATGGGGATTAACTTATTGCTACCAATGCTATATAAATTGGTTAGAGCACAAAACAAAACGATGATTTTTTTTCGAAAATTATATGCATAAATCATTATAGACAAACATTGGCAGAGAAAATAGAAAATATTGGCAAAAAGGATATCGTGTGGAGTTATTTCAGCACGATCTTTACAGTGGGTGCCGGCCTCATTTTATTACCATTCATCCTACATAAGATGCCCCAGGAGGTTGTAGGACTATGGAATATATTTGCTACTATCGCCGCCCTGGTAATGATGCTTGATTTTGGTTTTCGCGTCACTTTTACTCGAAATATCAGTTATATCTTTTCCGGGGTCAAGAAACTTCAAAAAGAAGGGGTGTCACATATTGATGCAAATGCATCAGTAGATTACAGTTTACTAAAGGGGGCACTTATCGCTATGCGACAGTTTTATCGATGGATGGCCATCGGCGCCTTTGTGCTTCTTAGCACAGCCGGCACCGCTTATTTCTATTACATTCTACAAAAATACTCGTACGATAAGTTAGATGCGTTGATCGCATGGATATTGTTGATCGCAATTAACAGCTATAATCTCTACACGTATTACTACGATGCACTGCTCATTGGCAAAGGGCTCATTAAACGCACACAACAAATTAACATATTGGGCCAAACAATCTATATTGGCGTTGCCATTGTATTAATCTACTCAGGATTTGGATTAACTGCCATTGTGGGTTCACAACTTATATCTATAATTATTCGCCGAATACTAATTTACAGATCATTCTTCACTCCTGAGCTAAAAAAACACATCCAATATGTAGAGCCCCAAGACCCTAAAGAAATTTTTAACACCATTACCCCCAATGCCATTAAAATTGGATTAACTCAATTAGGAGGTTTCCTCGTTACTAAATCCGCTATTTTAATCGGCTCTGCGTTCTTAACATTAGAAGAGATTGCCTGTTATGGTATCACTATACAGGCTATGGATATATTGTCCAGATGCGCCACTGTTTTTTATAATTCGTACACGCCCAAGTTAGCGCAATGCCGCGTTGAGAATAATATACAGCAATTGAGGCATTACTATCTAATTTGCATTTGCAGCATGTTGATTATATTTCTTATCGGTGGTGTTGCGTGGATTTTCCTTGGCGAATGGGCTTTAGGCCTAATACAAAGCCAAACACATTTCTTGCCACCGGTAATGATAGCAGTTTTGTTGGCAGTCAACGCATTGGAACAAAATCACGCTATTTCTGCAGGATTTATTTTAGCGGATAATAAAATCCCGTTTTTTATCCCATCTTTAATCAGCGGAGCAGCAACGATTGTACTGTTGTTTCTATTTTTAGGGATTTGTGATCTTGGTATATGGAGTTTGATCCTCGCTCCGGGTCTTGCACAATTAGCCTACCAAAATTGGAAATGGCCCAGTGTTGTGATTAAGGAATTCACACAAACCAGATGAGGGACTAAGGTATTCATTAGAATCGCTATCAGATAGAATTATTCGTACAAATTATTTCAAAAGACCATAAAATATTTGTAAATATACAAATTTTTCGAAAATTATTTGCATAAATGATAAAAAAGTTGTAACTTTGTAGCCGATTTTGGGAAGTGGACTAAAATAGTTCAATTACATTGACCTAAAAAACACAAGTATATGCAAGTAAAGAAATCTGAAAAAGCCAGTTTGGAGAATGACAAACTCGTCTACGTATTGATGGGTTTTGTGTTCGTTCTCAGCCTTTGCTACGTAGCATTGGAATGGACAGAAAAAGAGGTTACCAAGTATGAGGTAACAGACACTGAGTTCTTGTTTGAGGAAGAAGTGGAGATTCAACAAACGAGTCAAGAGACTCCTCCCCCTCCCCCACCCCCTGCTGTACAAGAAGTGGAAGTGCTGAACGTCGTAGAGGATAACGTAGAGACCGAGTCTATCGAGGTGAACACCGAGGATGACAAGGAGACGGAAGTTGTTATCGCTGCGCCGGTAGAGGCTCCGGTAGAGGAAGAGGAAGAAGAGGTTGTCTTCGTGGTGGTTGAGTCGATGCCTGAGTTCCCCGGTGGTCAACAAGCATTGTTCAAGTACTTGAGCGAGAACGTGAAGTACCCTGTTATCGCGCAAGAGAACGGTATCCAAGGTAAGGTTATCTGCCAATTCGTGGTAAACAAGGACGGTTCGATTGTGGATGTAGAGGTCGTTCGTTCGGGTGGTGACCCATCGTTGGACAAAGAGGCCGTACGCGTCATCAAGTCGATGCCTAAGTGGAAAGCCGGTAAGCAACGTGGTAAACCTGTACGCGTTAAATATACTGTGCCGGTTAACTTCAAGTTGCAATAGTCGAGAGGCTCGACCCCCGCATATGCCATGCGGACACAAACCGTGGAATTAGCGCATAGAGATATAGCCTATTGTAAGAATGTCGGTGCCAAGCGTGCCGACATTCTTCGTAGTGAGAAAAATATTCGTACCGCAATGGATATGTTGCGGTATTTTCCGTTCAAGTATATTGACCGCAGTCGGTTCTACCGCATTGCGGAAATCAACGACGAGGATACGTTTGTGCAGATTATCGGTGAAGTGACAGAATGGCACACCATCGGCATCGGCAAAGCGCAGAGGCTCAGTGCTACTTTCTTTGATGGAACACACCAGTGTGAGTTGGTTTGGTTCAGAGGCGGGCAGTATGTGAAGTTGCAACGCGGCGTTAAGTACCTGCTGTTTGGTAAGCCAAGCCGGTTCAATCATATGTATAATTTTGTGCACCCTGATCTGACGCCTTGGGATAAGGTGACTCCGGAGATGACACAAGGTTTGGAGCCGTATTACAGTTTGACGGAGAAAATGCAACGCGTTAACCTGAACCAGAAAGCTATTCGGACGATTATTGCAGGTCTGATGCCGGAGGTGAAGATGGGTGTGGCAGACACGATGGGTGCCGATATTTTACAGCGGTATAGGTTGATGAGTATGACGGACGCGTTGGTGAATGTGCATTTTCCGGCCAATACACAGGCGATGCAAAATGCGCGGGCACGATTCAAGTTCGAGGAGTTATTCTATATCCAGTTGCAGATTCTGAGGCAGATGAAGCGCAGGGAACAAAATCCCGGCTTTGCGATGCCGACCGTAGGAAGTCGTTTTCATGCCTTGTATAAATCGCTGCCTTGGGATTTGACGGGAGCGCAGAAACGTGTTATTCACGAGATTCATGACGATCTGAAGTCAGGCAGACAGATGAACCGTTTGCTGCAAGGCGATGTAGGAAGCGGTAAGACGTTGGTGGCGTTATTGTGCTGTCTGTTGGCAGTGGACAATGGGTATCAAGCTTGTATCATGGCGCCTACGGAGATCTTGGCTAACCAACACTATGAGACGCTGAAGGCGTTCTTGGCGCCGTTGCGCGATGCCGTTCATATCGCTTTACTTACCGGTTCGACGACGCAAAAGAACCGTGTGCCTATTCATAACGGGTTGATGAATGGTACCATCCATATATTAATAGGTACGCACGCGTTATTGGAGGACAATGTGCAGTGGAATAACTTAGGGTTTGTGGTGATTGATGAGCAACACCGTTTTGGTGTGGCACAACGAGCTAAGTTGTGGACCAAATCCTTAACGCCTCCGCATGTATTAGTGATGACGGCGACGCCGATTCCTCGGACGTTAGCGATGACGGTATACGGGGATTTACGGGTTAGTATCATCGATGAGTTACCGCCAGGCCGTAAGCCGGTTCAGACGATACACTATCCATTGGAGAGACGGGCGCAGGTGTACGCTTTTGTGCGCAAACAGATAGAAGCCGGAAGACAGGTTTATGTGGTATTCCCTCTCATCAAAGAAAATGAGAAGATGGACCTGCAGGACTTGCAAAACGGTTTTAATGAACTCTGTGAGGCTTTTCCGGAATATAAGATCTCAATGGTTCACGGACAGATGAAAGCAGCGGATAAGGATTTGCAGATGCAACGGTTTGTGAGCGGGGAGACAAAGATTTTAGTGGCGACGACGGTGATTGAGGTAGGCGTGAATGTACCCAATGCGACGGTGATGATGATTCAAAACGCTGAGCGGTTTGGATTGAGTCAATTGCATCAGTTGAGAGGACGTGTGGGACGCGGAGCAGACCAGAGTTTCTGCTTGTTGCTGACGAAGATGGAGTTAAGCAAAGACACGCGTCAACGGATGGATATCATGGTGGCTACGAATGATGGTTTTCGCATAGCCGAAGCGGACTTGCAGTTACGCGGCCCGGGCGATCTGGAAGGTACATTGCAGTCCGGTACGCTGTTTGACTTGCATATCGCTAATCTGGCGACGGACGGTCAGATCCTCGCCCTCGCGCGCCAAGCAGCGATGGATATTCTCGATAAAGATCCGCTCTTAGAGGACCAGATGAACCGTATCTACAAAGAGCAGCTGGATATATTGCGCGTTCAACAGGCGTATAATTGGAGCGAAATTAGTTAAAAAGTGCATTTTCTTCAAAAAAATGCAAAAAAATTTGGTCAATTCAAAAAAAAGTATTACCTTTGCACGCTTTTTTGACGAAAGGCAAGCCCAGGTGGCGGAATTGGTAGACGCGTTGGTCTCAAACACCAATGGGAAACCGTGCCGGTTCGATCCCGGCCCTGGGTACTCGAAAGGAGGTGTATGCAATGATTATCGTTCCTGTTAAAGAAGGTGAGAACATCGAGCGCGCGATTAAGAAATTCAAACGCAAATTCGATAAGACGGGT
>JAFSWF010000006.1 GCA_017444615.1 Paludibacteraceae bacterium | reverse complement strand
ATCCGCAGCGTCCGTTCGCTGATTCTTCCGCAATAAGGACAGTCAACTGACTGAATATAAGGCACATCGATATCTTCCCAACATGTCCGCCACACTTCTGTCCTGCCCCCGCAACACTTATGATACCGGCAATCACATATCTCCCCATCGTATGTCAGTACTTGTCCTGCAGTCTCACGCACAGCCTGCACAGCCCTTACGTTCATGCGTCGCAAACCCTCATATCGCTGACAGTGGTCATCCGCGCAGACATGATACCCCTCATGGTTAGGGTGCGCCATGGCTCGCATTGCCCACGAACGACTGATAAGAGCATGCGCCTTCAGCAACTCCATCGGGCTATCCGCACGCATCTCCGAACTAATCACCGAACACAAATAATCCTCCAAATCAATCGTATTGATGGCAACTTCCCAAGGTTCACCTCCTTTTAGGGAGGGGTTAGGGGTAGGCCTAATCTCCAACTCCCCCTCAAACTCCTGATCCTCCAATCGATCCCAATGAAAACCAATACCGATTCGCACGTTCTTCAGTACAAACGTGTGCTCCTTGCGCACAAAATCAATCTTCGGCGCCGTCAATATGCCGACCTTAATTTTCAAATCACCAATTACCAATTACCAATTACCAATCGTACTTTGGAGTCGTGCCAACAACTCAAAAGTACGCAAGCGGTCCTTATAAAGGTTATTGCGGTTCATGGCGATGATGTCGCAATTAGCGTCGGAGTTATCTTCCCACCTACGGCAGTTATACACCACCTCGTAGATGCGACCAATTGGCCAGTCACGACTAATCCGCAGCCCCACCGCATAGTCCTCACCGTACTTAGTCGTAGGATAATTGATCATCCTAAGCAACGGAACGTAAAATCCGCGCGGCGCACCCAGACCGTTAATACGCAAGGCGTTATTTCGTCCGTTTTCATCGGTCCATTCGCGGTGATCAATCACACCCGGCGGCAACACTTCTCCCGCCATGTTCGTCAACTGATACGTACCAATAACCATGCCATATTTGGGTGCCGAATGGATGGCTTGCTCCGGTTCTAAGCCGGTTTCAAATGCATCAATGAACTTCTGTACGGTCGTCTCATCAAAGTACGTATCATCGCTATCCAACTGGATGGCGTACTTACCGCAACGCGGGTCATGAATAGCCACATTCCAGTTTCCGCCGATGGCATGCCAACTCTTGTCCTGAGCTATATAAATGAGTTCCGGAGTTCCCTCCCTTGAGGGGAGGGTTAGGGAGAGGTTATTAATAATCTCCGCCGTTCCGTCCGTCGAATTATCATCCACTACAATCACGTTAAACGAGTAACCCTCACGTACTTTTTGACTCAAGGCCGAACGAATAGCATCGCCTATCGTACGCGCGCGGTTCTTACAAGGTATAATAACGCTTGCCGTCACCGGATAATCTGACAACTGACAGCTGACAGCTGAAAGCTCTTTATACACCCCCGGCTCCAAGTACGCACCGATACGTTTCAAGTATGCCGTCACGCACTCTTCCATCTCTACCTGCACAGCTCTATTCCGCGGGTCCACATAGTCAAACAACTTCTCCCCAGACTTCCGCGTATCTTCCTCAACCTCGTAATACAAATACTCAGGTATATGGCTGATGGCTGATGACTGACAGCTGTTAACTTGACTAGCGCGCAAGCGCAAGTCATACAACCCCGCAAACTCATACTCCGTATCTATCTCAGCCACAAGTTCTTTCAACTTCTGAGTGTCCCAAAGCAGCACACTGCCAAAATCAAAATCATCCCTCAATGCCCCAATCTGATAATCAATAACCGGCGCTTCGATGGTACATTGTACATCGTCCTTTTGTACTTTGCTAAAATGGTCACTATACACCATCGTTGCACCGGTCATCTCCATTACTTGCACCATGCGTTCCTGTCCCAAATACACCCATTCAATGGTAGGTTTCAAACAGATCATAGTGTACCGTGTGTCAGCCTGTGCTGCAATCTCGCGAATAGCTTTACTGGAACATACTCGCCCGGGAAGAAAAAAAGTTCGTATCATTATTAGTGTTACGTTAATTGTATTAATAGTCAATTATCAATTGTCTTAAGCGACTGCAAAATTACAAAAAAAATCCCACATATGCAAGAAAATTGTCAATAATCGTTCCGAAAGATATAAAAAAAGCACTTTTACCCCATTCTCTCCGCCCAAATCACGCACAATCACGAACCCGACTCGAACCCTTACCATAGGATACCCATAGGATAACCATAGGAAACCCATAGGATAAACGCCCTTTTTGTGCAATTTTGTCACATTTTCTATATATATACGTAGTATATATATACTTTTTGTTCATAATTTTTTATTTGCATATCTCAAAAAAAAGTTGTACCTTTGCACTCCAAAAAATAAAATCGTCAATCGTCAATCGTCTAATCGTCAATCGTCAAATCGTCAATAGTATGGATATTTCGATTATAGTGCCTTTGTTCAACGAGGCAGAGTCGCTTCCCAAACTCTATGAGTGGATAGCACGTGTGATGAAAGAGAACAAGTTCTCTTATGAGATCATTTTCGTCAACGACGGCTCTACCGATAACTCGTGGGAGGTCATTCAAAGCCTTAAGGCCTCTAATGCCCTTACACCATCCACAGTGCGTGGTATTTGTTTCCGACGCAACTATGGCAAGAGTGCCGCCTTATATTGCGGCTTCAAAGCCGCCAATGGCAACGTCGTCATTACCATGGATGCCGACCTGCAAGATTCGCCCGATGAGATCCCCGAACTCTATCGCATGATCATGGAGGACGGCTACGACCTCGTCAGCGGATGGAAGCAAAAACGCTATGATAACAAACTAACGAAAAACCTGCCATCCAAACTCTTCAACGCCACCGCACGCAAAGTGACAGGCATAAAGCTCCATGACATGAATTGCGGCTTGAAGGCGTACCGCAAAGAGGTCGTCAAGAATATTGAAGTCTTCTCAGAAATGCATCGTTATATCCCGTACTTGGCAAAGAATGCCGGTTTCACCAAAATCGGCGAAAAAGTGGTGCAACACCGCAAACGGGAGTTCGGCACTTCTAAGTTCGGCATCAACCGCTTTGTAAACGGCTACTTGGACCTGATGACCTTGTGGTTCTTGAATAAGTTCGGTAAGCAACCGATGCATTTCTTTGGCTTGGTTGGCAGTCTGATGTTCTTCATCGGTTTGATAGCCGTGATTGTCGTAGGTAGCATGAAACTATATGCACTCTCCCACGGCGTGCAAGCCATGTTGGTGGGTGTCAACCCTTATTTCCACATTGCCATCTTAATGATGATCTTAGGTTGTATGCTGTTCTTGGCGGGCTTCTTGGCGGAGCTGATTATCCGCAATTCGCCCAGCCGCAATGATTACTTGATAAAAGCTGAGATTTGATGCAAACGCTTGAAGAACAAGTAGATACCATTGAGCGGACACTGGGCGAACGCATGATTGAACATGCGTTTACGATTGTACGGTTCTGGCTGAATGAATTAGGGGAAAATAATCCCTTTGAACAGGCCTATGCCGACATCCGTTCACAGTATAACGCGGTGTTCGCCGATTGGTTGGTGAACGATGACCAGGAGACCCAAGACCTCCAACTAAATGCCATCACAGGCGACGCGTATCGCTTGGCGGATGCGGTGTATGTGCAGATTCGTTTGCACCGTGGCCTGTCGCCTCGTATGCGGGGCTATAATAACCAGAGCACCGCTTCTATTATGCACTATTTCTCGCGCTGTCTGGAGTTAACCGAAGCCGATTATACATGGTTGCAAAATAGCTTCAATACACCCTCTGAAAGCAGTTATGCCTTAGTGGCAGTGGCGGCACTGGCGAAGAACCTCCGCGAATGCTTTTCCGAACGGGCGATGATGGCGCTTATTGACGGCATCAACGGTTCCAACGCAGTGGTGGCTGAGCAATGTTTGGCAAATGTGCTGATGCTCTTTGCCCACTATGACGTGCGGATAGATTTCTTCCCTAACCTCCAAGAAGCGCTCGTCGAAGCCATCAATAACATGGGAGATGATGGTAAACAATTCTTTGAAACAATGTGCGCCATCGTTCGATCGGTCAAACATAACTGGCTGGAGAGTTTTGCGCTCGGCGAAGCTGCTTTCAGCGACCTGCCCGAAGAGTTACAAAGCCTCTTAGAGGTAACAGGTGCAAAGGATGAATTGAATAGTTTTGCTTCTTGGATTCCCGCTACGGAGAAAGAGTACATAGCCGGTATAGTACAGATCCTACCCAATACGTGGGTATGTGAAATGATAATCGAAGATAATCCCGATAGGCAGAATATCTTAATGTCTCTCTATTTGGCAATCGGAAGCATGGTGATGGCGTGGGATCGCTTGGAAATGGCGGAGTATTGGTTAGTTCGCAAACTACGTACAGGTCGAGGTGTCGCGTATAATTATTTGCACTATGGCCATTGTTTGTTGCTGAAAGGCGATCGGATGTTAGCCTTTGAGCAATACCGATATGCGCGGCAACTATGCGAGAGTGGCAAGGACTTCTTGGCGCTCTTCCGCCCGGACCGACGAGCGTTGGTAGATAGAGGTGTACCCCTTGAACATATCTATTTCATCGAAGACCAATTGTTTGCTATTTAACAGCTTAACACTTTAATAGTTTAACACTTTAACAGTTTAACGCGTAGCCTAAAAAGCAACGCCTAAACCCGCGTCGATGAATTCCGCACGCACACCGTGTGTTTTTAGACCCAATTGAACAAATAGATGCTCCAATACATGGTATTTGAGCACAAATTGCATGTAGCACCAGCCGTCTTGATAAGTGCTGGCTTTCGTATAATCGTATGCGTAAAAAACACCTCTGTTAAGCGGATTACCCGCTTCATCCGCCGCTTTCGCTTCCGCGTATGGCTCAAGGTTCTTAATAGGATCATACAGATAGAAACCTACATGCAGACCCGCGGTCAGATGACCAATTATAAACTCCGGTTGGATACTTAGCCCGACCCGAAAACAATTGGCGGTATTACTTTCCTTCAGATACGTTTTTTCAAAATAGGTAACCGGCGCTTCAGGATTAGCCGCTGCAAAATCTTTGCTCACCGCGCTGTAGTACCCGTCATAGAACGCATCCACGCCTGCGCCTATACGAAAAATAGCCACCGGCACCCAATAAGCAGCCGCTTTAAACGAGGCAACCCCGTAGAAACGCTGACCGTTTTTGTTATCGGCATAGTAATTTTGCTTCATACCACCAGTTCCACTAATCTCCACCGCCCATGGCTTATCCACCTCTTCGCGGAGTTCTTTAGTGCTAGGCCTTCTAGGCTGCCTAAGTTGACTAGTTAATCTAGGCGGCGCATAGCGCAATCCCAACGCCGCAAGGAACATATTATACCCCGCATTCGGATGCATCACACTTCCGTTACTGATATGATGCCAGCCTCCGTTAAAGGTGATCTCAAAGCCGTCCTTAATCGGAAAATCCATATACAGTTCGACCGCCAGATAGGCATTGAGAATAGAACCGATAGATTGATTCGCCTGCTTGAACCCGCCATCACTATTATTGTAGGGGATATAACCTTCCGGTAACGTGTTGATATAACGTTTAGTAACGGTCGCTAAACCAACCGTAGGACGTGCGCCGATGCGAAAATGCGTACCGTTATAAAACGGCATATTCATATACCCGTACGCTGCAAAAGCAGAACCTAACATCTTATCATTCCCTAAATTCAGATACGAAGCCCCAACGCCAATAGAAGCGTTATTCCATTGCTGTAAGCAATGCCACCGGCCCGTCGGCAAAAACTCCACGGCAAATTGTGCCCCACCTACAGGTCGCTCTATCCACGGGTCCACTTTGCCATCCCGCATGATCACTCCGCCCGTTCCGCTCAAGCGGTACGCTAACTCGTAATGGGGAAGGGCAAACAAACCCGCTGTCCATAACGCAAATCCTATCAAAATGCCGATTCTCTTCATTTCACGGTGCAAAGGTACGGAAAATTATTTACATACGCAAATAAATCCTCAATTAAATTTGCATATTCGGATTTTTTTTTGTACCTTTGTGCGGAATTTGGAAAACAAAAGAAAATGCAGACTATTTGCGCTATATCTACGCCGTATGGAGTAGGCGGTATTGCGGTTATCCGCGTTTCCGGAGAGCGGGCCATTGAGATAGTGGATACGCTTTTCCGCGGGCGCGTGTCCTTAACCCAAACAGCCGGAGGCTGTGTGCGCCATGGCGAGATAGTGCGAGAAAACGACGTGTTAGACGAGGTTTTATGCTCCGTTTTTCGTGCACCGCATTCCTTTACCGGCGAGGACACCGTAGAAATAGCGTGTCATGGTAGCCTTTTCATTCAGCAAGAGTTACTCCGTTGGCTTATTGATGCCGGTTGCCGCACAGCGCAGGCTGGCGAGTTCACCCAACGGGCATTCCTTAACGGAAGGATGGATCTGACGCAAGCAGAAGCCGTGGCTGACCTGATTGCAGCGCAATCGAAAGCGGAGAAAGATCTTGCCCTGAGCCAACTCCGCGGTTCGGTCTCTAATGAATTAGCCGCGCTGCGCGAACGCTTACTGCATTTCACCTCCTTGGTGGAGTTGGAACTCGACTTTGCGGATCATGAAGAGTTAGAGTTTGCCGACCGTACAGAATTGACAGATTTAGCCGATGAAATCGAGCGAAAATTGCAAGCCCTACTAACATCCTTTAGAACCGGAAACGCCATTCGAAACGGTGTAGCGGTGGCTATAGTAGGCGCACCAAACGTAGGCAAATCGACCCTTCTCAATGCGCTCGTAGGAGAGCAGCGCGCGATAGTAAGCGACATTCAAGGTACCACACGCGATACCATCGAAGATACAATCGTCATTGATGGCGTTCTATTCCGCTTAATAGACACCGCAGGTATACGAGAAACCGCCGATTCCATCGAACAAATGGGGGTTGAGCGAAGCCGCAAAGCGGCACAGGAGGCACACATAATAATCTCGGTAGTGGAACGAGGCATTCCCGAAGTAATCCTAGACAATACTGCTAACAAGACCGTAATCAAAGTGTACAATAAGGCTGACTTGCTCATGCCCGACGAACGCGTTAACATCATCGATGGCATATGTATATCTGCCAAGAATGGCGTGATTGCATCGCTCAAAAATGCCTTGGTGCGTGCAGCCAAAGAAGGAATGGAAACCTCGGCGGTCATGTTAAGCAACGCCCGTCATTATGATGCCATCCGCAGAGCACACAAAGCCATTGAAAGCGTTCAACAAGGCCTGCAAAACGGACTTTCAGGAGAACTCCTCTCGCTCGATCTGCAGGATTGCCTCGCTGCCCTCGGGGAGGTAACCGGACAAATAACGAACCAAGAAGTATTAGCCAATATATTCAGTAAATTCTGTATAGGAAAATGATTTTATCCATGACCGGTTATGGCAAAGCCGAAAGCCAATTACGAGGACGCAAGTTAGTATGTGAAATCCGTTCCCTCAACTCCAAAACGATGGATCTTTCAGTTCGTCTATCTGCTATTCTGCGTGCGCGCGAATTGGACCTTCGCACCATCGTTACCCAGCGGCTTGAACGCGGTAAAGTAGATTTAGCCATCTATACGACGGAAGATACGCCCAACACACAGGCCCTTAGTGCAATCAATTGGGAGGCTGCCAAATTATATGCCGCGCAGTACAAAGACCATTTTGGAGAAGTGCCGGCAGAAGTGATGGCTTCCATCCTACGCTTGCCCGACGTGCTCAAAATCCAAGAAGACACTTCTGATTTGACGGAAGAAGAGTGGGGCAGCGTACAAGCAACGCTCAACCAAGCCATTGATGCCTTCAATGCTTTCCGTATCCAAGAAGGAGCAGCATTGCAGGCTATGTTCACCGAGAAACTCGATGGAATCGCTGATTTATTGGCACAAGTGGAACCCTTTGAGAAAGGTCGCGTAGCCAAAATCAAAGAGCGCCTCATCTCCCAACTCTCAACTCTCAACTCTCAACTCTCAACTGAAATAGACCGTAACCGATTAGAACAGGAGATGATTTATTACCTTGAGAAACTCGATATAACCGAAGAAAAAGTACGCTTAACGAATCATATCAAATACTTTAGAGAAGTAATGGAAGGTGAAGGAACCGGTGTAGGCAAAAAGCTCGGTTTCATCGCACAAGAAATGGGTCGAGAAATCAATACCCTTGGTTCTAAATCGAATCAATCGGAGATGCAAATCATCGTCGTTAAGATGAAAGACATCCTCGAACAAATCAAAGAACAAGTACTAAATGTACTTTAAATCGTCAATCTTAAATCGTCAAATCGTCAATCGTCAAATCGTCAATCACCATGATTTATATCTTCTGTGCGCCGTCAGGTAGCGGCAAATCAACGATGGTCAATCATCTCTTAACGAACCATCCGAACCTCTTTGAGTTATCCGTCTCATGCACCACTCGTCCCCCACGAGGACAAGAAGTGCATGGAAAAGAGTATTATTTTATCTCTCTTGATGAGTTTCAGCAACGCATTAAAAACGACGATTTCATCGAGTATGAACAAGTCTATGAAGGCTTGTATTATGGTACGCTAAAGGATGAGATAGCACGCATTGAAGCCGCAGGAAGACAAGTACTCTTTGATGTAGATGTAAAGGGCGGCATCAACCTCAAGCGAATCTTAGGCGATAAAGCCACCTCTATCTTCATCTGTCCACCGTCAATAGATGAGTTACGCAAACGTTTGGAAGGACGCGGAGATACTTCGCCGGAGATGATTGAGAAACGCTTGGCGAAAGCTTCTATCGAAATGGAAGACATGAAGCATTTTGACCGCGTGGTGGTCAATGATACCTTAGACCACGCCTTCGAACAATTAGATGCCATCATCAATGAAGAAAAATAATTGTCAATTATCAATTATCAATCATCAATTATGAAAGTGGGAATTTATGGTGGAAGCTTCAATCCTGTGCATTTTGGGCATGCGGGATTAGCCAAATGGGTGATAGAAAACACCGATTTAGACGAACTTTGGATGCTTGTTAGTCCCAATAATCCATTGAAGTCAGCGAAGATATTAGCGCCTGAACAAGAACGCTTAGAAGGTGTGCGCGAAGCGGTGAAAGATATTCCTGGCGTCAAAGCCTCTGATTTTGAGTTCTCACTGCCCCGTCCCTCTTATACGGCAAATACCCTACGCGAACTCAAAAAAGCGTACCCAGAGCACGATTTTACGCTCATTATAGGCGAAGATAATATCGCCATCTTCAATCAATGGAGAGAGAAAGAGTTTATTTTAGAGAACTTGCGTATCTTTGTTTATCCGCGGCATCATAATGAAGCAAACCAAACACTCGATCTGCCGAAGACAGAGAAAGGCGTCATTTACCTCAAAGGTGCGCCGTATTTTGATATCTCTTCTTCTCAAATCCGCGCGCAACAAGGCAAAGCCTAATCCCCATATACCGTTTTACGGATTCGAAAAACGCGAAGCGTTAATCGTTCGAGCGTAGCGAGATAAGAACCCAGCTCGGACTGCGGAGAGAAGGCCGTAGCGCCTTCTAAAAGAAAAGGACACCATTTGGTGTCCTTTTCTTTTAAGTGGGCGTTTACGGATTCGAACCGCAGACCCTCTGCTTGTAAGGCAGATGCTCTAAACCAGCTGAGCTAAACGCCCTTTAACATTTACGACTTTACGATTTACAATGTACAACTTTTGTCTCTTTTTCAAAAGCGAGTGCAAAGGTACTGCTTTTTTTTGATATGACCAAATTTTTTTGCAAAAAAATGCACTTTACCCCTCATTTTTTTGTAAAAAGGCGGTAATTGTACCAATTTTGACCCATCCAACGGCTAAAAAGGCAGTATAAAAGAGCAGAAATGGTTAACCCTACAATTATTCCTCCGAACACATCCATGGCGAAATGTTGGCTCAAGTAGATGCGGCTATAACCGCCTAATGTTGCAAGTATAAATAAAACAATTTGCAAAATAGCACTTGTCATTCTATGATACCTAGTCTCCCTAGGTTTCCTAGTATAGATTATACTCAGCACAAAGAACAACGCAAAGAAGGAAGTGGTATGACCGGAAGGGAAGGACAGCCAATAATTCATCCGAACGCCTTCTGTTAGAGGCAGGGAGATGTCCGGGTAGTTCTCTGCAAACCATGTTAGTGGGCGAGGGGCATTGATAAGATGCTTGAATAATTGTGTGACTAACGCTGAACCGACCATTGCAGCGGAGGCAAAGACACCGTTTCCAACGCAACCAAAGAGTAAGATTGCTACGCATATAACGTATGGAAACCATTCCGCCACTTGGGTGTAATACCGAAAGAAGGTATCGCCTGCTGGTGTGTGATGGTCACAAAGCAACAAATGCAACTCTCCTTTAGGTATAAAAAGCAAGGCTAAGCCTAACACTATGATGAGTGTCAAGCTTAGTCCGATAAAGATGGCGTTATTGCGCAAGAAGGTTCTCATTGCAGCGGTTGCCCTAAAATGCTAAATTTCTCGCCATTTCGAATGATGACCACTTGTCCTCCGCGGATCTCCTTATAGGTGGGGAGGGAGATAAATGTCTCATCAACGCCGGTAGTTTCTTCGCTATATTGATCTCTGTAACTCTGTGTAAGTTGTGTAAAATCAACCGGTGTACCTTGTTTATCGCCCCAGATATATTCCACTAAATCAGGATAATCAATGAATGGGTTACGGTTTCCTTGAATCTTATTGACTTCCACAGCTCTGTCTAACTCTTTTTTGCTTACAGGATCTAAGCGGTGCCAACTAAGCAGCAGGTCACGCAACCAAGGACGGAACTCTTGCCAGCCCTCATTTGTTACAGCCTGGCTGGGTTCGCCACTTTCTAACCATGTAAGGCTGTCTCCGTAACAGGTAGCAATATAGAAATATGCGCGGGCAAAGTCTCCTTTGTATTCATCGGCAGGACAGAAAACACGTTGCAGACCATGTATTGTGTCTTGTCCGGTAACAAACGAACCGTTGTAGAAGGAACTGTCTGCGGGAATACCAGGCGCATGGTTAGATTTAGAACGGTTAGCAGAATAGTCTCCGGGTACCAAATGGAAGATGTCGCAGTACGCAGGATTGACATCACCGCCCCACCACGATTTAGGCAACATATGCTCGATATCGAAGTCCTTAACACTGGCGGTTGGTTTCTCGGGGTCAAAATAGCGTACGTTATTGGAGTACATATCCAACACCTGGTTGGTAACAGTGTCTCTGTCTGTGTGGAAGAAAGCGTCCCACGATTTCTTCGAGCCGCTACCATAACGATAGCGCTGACCGCAGCAGATAATATACCCTAAGTGGTTCTTAAGGGTTGAGTCGGCTGTATGCTGTGCATATTTATAGTAGTCACCGGGCATCGGACCGATTGCCATGCGTGAAGTGTCGAGAACAAACGTGCTAGCACCTGAACTGGGAGGAACGATTGTTAAGACGATAGGAAGGGTGCGAGACCGCTCAATTCCGTCAGCGCCTTGACACGTAGCGGTGACTTCGTCTTCCAGCGGGAAAGCTTTGGTAACTTCTTTCATGGTAATACTGTAGAAGATTCCAACCTCTCCGCCTTCAGCGGGTAATTGTGTGTCGGTTAATGTAAAATATTTACCACTACTAAGCGATAATTCGATATTTCCTACAATATTTTTACCTACGATCTCAAAATTGAGAATATCTTCCATCGGTTCATCTTCGCTTTCCCAATGCACGCTACCGAAATTCATCTGTGCGTAAGGCATTTCTGTAATACCCCAATTAGGATGCGGATTTTCAGCTTCAAACTCTATCTTCTGTACGTACCAACGGTTGTAATTCGTTGTATCTGATTCAATCGTAATGGAGTCGGTAGTGCTATTAAGCGTTACTTTATAAGGGCGGAGTTCAGTTCTATGTCCTTCTTCATAATCAAAATACTGGCCACAAATAATAATCCCTCGAGTGATTTTGGAGGTAGAAATAGAATCTTTACCGTTGACTGATGCCGCATAAACTGTTAGGCTGGTAATAGAATAGTTATCATCTAATCCTAAAGTTAATTCTCCCTTAGCTGTCGTTTTTCCTCCTTTGATGCCATAACCTTCTTTGGCACGGTAGATACAATTAGCTCGGCGTATCTCGTTAACGCAGTTATTGGTAGCACTATAGATGATCGAACTCAAGGCGGTAGTAGGCGAACTTGAATCTGCATTACCACTATTAAACACAATTGTGTACTGCTCTGCAGAGAGGCAGAGGGTGAACAGGGACGCGAGGATGAGTAAGAATGATTTTCTCATGGTATTATTGTTTTAATGTTTTCTTTTAGGTAAACAAGCCAATAAGAGGTTGAGGGCTACGTACCAGATGATGATGGCTGTGCCACTAAAGAGTGCGAACTCAATGTGTTTGGTTTCGATTGCCTTCAGCAGGCAGAAGATGAACAGAATCGCACAACCTGCTAAGAAGCATATAATCAGCATTTTATCTTTGTGCCACGATTTGAAACTAAAGAAGGGAATCTCTGCATTAAGCAGCCATCCGCTGATTAGCGAGCAGCCGAGTAGCACCCACGCCATCCAGTCATAGGCTAATACCGCGTAAGGCATGCAGCATAATGCGCCCCAGAAAATAGCGTTCGGTGGCGTGGCTAAGCCGATAAAACTATTGTGCTGACGTTCATCGACATTGAATTTTGCGAGTCGGAGGGCAGAGCAGGCCGCCATAATGAGTGCGATGAGTGCCCACCAACCGAGGAGGGGTTTGAGCCAGCAGAAAAGCATCATTGAGGGTGCGAGACCAAAGGTGATAACATCGGCTAACGAGTCCAATTGAATGCCTATGGGGCTTGGCGCTTTGAGCAGACGGGCACTCAGACCATCGAAGAAATCAAAGAATGCGCCGCCTAAGATGAATACAAACGCCCAGATGAAAGCACCTTGAGTGGCTAAAAAGACAGCTATACTACCGCAGAGCAAGTTACAAGAGGTAATAGCGTCAGGGATAATTCGTTTACAATTCATAATTTTCTATAAATCAAATAGGTAATAAGTATCGAAGGAATACAAGTGATCATTACTATCCAGAAGAAACCGAGGTAACCTACAGCTTCTTGGATATAACCAGCCACCATTCCCGGTAACATCAGTCCGAGGAACATGAAGGCGGTGCAAATAGAGAAATGGGCGGTGCGATAAGCGCCTTCTGCCAGATGCATCATATACAGCATACAAGCAGTGTAACCTAAACCGTAGCCCAATTGCTCAATGCCCACGCAGAGACATAATATCCAGAATGAGGTAGGTTGGTAGAGCGCGAAATAAACATATACGAAGCAAGGCAGCGTCAGGCATAATGCCATGGGAAGAATGGCTTTCTTGAGTCCTGTTTTGCTTGCCCATAGTCCTCCGCCAATGCCGCCTAAGAGCATCAGAATAACACCAATGCCTGTTATTTGTCCGATAGTACCAACCGAAATGCCTAATCCTCCTTCTGCTTGCGGGGCGAGGAAGAAAGGATTGCATAGTTTGAGCAGCAAGGCTTCCGGTAAGCGGTATAAAAGCATGAAACAAAGCGCTAAGATGATCTCCGGTTTGCGGAAGAAGTCCGCAAAGACGATTCCTACTTGGCGGAATATTTGGTCGATAGTCCAGTCAGGGCCTCGTTGGTCATTGGTCTCTACTTTTGGCATTGCCCATGCGTGCCAAAGAGCTATAAGGGCTAAAATGCCGCTGCATAGCAGCAGTGCGTATGTCCATGAAGAGGCGACGTCGGTATGGCGTTGGAGCCATCCGACGAGCATTAGTAGGAGCGATTGACAGAAGATGTTTGCAATGCGATAGAAGGTGGAACGCAAGCCTACGTACGCTGATTGTTGCGTTTCGGAGAGGGCAATCATGTAATAACCATCGCCTGCAATGTCATGAGTGGCAGAGCAGAATGCAGTGATGGTGAAGAGGATGAGTGCCAGTGTGAATAGACCTTTGGGTGCCAAAAGAGCCAGAAGTAACACTGTGACGGCCATTAAGGCTTGCATTGTTAGCACCCACCATCGTTTCGTGCGCAGGATGTCCACGAACGGGCTCCAAAGGGGTTTGATGACCCAAGGGAAGGCGATGAGTGAGGTGAAGAGTGCCATTTCACTGTTAGGCACACCTAATTGGGCAAAGAGCGTTACGCTGATGCTTGTGACGAGAAAATAGGGAATACCTTCCGCCAAATATAGCGTGGGTACCCATGCCCACGGGCTGATATGTGTCTTTGAGTTCTTCACTCGTTCATTCGATCGCTTGTGTTGTCATTATGCCTTAAAAGTGCGCAAAGGAGAGTAGCCCTTGGCGAGCACTCTCCTTATTATATCACGCACGCGCGCACGCATTATTGGAAGTTAGCGCGGTTGTCGTCGATTTCGGCTTTCTCCTCCACCAGTTGAATGGCTTGGTAGGGCAGGTAAGCGAAACGAGCGGACAACTGTGCTTTCTCGCTCTCAGCGTCTAATTCGCCTGCGAGGTTGTTAGCCGCGCCGGTTTTTACCACGAACACGCCCATGTTACCTTTAATCGGTGCGCTCAGTTGGTTCTCGCCCAGTGCGATGGTCTTACCGATGACGGCAGGTTCCATACCGGCGTTGCCGAAACGGCTGTCGCCTAAAGCTACGCGATCAATGTGTTGAACGCTTTGACCGAGTTTCTCTGCGGCGGCTTCGAGAGTCTCAACGCCTTTGAGTTGGGTAGCAATATAATCTGCTTTGGCATTATTGCGTGCTTCGTAGGTTAACTCTGCGCGCACGTCTTCGAGCGAACGGTATTCGCCATCGTTGACTTCTGTCAGGGCAGCTACAATGAATTGCGGACCGCACTCAAACACATCCGATACTTGACCTTCTTTGGCTTCGAACGCCCAGCGAACGATAGCACGGCTGGATTTGAGTTGTGCTACCTTATCGGTGTTAGCCGTCAAGTTGTACTGCGGAATAACCGCTAAACCAGCCTCTTGTGCAGCGGCTTCGAAGGCCTCTGCAGTCGGGTTAGCCACGATGAATTGCTTGGCTTGGTTGTAGAGGATGGAGTAGGTTTTGCTGGAAGGCGTTACCTCGCGTGCAAGGATAGCCAACTTCACTTTCGGTGTCGGTTTGCCGATTTCGAGAATCTCGAAAGTCTGTTCACCCATACCTTGTGCTATGGTGAAGCGTGTGCCACGCTTGCCGGCGAAGGCAGGCTCTGCGATGTTCTTCGGCAGGTCAGAAGCTCTGAACCAACCTAACTCTTGGTCCTCACCGCCTTCGACGATGGCTTTGAGTTCTACGGAGTCAGGCATCGAATAGCCGGCTTTCATGATACGCGCCATGGCGTAGGTGTTGTTCTCAAAGAGAATATCTGTGCATTGACCTGCTTTAGCGCCTCTTGCGAACGCAAAATCCTTGAATTGTGCAGGAACGGTCTCGATTGAGTAATCATGACCATCGTACATAATATCCGAATTGGTGTTCACTACCAGGCTTACATCCTCTGTAGTCTTGAACTCCTCTTGGAGGCTAATCATCAGGTTCTCAGCGGCTTTGAAGTCATCCTCAGAGGGAACGATGTTGAATGCTACATACTTGATAGCGCGGTTAGGCGTTTGTTTGTACTGCTCTTTGTGTTGCTGGTAGAGTTTCTTGATATCACCATCGCTAACCTTAACTAAGCTGTCAGCTACAGTAAAGTAGGGTTGGAGCGTATAATCCACGCCTACACCTTTCTGACGGGCGTCGAAAGCAAATTGTGCATCGAGCGAGTTCGCTTTTACCAGATGTTGGAGCAGGTTGGTGTATTTCTCCTGCATGTAGCTGATACGAACAATCTTCTCCCAGTAGAGCCAATAGGTCTTAGCTTGCTTGAGGTTAGGGTTGTCTTCGTCCTCTTGGTTGATAGCTTGGAGGAGGTTGACTACAGCCTCACGGCTGAACTGACCGTTTTCGTCCATGAAGGTACGACGGCTGCGGAGTACTTGGTGGATGTTCTCGCCAATGCAGAGTTCGCTCAACTCATCGGTAGTGATATCCATACCGATTTTGTCTGCTTGCTCGCGCAGCGTGTAATCCATCAAGAACGTGTTCCATACCTGGTTGCGCAACTGTGCAGCCTGGTCTTCGTCTAAATCGGAACGGCCGGTTTCAATCTTATACACTTCCGTTAATTGTTCCTTTGCTGCTTCGTACTCCGTGTAGTGTACTTCGTGTCCAGCGATGACGCCTACGTTCTCGCGGCTACGATGGAAGAACGAACTACCGGAGTTCAAAAAGTCTCCGAGGATAAATGCTAACATGGCCAGACCCACAATTGCAATCAGCAAGGCGCCATGATTTCTAATTTTTTGTAATGTTGCCATTTTTTTATGTTAAACTTATTAAATCTTGTATTCAAAGAGAGGGAATTACCAATTGGGGTTGGTAGTTTTAATAATCTGCGCTGCGTTCGCTTTGGTCTCGGCGATACCGCCATAGTTATACAGTTTAGAGCGGACAGTGATCGTATCGTTCACCTGTAATTGATTCGTGTTGGTAAACTTGTTGTTATTCAGACCTTTACCTCGGTAGATGTAGAAGAATTTCTTTCCATCGGAAATAATCCACTCTGCATTTCCAAAGTTCCCGGTATCAATGCTAAGAATCTCTGTTACGACACCTACGATGTCGTAGCTCTCGGTCGATTCGGTCTTATCCGCCAGTTTCAGCGCCAGTTCGCATGCTTTGCTTACGCTGATCTCTGTGCTGTCAGGTTCAGGGCAACCCGGGAAAGGCGGAGGAGCCACCATCGAATCGACACGTACGATGAAGCCTTCTTTTACTTCGGGAGTGGTACCTTTGTAATTGGTCAACGGGCCAAGAACCGTAATCTTCGAGCCAACGCGAGGAACGTCTGAGTTCTTGCGGAAAGGCAGGTTATTGAGGTTATTGGTGTAATAGCAAGCAATCGAAGTCTTGTTTCCGTTATCCGAAAGGGTGAAATTGATGTTCGAGTAAGAGCTGGGAACGGAAAGAGGATTCGTTGTGTTCTTGGTGACTACACCGGATATTTTGTACAGATCCGGAGTTACGGCATCGGCCGCCAATGTTTTGCACAGAGCGATGGCGCTATCTACGGAGATCTCAATACCGTTTGTATCCGGAACGACATAAGAAACAGAGTCCGGAATACGGGGATCATCGGTGCCAGGCCCTGCGATATACGGGCTTTCTTTGCAACTTACCAAGAATAATGCAGCGACTGCAGTTACTACTAAAATACTTCTTTTCATAATGCTTATTTTTTAATGATATTAAATTCCAAGGTTCGCTAATGGGCACGTTTATCCCAAATAGCGTGCAAAGTTACTACTTTTTTTTGATATGACCAAATTTTTTGGCTATTTTTTGCACTCAGATAGTTCTTTTTTCATCAGAACATGGGGAATATCCGCTTCTATGAAGATATTTCCTTCTGGTTGGTAGTGTAATTTTTCGTAAAAAGCGGCGACTTGTGTCTGGGCGTGCAGGGCCAGTTCTGTGGCTCCTTGTTGGGTGGCGACGGCTTCCGCTTGTTCGACGATATAATGTGCCAGGCCTTGCCCCCGTTCGAGCGAAAGAAGGCGTCCGAGGAACCATTGTTTGGGGTTGTCGGAAGGGAAAATGCGGGCATAGGCGATGACTCGTCCTTGGCGATGGAGCGCCAAGTGGATGGCTTTGTAGTCGATGTCGTCTAAGTCGAGGTAACGGCAGTTTTGCTCGGCATAGAAGACGATGAAGCGCGCTTTGAGGAGTTCGTAGAGTTCGGTAGTGGATAGTTCTGCAAAGTGCTTGACGTTCAGTTTGAGTCCTTTAGGAAGGGCTTTGGCGATGGGTTTGCGTCGGCGTTTAGCGGCTTCTTTTTGCTCGAGTTGGGAGGAGATGACAAAATGGACATAAGAGCGCGTTGTTTTGTAGCGTTTGGCATAAGGGTCGCTTATGAGGGTTTTGTTGTACGCAATTCGGCGCTCATTCCATTCGGCCGCTTGCTGCGGATCCGCCATGATTGCGTTGACGATGGAGGTTACTTTGCCAAAGAGTTTGCGGTGCGCTTTTTGTGCTTTGGATGGAGGAACGGAGGACTCTTTTGGGGTGTAGGAGTGTTGTTTACCGTTTCGTGTGCGATAGACGAGGGGCGAGTCTTTGCTTAGTTTGCCTCGCCTGATGGAATAATCTTGTGTATGTGTTTTTGCCATAATTTTGAATAAAAAGTATATATATACTATGTATATATAT
>JAFSWF010000005.1 GCA_017444615.1 Paludibacteraceae bacterium | reverse complement strand
TTGAAAATTGAAAATTGAAAATTGAAATAGACCATGAAACTCATTGCTCCTTCTGTGCTATCGGCAGATTTTGGAAATCTGCGGCAAGATTTAGAGATGATTAACCGTTCTGATGCTGATTGGCTTCATGTGGATGTTATGGATGGCGTTTTTGTGCCGAATATATCGTTTGGTTTTCCGCTGATGGTGCCGATGAAGAAGTATTGTACGAAGCCGCTGGACGTGCATCTGATGATTGTTCATCCTGAGAAATACGTGGAGCGTTTTTGCGATGCCGGTGCTTGGTCGGTGGGTTTTCATTTGGAGGCGGTGGAAGACCCGTTGCCGATACTCGATTTGATTAAGGGCAAAGGAGTTCGGACGTGTTTGACCATCAATCCGGATATCGATGTAACGCGTTTAGTGCCGTATTTGGATAAGGTGGATATGGTGCTGTTGATGTCCGTTTTTGCAGGCTTTGGCGGGCAGAAGTTTATTCCTGAGACTATGACCAAAATCCGTTTCATTCGCGAAGAGATTGATCGCCTCGGATTGGGTACGCTGGTGGAGATTGACGGAGGAGTGAATACCGCTAATGCGGCGGAGTTGTTTGCGGCCGGAGCGGATGTGCTGGTAGCAGGTAGTGCTGTTTTCGGGACGGAGGATCCTGAAGAGGCTATTCGTGTTATGAAGCGATGATGTGATGATGTTTTCGATGAAGTCGT
This sequence comes from Paludibacteraceae bacterium, assembly GCA_017444615.1. Classification (GTDB taxonomy): domain Bacteria; phylum Bacteroidota; class Bacteroidia; order Bacteroidales; family Paludibacteraceae; genus Colicola. The sequence goes on along the minus strand of JAFSWF010000005.1, from coordinate 46,315 downwards.
ATCCGATGATAGGGGTGCTGGTGGTGGTGATGGCGGCACTGGTGGCATTGGATAGATTTTATCCTTCTTTTTTACTATATGAGACGGAATGGGACGCGATCGATAGTTTGCGTCCTTATGCTTTTGTGATAGCGAGTGAACCGCGCGAAACGCCGAAGAGTTATCGCTATGAGTCGGAGGCGCTGGGAGTGGGGAAAGTGTTGGTCTATGTCGCGAAAGATACAAGCAGATTGGACAGTGGAAATTGGAGATTGGACATTGGAGATACGATTGTGGCGAGGACGCGTATACGACGAGGTGGCAAGGTAGGGGATTTTGACTATGGGTTGTATCTGCGGAGGCAAGGTATTGTCGGAACAGCATATGTATGGAAGTACGATGTGCGATGTACAATGTACGAGGGAAAAGAACCGTTGCAGAGGCGGTTGTATAGACGGTTGGGGGATGGTGGATTGAGTGGGGATGAGTTGGCGACGACGGGTGCGTTGACGTTGGGTTATAAAGAAGATTTGGATCCGGTGCTGCGGCAACGTTTTCAGGCTTCTGGTGCAGCGCATGTATTGGCGGTAAGTGGTTTGCATACCGGCATCATTTATGCACTACTGATGGGTCTTTTGACGTTGGGAGGAAGAGTTCGGCCGTTGTATGAGAACCGCGTAGGACGAACAGGGCTTGGGGCGGTGGTTATTGCGGTGATGTGGGGCTATGCATGGTTGACAGGGATGACGCCATCGGTGGTGCGGTGCGTGGTGATGGTGAGTGTGGTAGAAATAGGCAGAATGTTGTATAGGCGTAGTATGACGCTTAACACGATTGCTGCGGCTGCGGTTCTTATTCTGATGGTGCGACCGTTGGATCTATGGAGCCTTAGTTTTCAACTCAGTTTTGCTGCTACGGCCGCGATAGTGGTGCTGGCGAAGGATTTAGAGAAAGAACTCCACAGACTCCATTGGAGACGAAAGTTCTACGGAAAATTAGTCAGCTGGCTTATGGGAACGGTTATTATTAGTATTGCGGCGCAGTTGGGAACAATGCCGATTACGATGTACACGTTTGGGCAAGTGTCTAATTATTTTTTGCTGACGAATCTGTTGGTGCTGCCGATTGCGACTGTATTGGTTCCTTGTGGGTTGCTGAGTATTGCTTTAGGCGGTTCGTGGATAGGGATATGGGTTAGCAAAGTGACTTTTGTGTTAGCGTGGTTGATGAACCATGCAGTTGGATGGATAGAGGGGCTTCCCGGTAGTGTCAGCGTTATTCATATCGATGGCGGCATGGTGGCATTGCTGTATGCAGCGATCGGGATGGGGTGGTTAGCGATGCATAAGAGTTTGTGGTGGTTGGTGGGGGTGGCCGTGAGCGCCATTGCTTTTTGTGTGTGGATAAGTTAGTAGGAACAGAAAACGGCTTATGCGCAGGCTAGGCAGGCGACGAGGATGGTGCTGAACATCAGTACGGGCATCTGAAGGTCGAGACGCGAACCGTCATGGCGGAAGATATAAATGAGATGCCATGCCCAGACGGGTGTGATGAGAAGCGGCCAGAAATGTCCTAAGGCTGCGAAAATAGCAAGGCACGCGATAAGCAGTACGGCATGGTAAATGCGTCCACCAAGGGGTCCTAAGAGTGAGGCGAATGTTCGTTTGCCGTGGAGACGGTCATTGGGCATATCGCGGACGTTATTGAGGTTGAGGACGCCGACGATGGGTAGTGCAATGGCGATAGCCGCCCAGACTGCTTCAGCGGTGAGGGTTTGTACTTGCAAGTAGAAGGCGCCTAAGGTGCTCAGTAGGCCAAAGAACAAGAACACGCCCAAGTCGCCTAATCCCATATAGCCATAACTATGTTTGCCGAGCGTATAGGTCATAGCACCGATAATCGCCAACAGTCCAAGGCAGATAAAAATGAACGGACGAAGGTGAAAGGAGAAAGGAGAGTCGGCTATTTCGTTCCAAAATGCGACCATAATCAGTGCCAAGCCAAAGATAACGGAGAGGCCAATGAAGAGGGCAATCATTCCTTTCATCTGCGGGATGGTGATGGTTCCTGCTTGTAGGCCGTAGGCTTCTCGTCCGTGTTGGTCGGTGTCGGTGCCTTTAATGGCATCTCCCAGTTCATTAGACAGATTGCTAAGGATCTGCAGGCTAAGCGTAGTGCAGATTGCGAGGGCAAAGATGAACCAGTTAGGATGGAGCCCACACGCTAAGCCGGTTCCTAAGATAATTCCGGACATGGAGAGAGGAAGGGTGCGAAGGCGAAGGGATTGAATATACGGATTCATCGGGAAATATTAACTATTAATTATTCATTATTTAACAAATAGGTCGGGACGATCGGTGATGATGCCATCTGCGTTGGCAGGGGCTTTGGAAGGATCGTCAACGGTCCATACTTTCACTTCTTTGCCGTGACGGTGCATATCCTCGATGAAGCTTTTTTTCGCGAACCAACGGAAGATATTAAAGGAGGCGATAGATTCGTATTTATCCCAACTGAACCGTGTGAACGACCCATCAAAGAGGAACTTTCCGATGCGGCAGATGAGTAGTTTTTCGAGTCTTAGAGAGGGATCAATCTTGTGCAAGGTGAAGAGTACCTCGTCGCTAAAAGATTGGAATACCACTTGCTCTTGCATGCCATGTGCTTTAACGATGCTATCTGCCAATTGTTCGATACCGAGGTATTGGTTGCTTCGTTTTTTCTTGATTTCCAGCAGCAGGCGGCAACGTCCTTTGCATAGTTGGAGTACTTGTTCGAGCGTAGGAATCGTTTCCTCAGACGCCGAACCATCGGGGCGTAAGAGTCGCAGCGCTTGAATTTCAGTGAGTGTCATGTTTTCTATCTTACCGCTACCGTTGGTAGTACGGTTCACACGCTGGTCATGACAGACTACAATCTGTTGGTCTGCCGTCAAGTGTAAATCTACTTCCACCATCTGTGCGCCGGTTTGTATACCACGTTCGATACAACTGAGGCTGTTTTCTGTACCGAGTTGCGCGCCACCGCGATGAGCAATAATCAGTGTTGCCATAATAACGAGAAAAGTACGCATTATAATTTCAAATTAAACATCTTATTAAATACAATCTTCACCACTTGTTCGAACCATCCGAAACTATCTGAGGCCTTGGCCGTTGCCTGCAGGGACTGCACGACTACATCATCGATGGCTTCTTCGTGAATAAGGGTATAGATAAGGGCGTTTCCGAACTTATGAGTAAACAGATCCGACAGCCGTTCGCCGCCCGGGTTGTAGCCTACTATCTCATCCTTGTATTTGTCTATTCCGGGGAAGGAGAGGGGGATGATATCCTTGGTTAGGAAGGCATTGACCTGCTGTGGGAAATAGTTCTTCGCCGTACCGAGGATCTTACCTATCAGCGCAATGACGGACTCTTTTGTATCCGGATAGCGGAGGTTGGCTTGCTCGTCCAACTCGTCTAACACGGACTGCGACGGAATCAGTTCCATTACGTATTGGAGCAAGTCGAGCGAGGTGTAGATATAGCCCGAATCGGTGATGAGTTCGGATATGTTATTGAGCAAATGTACCAGCAATTCTTTGTCGCGGTGTGCTACGGCCTGTGCGATGAGTTGACGGAATGCCGGCACAGATTTGCCTTCGGGATCGCGTGCATCGCCATAGCGCACACATTGCACCATCGCATACCATGTCATCACATTGCGTTTGTAGAGTTGCATGGAGTTGGCTTTGTAACTATTGCGCCCTTTGAACCATCCTCGGCATCGCAGCGTCCAATCGACGCACCATTCGGTCAGCATATCTTCCACTTCTTGAGGCAGTTGCGGCAACTTGAGTCCCAATTGGTACAGCACATAAATGAACGACATCTGCGAATAATCGAACCACTCGGTGTTCCTGTTATAGCCTGCGCGAAGCGCTTGCACGATTGGTTGTACATTGGCGTAATCCGCCATGCCGGCAATGATAAGGATACGCTCCATGGCAAAATAACTGAGGCTATCGCCGGATTTGTACGCCTCCAGCACGGGTTCTATCCATTGTTGCCACTCTTGCGATGTGGGGGCACCGGGTTGGTCTTTCTTCGAATAGAGATATGCAAAGGGTGCCAACGCCGCCAGATCGATGGCGTGGGTGTCCCAGTAGGTGGCGTATTCAATCACATTATTGACATAATCGGACTGGAAGAGCACTTGGCGTCTCATCACTAACTGTACGAACGGCAGAACGACGCGGAAGAGGGTGAAATTAGCCGTCAGATGTTTTGCCACTGCTGTGATGTCGGCAAAGATATCACTGACTTGAATACCATTGGCTTCCGCTTCGTTGGTGGAGAGTACGCGGTCGATGATAAGGAGGATGTTGATACGTGTGCCGGTCTCAAGGAAAGTCATCACTCGCGCACGTCGTTTGCTTTTCGCCAGTGCCACTAAGGGTGTTCGTTGGATAAAATCGTACATGTGTGTGACGATCTGACGGGTGATGTTTTGTTTGAGCGGTGTATAGGAGAGCGTATGCGTTTTGTTGGAGGCGTAATAGATCATCAGACACACATTGTCTTTGATTTCCGTAATCGAATCATCCGTGACGACATCCAGCAGTTCGAAGGGGTCATGTGCGTAGAGCGCTTCGTTATGATAATCGGTCATGAACACGCCGTTGACCAGTGTTCCTGCCGCCAGACGTTTGCGGTTCATCAGCGGAGCGAGTGCTGCGGAGAGGGTCTTGAACTGAGCGATGGTATCGTTGTCCGCCTTGTTCTTCTCGATGATCTTCGTCACGCGGTTATACTCGGTGATGGTCTCGCGCAGGTCATCTTCGGTATAGGTGAGCAGCGTATGCAAGAGGCTGAAGAGCGGTTCTTCGAAATTCTCCGTTACGAGGGTGTTGAGGATATCCGTCACGAGGGTGACAATGGTAAAATTTTCGCTATAATCGCTGGCTAACCGAATGAGAGTCTGTGGGTTATAGGTTCGCATGTAATCCATGATAAGCACATTGCGAAGTGTGGAGATGAACACTTCATTCACCGCCGCATGCTTCAGCACGCGCACAAACACATCCGGACTAATCGGTTGGTCGGACGCCAAAGAAGCAGTCTCGCGTTCAAAGAACGCCAAGGCGAGCATGTACTCCAAGAAGCGCTCGTAGATGAATTGTATCTTCTCGTTTTTGATGAGACGCAGAATGGGGCGTTCGGGTTTATTGAGCAATTCCTCAAAAGCGATCGTCGTACCTTTGTTGTTATAGACTAGATTCGCTGCTTTGTAGAGCGGGGATTGGTCATCAAAACGCGCCTCGCGTAGTTGTGTTAACGCGATTGAGTCTTGCGCCGAACCGCTTTCGTACGAATCCAAAATGTAAGCGGCTATCTCGCGCAGAATAGCCCACTGTTTGCCACCGGCGTACGAATGCGATATATCGTCTAACATCTTACTAAACAACGCCACAGAGGTGTATTCGCCGTTGTTTTCCGGCAGACTGTGACCGAGGTAATTGGTACAAACGATTTTGAGGATAAGCGGGTTTTTGATGCGGATGATATTCTTCCGTGCAATCTGCTCATAGGGCGTTTGCATTTGGTAGAGGTCCTGATAGATGGTGTACGCCCGCATCAGTTCGCTATCGGTAAAACTGCGCACAGTGGCTTCTTCGCCTAACCGACTGAAGAGCGACATGTCCTGTGCCTTCTGCTGCGGCCGTAGCTCGTTCTGCCAGGTGTAGTTACGACACGTGAAAAGAACACGGAAGGCGGTTAGTTCGTGGCTGCCGAACAGCGCGTATATATCTTTGTACAACGCTAAGGGTCCGGTGTCTCCATCTGATGCGTTGGGGTAGGTGAGCACCTCATTGATGGCGTCAAAGAGAATAAAAATGCGCCTTCCTGCCAGGGTGGCTTTGGTGTTCGTCTCCGCCAAGAAGCGGTGGATATCTTTCTTGCGGGAAAGGTCGAACATCGTCCGCAGGCGTTGCTCCAGACTCTGCTCGGCGAACTCCGAACTGGCAAAGGTAATCACCGCATCCTCTGATTGCAGCAACATCTCCGTCCAATGGCATAATTGGGTTGTTTTACCTTGCCCAGCCTCGCCTAACAGCGGCAAGAAACGGTCATCGGAGGCAGCGAAAGAAGAGAAGATGGCGGATAAGTTATCCCGCTCCACAAACAACTCTTGGTTGTATTTTTTCTCGCCGTACATATGGTTAAGGTACTCCTGCGAATACGCACCCATGTACGAGCGTAACTCTCCCCAATTGCGGTCTTTTGCGATATCAAAATCCGTCACGATCGCTTGCATCCAAGCATCAAAAGCAGGGTTCAACGCGTCGGTTATCTTCGTTAGCGCATGTTCGTCCGAAGATATAAAACTTACCTCCTCTTCCTTCAAGGACTGAAACACATAGATATACCCTTTCTCCGAACGATGAATAAGAGGGTAGAGTTCTGCTTCGCGTTTTGAAGGCGAATGGACAATAAAGGACTCAATATTTACTTCTTCGCGGTATTGCGAAAGCACTTGTATCGCTTCCGCCAGTATCTCCACACGCTCTTCGATTTGCGATAGCACTTCTTCGTAGATACTCTCCGCCAGCACCGTTCCATGACCCTTGTATTCGTTACGAATCTGTACCAGACTCTTGTCTTTCTTGCTGCCCAGCCATATATTGCGTTTGGTACCGGCGATAGGCAGCAGGGCTTGCGTGAGCGGTTCGTCCGGCAGTGTATCTTTCGCTGCCAACACTACTTTAGGCAAGATATCATTCGTCCAGTCGCCGAACGAAAGCGGACGTTTGCTGTCGATCTTATTGACTACAAAAACCGCCTGCGGATGGGTAGGTTGCTCCGAGACACGCACCAGTCCCAGCAACACCAGTGACAGATATTGCGCGGATATTTCGAAAAAATCGAGGGTATAGTTCATCGCTTTCGAATAGACACCCGCCTCGCGTTGGATATAGTATTGCTCCAGCGGATGAGCCAGCGAAATGGGGAGTGAAGAGAACTTATTGGGCATAAAATTTCATTTTTGCGCACAAAAGTACAAAAATATTTTCATATATGCAAAAAAAAGTGTAATTTTGCAGCCGAAATCCAAGATAACCCCTTTTAGAACCCGAATTATCGAATATGTTCAATAACTCATCTTTCCTTTGCGGCTATTTCTCCGCACGCCAAAATCCTGTGCTCTCTGCAGCATGGAAAAAACATGACTACACACCTGAAGAACGGTCAAACTTACAGAATTATTACTTCCCTGAGTTTGCGCAATGCATGGCAGATGATATCACCATGTACACCTTGCCGATTGACAAAGATTGCTCGCTGACGACGGGGGATGAGACGGTTACTTTCCATGTTCGCGACCTCAAACTATGGGTAGCGCCCTTCCATATTGTCCTTTATGCCGTTAGCCTACGGTTCGAAAATCAGGAGTTCAACGCCATCACCCGCACACTCAATTCGCTTCGTAACTGCCCGTATTACACCGAGGCGCACGATCCGTTTGTGGCCTTGGCGTTGCAACCTATTATTGCTATTTTTCAGCAGTCAGCGTTAGCTGCGAATGAAGGAGGGACGTCGAACAGCAAAGATTATTCGTGGCTGGTAGAAAGCGGCAATAAGTTCAAGATTTTCCAAATCATGCAAGCTCTTGAACCCATCCAAAACGGCGATGAAGATTTGATGCTGTATGATGCCGGTACGCTTGCGCCCCACACACCCCTTTCGACGGGCATTAACAGTCCTGAATATATCGCGCATATTTTAGAGGGACACAAAGTGTCGGTGTTCGCCGGTTGGAAGGGATTGGCGTTGTTAGACACGTTCACGCTGCTAACAACGAACACACCCGAACGGGTGATCGGTATTTGGGAAAAGGATTATTTTGAGAAGATCTATGTGTACCAGCTCTTCCGCAAGGTCTTCCTCTACTCGGTTAATCTGCGTTACCGCCGTCGAACGGAAGATGTCGTGGCGTTGGAGGCGCAACTGGACCTGTTCGAACAAAAATACAGTTATACTGCTATTTCGTATAATTTCCTCCCGAATATTATCAATACCAATATTGAGAAAAGTCTGAACACGCAGCGCGACTACGACCAACTTAACCGTATGATTGGCAAGGAGATAGAGGTGCGCCGTGAGCAAGGAGAAGAGAAAACGAATAAGTTCCTTACGTTCCTTACCTGCCTCACTATTTTCTCTGCCGTCTATGACTGCGCCAGCCTGATTAATGAGAGTTTTGGGTACGATACGATCTTCCCCAGCGGCTTCTTCGGTTTCCGACTGGTCGGAACGGTTTTGCTCCTTTCGGTAGTCATCGTTTATTTCTTCTTGTCTAGAAAAAAGTAATTTTTTCGCTTCTTTGTTTGCATATATCAAAATTATTTTGTACCTTTGCAGCCGATTATGAGAAGAAGTAGTATCATCGTCACCCTTTTAGGGTGTTTTTTGCTATGCGGATGTCATGCTTTGGAGCGCAAGCACCAAGTAGGAGCTGTGGCGGAAGTGCATGGTCAATATGTCTATCGTTCCACGCTGGACTCGCTTACCTTGGGTCTTAGTCCGGAGGATAGTGCACGCGTGGCGCAGCAGTACATTAGCCAGTGGGCGAAAGATATTTTGATGTACGAAGGCGCCATGAGTAATGTGCATAACGCCGAGATAGAGCGGCTCGTAGCCGACTATCGCCGCACGCTGTATGTGCATGCGTACGAGGAGTACTTGGTGGATAAGCGCATGCCCAAAGACATTAACGACTCCACCATCGCACAGTATTACAACCTCCTCTCGGACCGGTTCCAATTGAACGAATCGATTATGAAAGGCCTACTGGTGATTGTACCTGTCGATGCCCCGAAAATCAAGGATCTCCGCAAATGGCTTACTCAGGTTCCGGCTGTACTTCCGTCCGATGAGAGCGAAGAAGGTGCGCCCAACGAATCGAACGAAGTGATGGACAACATCGAGAAATATGTCTATCAGAACGCCAGCGGATATGAACTCTTCACCGATAAATGGCGCACTACCAGTGAGTTGCTGGCGCAGTTGCCTATCGAAAGGGCGGATTTGGAGAACCAACTCAAGTCCAAGAACCAAATAGAACTCTCCGACTCGCTCAAGACCTATATCCTCCAAATAACAGAGAAGCACAAACGAGGTGAAGCAATGCCTATCGACTATGCGCGGCCGGATATTGAGAAAATCATCCTCACTACCCGTCAAGTGGACTTTTTGCAAGCCGAACGCGAACGCATCTACGAGGAGGCAGTGGAGGAACAAAAAGTGATATTTTATTAATTTCAGCATATGAGAAAAACGATTCTATCCATAGTTATCTTATTGTCTCTCAGTCTCTCTGCGCAAACGAGCGGTGTGATTGATGAAGTCATTTGGGTGGTAGGAGATGAGGCAATTCTGCGGAGCGAAGTGGAAGAGGAGCGCCTGCGGGCACAGTACGAAGGGCAACCTATTCATGGAGACCCTTATTGCGTCATACCCGAGCAGTTGGCCATCCAAAAACTCTACCTCCACCAAGCCGAACTCGATTCTGTGGAGGCGAACGAATCATCCGTCAGTCACCAAGTGGACATGCGAATCAACTATTACATCAACCAAATCGGTTCGAAAGAGAAGATGGAGGAGTATTTCCGCAAGACCAGCAGTGAGATTCGCGAAGAGATGATGACTACCGTCCGCAATCAGATGATCATCCAACAGATGCAAGCCAAACTGACGCAAGACATCAAACCCACGCCGGCGGAGATACGACGCTATTACAACTCCCTCCCCGCCGATTCGATTCCCATGATGCCGGCGCAGGTAGAGGTGCAGATTCTTAGTTTCGAACCGCCGGTACCGGTGGAAGAGACGGAACGTATCAAATCGCGTCTGCGTGAGTTCACCGAACGGGTACAAAACGGTTCGGCAGATTTTAGCATGTTAGCGCGCCTTTACTCCGAGGATACCGAGAGTGCCAAAAGAGGTGGTGAGTTAGGCTTCGTAGGACGCGGACAGTTAGTGACCGAGTTCGCAGACGTCGCCTTTAACCTCAACGACCCCAAACGCGTCAGTCGTATCGTGCAAACGGAGTACGGATATCATATCATCCAACTCATTGAGAAGAAAGGTGAACGTATCAACTGCCGTCATATCCTTCTTCGTCCGCGTATCAGCGCCACGGATAAGATCAACGCTATCAATAAGTTAGATACTATCCGCCAGCTCGTGGCATCCGACTCTATTCCCTTCGAAGTGGCGGTGCTTAAGTTCTCCCAAGACAAGAACACGGTCATGAACGCAGGTCTGATGATCAACCCCAACACAGGCAGCAGTCGCTTTGAATACCAGGATCTCTCGCCGGAAATAGCCAAACAGATTTATTCGATGAACGAAGGCGATATATCGCAGCCGTTTGTGATGATGGATCAGACCAAGAACCGCGAGGTGTGTGCTATTGTGCGACTCAACAAGAAAACGGATGTGCACCGCGCCAACTTGACCGATGATTTTCAGACCATCAAAGCAATGCTCGAAGAGAAACTCAGCCGCGAGTTCCTCTATAACTGGATTCTCAAAAAACAAAAATCTACCTTCATCCAAATAGACCCTGCCTGGCAAGGCTGTGACTTTGAGTTCCCGGGATGGATACATGACAATTAACAATTAAAAATTAACAAAGGGCTAATGGACTTTTGTGCAAAACATAAAAATCCGTACGTACCCCTAAGAACGCACAGACTTCTTAGGACGCTTTGTTCATTGTTCATTGTTCATTGTTCATTAAGCGTTAGCGCCCAGACCATGGTCTACCTCGAGCATTCCGAAACACTCAGTTTTGACCAGGAACGGATAGCAGACGCGCAGATCCTGCGTGGAAATGTAGTCTTTCGGCATGAGGAAGCCCTCATGTACTGCGATAGCGCATATTTCTACGAAAACACCAACTCCTTGGACGCTTTCGGACATGTCCGTTTTGTGCAAGGCGATAGTCTTCGCGGTTATTGCGACAAACTGTTCTACGACGGCAACACCCGTCTGGCGCGCATGCGCAGACATGTGCGACTCGAGCATGGCGTAGAGGATGAGAACCCAACCATCCTCACTACCGATAGTCTCAATTACAACCGCAAACAAAACGTCGCCTATTACTACACAGGCGGCACTGTTCGAGATAGCCTCAACACCCTCGTTTCGGTGCGAGGAAGGTACATGCCCAAAACCAAACAGGCCATCTTCAGCAAGGAGGTACACCTTACCAACCCTAAGTTCATCCTCACCAGCGATACCCTCCTCTATAACACCGACACCAAAGTGACGGACATCGTCTCCCCGACCGTCATCGTTTATGAGAAAGAGACGGATATCTACACCTCCCGTGGATGGTACAACACCAGCAACGAACGCTCGATGCTCCTTGACCGTTCGCTCGTTTATCATATCGGCGGCAAGACCATGACCGGTGATACGATCTATTACGACAAGAGTATCGGATTTGGCAAAGTGTTAGGTCAAATGGTCATGATCGATTCTACCCAACATGCTACGCTCTACGGTGAGTATGGCGAGATGTGGGAAACGGATAGCCGAGGCTATGCCACGGATAGCGCCCTCATGGTGGACTGGTCCGATGCGGAGCACTTCACTTATATTCACGGCGATACGCTCTTTACCGAGCAACTCCATTATGCCGATTCGGCCATGGCGGACAGCACGTACCGCCGCGTACGGGCGCATTATGGCGTGCGCGTTTGGAGAGACGACATGCAGATGGTTTGCGATTCGATGGTGTATCTCAGTTCCGACTCCACCATCCATCTTTACACGCACCCTATCTGCTGGAGCGATAATCAACAAATAGCCGCAGATAGCATGACGGTCTTTATTGTCAACGGCGAAGTGGATCATGCCATCGGAGATGGTAACGCCCTTTGTGTGATGAGCGACACACTCGACATCTACAACCAGATGAGCGGCAAACAAGTGACAGTCCTGATGAAAGAAGGCGAAGTGGACCTGATTGATATGAGCGGCAACGCACTGACCATCTACTACCCCCGCGAGAGTGACGGTTCATACGTAGGCATGAACACCACCGAAAGCAGTTACATCCGCATGTATATAGAGGGCCGCAAAGTGCATCACATCCGTTTTACCAACGAAACGACCGGCATCCTATACCCCATGGAGCAGATACCTGCCGGAGCCGACCGACTGGCACTCTTCTTCTGGGCGGATAAACAACGACCCAAAGACAAAGATGACGTCTTCCGAAAAATATACGATTATTAAGATTTTGGCGAGACGAGAGCATGTCGAGAGAGAGTCGAAGGCAAGTCGAAGGCAAGTCGAGGGTAAAAAAGGCCCAAAAACATACACGATTATTAAGATTTTAGCAATATGAAGAAAAGTTTTATCACAATGGTAACCCTCTGTTTGGCACTGAGCGCGTGGGCGGCAGACGTGCCCAAACAAGGCTTTGGTATTCAAATCGGTTGGGCGCAACCGGTCTTGCGTCTGAATAGTATGACCAACCCTTCCTCCGCCAAGGACTCCCTTTCGCATGTCGTGGCGATGAAAGGATTCAAGGTGGGTGTGGTCTATGACGCTAGTTTTATCAAAGGCTTCGGAACCTCGCTGGGTATCAACTACACCTTCGGTGCGCATACCGGCAGTTGGCAGTCGGTAGGGATGTTCGACTACCCGCGTTCGCGGCAGATGTTTACCTATCATGAAGTGGAAGTGTTCGTCGACTGGCAGTATAAGTTCGAAGTGGCCAAAGAGACCTACCTCATGCTCTATACCGGTCCTACTATCCAGTGTGGCTTAGGCCTGAACATGCGCGCTGACCGGCAAAACGAAATGGGTGGAGATGTGGTTTCCCAACGTTATAGCGGATACGACCCCAATGCAGATGCCAATAATGCCCTCCAGCGTCTGAACGTCACTTGGGGCATCGGAGCGGGATTCCAGTACAAGCGTTATTTCCTCCGCGGTGGATATGATTTCGGTCTCATCAACCCCTATCGTAACGCCGATTTCTCCAACGGATGGCACACCCGCGGACGCCTCGACCAATGGCAAATAAAAATAGGTATGTACCTATGGTACGCCGATAATTAAATGCTAAATGCTAAATGACTAAATCGTAAATCCCTTGATTCCCCGAGAAACCATAGACCGTATCTACGCCGCTGCGAAAATCGAAGAAGTGGTAGGTGATTACGTCTCGCTACGTAAGCGAGGCGCGAACCTCATCGGGCTCTGTCCTTTCCACCATGAGAAGACAGGCTCCTTTACCGTCAGCCCCTCCAAAGGTATCTATAAATGCTTCGGCTGCGGTGTGAGCGGAAACGCTGTAGGCTTTATTCGCGAGATAGAACAATGTTCCTTCGTTGAGGCCGTCAAACAGCTTGGCAAGAAGTACCACATTGAGGTCGAAGAACGTGAACTGAGCCCCGAAGAACAGCAACGCCAGGACAACCGTGAGTCCATGTTCGTCGTCAACGATTTCTGCAACCACTGGTTCCAAAACCAACTATGGGAAACGGAGGAAGGCAAAGCCATCGGTCTCAGTTATTTCCGTGAACGAGGCCTGCGCGACGACATCATCCGAAAGTACCAACTTGGTTACTCGCCCGAGAAAGGTAACCCGCTCGCTACAACCCTTCAGAAACAAGGCTTCAAGGAAGAGTTCATCACCAATAACGTGGACACTAAAATCGGCTGCGGCGTAGTCGGCAAATCCGAAGATGGACGCCTCTACGACCGTTTTCGGGACCGTGTGATCTTCCCCATTCTGACCCTTAGCGGCAAGACCGTCGCCTTCGCGGGGCGTATCCTCAAGAAAAAAGAGAATGTCGGCAAATATGTCAACTCGCCCGACTCCATCATCTATTCCAAAACGAACGAACTATACGGTATCTTCCAAGCCAAACAATCCATCGCGCGGCAGGATATGTGTTACCTCGTGGAGGGACAGATGGATGTCATCTCCATGCATCAGTCGGGTATTGAAAACGTGGTAGCCAGTGGCGGCACGGCCCTCACCAAACCGCAGATCCGGCTCATCAAACGCTTTACCTCCAATATAACCGTCCTCTACGACGGCGACGCCGCAGGTATTCACGCGGCATTACGAGGCATTGACATGTTCCTCGAAGAAGGATTTAACGTCAAAGTGGTACTCCTGCCGGACGGCGAAGACCCTGACAGCTTTGCGCAGAACAACGACTCCACCGTCTTTATCCAATACATACAAGACCATCAAACAGACTTCATCCGCTTTAAGTTAGCCCTCCTCTCCGAATCAGCAGGCGATGACCCGCAGAAACGTGCGGCACTCATCCGAGACATCACCGCCTCCATCGCCATCATTCCGGATATGATAACCCGTCAGGTCTATATCAAAGACTCCGCCGAACGGCTTCATATCTCCGAACAAGTCCTCACCCGCGAAGTCATATCCCTGCGCCGCAAACTGATTGACGATAGGAAGAGAACAACCCCGAGAACAGAAACCGATACCCCCGCTGAGACTCAGTCCGCTGAACCGTCGGAAAATCCTACAGCGAGCGAAACGAGCGGTCCTACAGCAGAGCGGTCCTACAGCGAAGCGGTCAAACCGCTCAGCGGTTTAGATGCTAACTTCTATAACTTAATTCAGTTGGTCGTTCGTTACGGCGAGCGGCCTGTTGAACTGGAAGGCACCATCTATTCCATCGGCGATGTCGTCATCTATAATATTGAAGAGGACGAAATAACGCCTACGCGGCCCGTCTTCCAGCGTATCATGGATGAGTTCAAACGGCACAGCAAGGAACCCAATTTCAATGCCGAGCGCTTCTTTAAGTTCCACTCCGATACCGAGATTAGCTCCATCGCCGTAGAGATGATAGCCGACCAATACCGTACAGCCGAAGAGATAGAACCGCATTTAGGCGAACTCGTTACCCAACTTCTCTACGAAATCAAACTGACCGTCATCAATCAGCAGATAGAAGACCTGTCCGCAAGCCTCAAAGAAGCCGAAACTGCTGGAGACTGGAACCGTATCAAAACACTCCTTTCCTACCAACCCGAACTCCTCCAACGCAAGAACGATATCTGCAAACAATTAGGAAACCGAATTATTACTATCTGATGTTATTTGATCAAATCGCATATGGTCCCATCCATAGCCGGCGTTTGGGTACCAGCCTTGGCATGGAGATCATGCCCCTTGAACACAAACTATGCACCTTCAATTGCGTCTATTGTGAGTGCGGATGGAATGAGCCCATCAACCATCCTGTCCTTCCCACCAGAGAAGAAATAAAAGCCGCTTTGGAGACCAAACTGCGCCAAATGGTAAATGGTACATGTGAAAATGGTAAATGCTTAGATGTCATTACCTTCTCCGGTAACGGCGAACCAACCCTTCACCCGGATTTCCTCGGTATCATTGAAGATACCTGTGCCCTCCGTGACCAATACTGCCCTTCCGCGAAGGTCTCTGTCCTCTCTAACTCCACCCAACTTGGGCGACCCGATGTTGTACAAGCCCTCAAACTTTGCGACAATCGGATTCTCAAACTGGACGCCGCCACCGACACGATGATGCGCCGCATTGACCTGCCGCTCAACCCCAACTTGACCGTACAAACGCTCATTCAGTGGCTTGACCAATTCAACGGAGACTTCACCCTGCAGACTTGTTTCCTCCGTGGTGAACATAACGGTGAACCGATTGATAACACTACCCCTGCAGAACTCGCCGCTTGGTACAACGCCGTAGGTATTCTCCACCCCAAGCAAATCATGATTTATGTCATCGACCGCAAGACACCGGAGAAACATCTATCCAAAATCCCCCGCGAAGAGATGGAAGCCATCGCTGCACCACTCATCGCCAAAGGCTACGATGTCATCATCAGCGCCTAAAATAACAGTTTAACGATTTAACAGTTTAACAATTTAACGTTGTAACGTGCGTATTTTAGTAGCACCATTAAACTGGGGCCTCGGACACGCCAGCCGCTGTGTGCCTCTCATCCATCGCTTCTTAGACGAAGGGCATGAAGTCATTTTGGGCGGAGACGGAGCCAGTCTTACCCTCTTGCGGCGACATTTCCCTCAACTCCGCTATGTCTATCTTGCGCCCCTCAACCTCCGTTACTCTGCCGGTCAATGCCAAGTATGGGCGATGATAAAGGCCATCCCACAACTCATCCGATGGGCCATCAAAGATCATCTTCTCCTGCGCGCCCTTCTCCGCGAAGAACCCTTCGACCTCATCATCTCCGATAACCGCTTCGGTCTCTTTCTTCCCTCGTCTTACAGGCGAAGCCGGTCTTACAGTGAAACGGTCTTACAGCAAAGCGATCCTACAGGCGAAGCCGGTCAGACGCAGAGCGTCTATATTACCCACCAACTCCATATTATGCTGCCCAAGGGTTGGCGGTGGGCAGAAGGTATCGCCTCGCGCCTTCACGCACGCATATACACGCGTTATAATAAGGTGTGGATCCCCGATTACGAAGCCCAAGAGCAATCCTTAGCCGGCAAGTTAAGCCATCCCACAACAATCGTCAATCGTCAATCGTCCAATCGTCAATTCGAATACATTGGCCCGCTTAGTCGTTTCGAGATACCGAGATACCGAGATTCCGAGATACCGCATCTATACGATGTGATAGCGGTTCTTAGCGGCCTCGAACCGCAACGAAGTTTATTGGAAAAAGAGCTTATAGAGCGCTTTGTAGGCAAAGAGGAGCGAGTTTTGATAGTACAAGGCTTACTCAACCGTCCTAACACCCGCCTCAAGCACCAAAACATCACGGTTGTGCCATCCCTTAACGATCAAGAGTTAGTGCCTGCACTCCTCTCCGCCAAGCACATCATCGCCC
Organism: Paludibacteraceae bacterium; assembly: GCA_017444615.1. Taxonomy (GTDB): domain Bacteria; phylum Bacteroidota; class Bacteroidia; order Bacteroidales; family Paludibacteraceae; genus Colicola. The sequence goes on along the minus strand of JAFSWF010000005.1, from coordinate 29,448 downwards.
GTTCCGGTTACTCCACCATCATGGATCTGCACGCATTAGGATTAATAAAAAACAAAGAGCAAAAAGATAATTATCAATTATCAATTATCAATTATCAATTAGAATTAATTCCTACTCCTGGGCAACCGGAACAAGCCTATTTAGCTAAGTGGATAGCACAAAATGATAGTTTTTTGTAAAAAAATGCAAAAAAATTTGCTCATATCAAAAAAAAGCAGTACCTTTGCACGCTTTTTCGGTTAAAGGGTTCGTAAGTGCCCCTTCCGGCGGAGCGGATTTGATCTTTCCCCGATTGAAGGGGACACCTCAGGGTGCCATCGTATAACGGTTAGTACTCAAGATTTTCATTCTTGCAATCGGGGTTCGATTCCCCTTGGCACTACACAAGACCTTCCCTAAAGTCAACATTCCAATGCTAATCCTCTCAAGGCAGCGGAATATTACTAAAAAACAGTCCGCTAGTCGGACACAAAAACAAATCAACAAAGATGGCAAATCATAAAAGCTCTTTGAAGCGTATTCGCCAAACGGCAGCACGCAAAGCACACAATCATTACTATGCTAAAACCGCACGTAACGCTGTGCGCGACCTGCGTAAGACTACCGACAAAGCTGCAGCTGCTGCTGCACTGCCTCGCGTTAGTTCAATGCTGGATAAGTTGGCTAAACGTCACATCATTCATGTCAACAAAGCTTCTAACCTCAAATCCAAGTTAGCTCGCTTTGTGAACAAATTGGCGTAAAACGCTGTTTGACAAGGTCACTGAAGAACCGCTCCTACGAGTGGTTCTTCTTTTTTTCTAAAATATCCTTAAAACGTCTTATTTCGCTTCGCTCACACGATTATTTTTATGAAAATGCATAAAAATCTTGCACATGTCAAAAAAAATGCTTACCTTTGCAGTCGCAAAGGTTTAGAACATAAAAAATGGAAACAAAAATGAAGAAAACAATACACAGTGTCGTTGTGTTGATGATGATGGCGGCTTGGCCTCTTTTAGCGCAGGCACAGCAGTTACCTGACCCGCATTTTGAGAATTGGTCTAAGGAGTATAATGGCGAACCCCAACCAACCTATTGGCATGGTTCGAATGTGACGCAGGTAGGGTTGAAGTTCACCTTTCTTTATCAGAAACCCGGTCGCACGGGGCATTGCCTCTATGTGGCGGACCGTGAGGTGGGAGCCTTGGGTATTGTGGCAGTAGGTCCGGGCTATGTGACGCTGGGTCAGCCGTGGCAGTACTTGAAGGGACTGAGTGTAAGGAGTGCCACGGCCGGCACGGAAGGCGGTATTGCTTGGAAGTACCGTCCGGATACGATGTCTGTTTGGATCAAACGGGTAGGACCGGAGACCGACAAGGAGGATTTTCACCTCCTCTATTACGCTTGGACGGGAACGGCGAAAAGCGCTGCGTATAAGAATAAAGTAGGCAAACCAACGGCCACTGAGCGTGTGAACGAAGAGAGCGACATTCGTACCAAAACGGACTATAACGAGTGCGGTACCGATGAATCGGTGACGCAGATTGCCGAAGGATGGTATCGGGCTCGTGCTCGCTACAATGAGTGGACACGTATCAAAGTGCCTATTTTCTACACCAACGACGGTCGGCCAACGATGTGTAATGTCATCTTCTCCGCCGGTAATTACCCTGCTTTCCGTGCCAATGACGGACTCTACGACGGCAATGCACTCTACGTGGATGATGTGGAGTTGATCTATTCGTCGAAGATAAACAAACTGCTTATCAACGGAGTGGAGTGGAAAGGCTTTGATTCCAACACAAGTAAAGTTCAAACCTACAAACTAAAAGGCGCTGCAGATGTCAAGATCGAAGCGCTTCGTGGGGTCGGTTCGTTGACGAACATTAAAGGCGAAACGGCGCAGTTCAAGGGGCGTCGTTTGGATAGCCAAGAGATGACTATCGAGGCCGGCGAAGTGAATGGTAAGCCGTGGGTAATAACCGTCAAAGCAGAAGATGGCAGTAGTACGCACGTGTATAAATTGAAGATTGAAAATTGATAATTGACAATCTAAATACGGTTGATTGGATTATTCTCGGAGCATTGCTCGGAGTCTTTTTCGCGCAATGTATTTGGTACGTGTGCGTTTTATGTGCGCCTGCACGTCGCTTGCGGAGAGAAAAGAAAGCCAATGGCCAGGTCAGACCTGCAACAGCCAATAGCCAACTCCCCGGTGTCAGCGTTATTCTGTGTGCACACAACGAGGGCTACAACCTCTCGCAGTACTTACCCGCATTGCTCACGCAGAATTATCCTACCTACGAGGTGATCGTGGTCGATGATGGTTCGGAAGATAACACTCGCGATGTCGTGGAGCGGTTTATGGTGAGCGATCCGCGATTGAAGATGACCTTCGTACCTTTCGGCGCACGGGTGCGTTCTACGAAGAAACTGGCGCTCACTTTGGCTGCCAAAGCCGCCCAATACGACTATCTACTACTCACTGACGCTGACTGCGTACCTGAATCGCCAAACTGGATCAGCGAGATGGTCAAAGGCTTCAACCCCAATGACAAAATGGTACATGACAAAATGGTAAATGATATTGTTTTGGGTTTTGGGGCGTATTTCGAACAAAAAGGACACATCAATCGCCTCGTGCGGTTTGATACCTTGTTTAATGGCTTGCACTATTTAGGCGCTGCGATATGCGGCTGTCCCTATATGGGCGTAGGACGTAACTTGGCGTATCGCAAGGCGTTGTTCTTTGAGACCGGAGGGTTCACTCATCAGATGACGAACCGCGCAGGTGATGATGACCTGTTCGTCAACTATTTGGCCACAAAAGATAACACCACCGTGGTCATCTCTCCGGAATCGTACACATGGTCTCCTGCCAAACGCACCCTCAAAGAGTGGTGGCAACAAAAACGGCGTCATCTATCCGTCTCGCCCTCTTATCGTACCGCTACCAAATGGCAGTTACTCTTTGAACCCCTCACGCGTGGCTTGTTCTACGCTCTAACCATCTTCGCAGCCGTCTATTACTGGCCCCACAATTACCAATCACCAATCACCAATCACCAATTATCAATCGTCTTCGGCTTATTCCTGTTGAGGTGGCTAATCCAGATAGCAGTGCTGAACACCTCCGCCCGTTGGATGGGCTTGAAAGGTTTCAATCCTTTCTCCATACTATGGTTCGACATCATCCTTCCGCTCATCAATCTGTGGATGCTCATCATACCGCAAAAGAAATTCAAATGGTAAAAAAATGAACAATTAACTCCCTATGACGCTTTATTAATTTTTAATTTTTAATTTTTAATTAAGTAATATATTATGTCAGAATCTAAAGAATTGAAAATCAACATCACTCCGGACAAAGCACAAGGAGTATTTGCTAACTTAGCGCTCATCGCGCACACTCCTACGGAGTTCGTATTGGATTTTGCGCAGATCATGCCTGGTATTCAGCAAGCGAACGTTGTTTCACGCGTCATTGTAACGCCCGACCAAGCCAAGAAAATCCTCGGCGCACTGCAGAATAACATCGCCCAATACGAGAATAAATTTGGCGTCATCAATCCCATCGGCGGACCCATCCCGGGTTCCACCATCCCCATGACCTTCCCCGGTGGCGAAGCGTAATCAATGAATAATGAACAAGTAATATTTAATATTTAGTACTATGAAACATTTTCCTGCATCGCAGTTAATCATCAATGCCGATGGTTCTGCGTTTCATTTGCACCTCAAACCTGAGTTCTTGGCAGACAAGGTCATCCTCGTAGGTGACCAAGATCGTGTAAACATCGTTGCTTCCTTCTTCGACGAAGGCTCTATTGAGTGCGACGTGCAGTCCCGTGAGTTCCACACCATCACCGGTAAGTTCCACGGCAAACGTATCTCTTGTATCTCCACCGGTATCGGTACCGATAACTGCGACATCGTGATGAACGAGATCGACGCGCTCGCAAACATCGATTTCAATACCCGTGAAGAGAAAGCCGAGAAACGTGTGCTCGACATCATTCGTATCGGAACCAGCGGTGCTATGCAAGAGGACATCCCTCTGGGCACCTTCCTCGTAAGCCAAAAATCCATCGGCTTCGACGGCGTATTAGCGTTCTACAAAGACCGCGATAAGATTGCAGACCTTGGCTTCGAGAAAGCGCTGGTGGACTTCATCGGTTATCCGAAGAAAGCCGCTGTGCCGTATGTCGTAGCCGCAAACCCCGAACTGGTGGACCGCATCGCCAAGGACGATATGACCCGTGGTTGCACTATCGCTGCTAACGGTTTCTACGGTCCGCAAGGACGTGTACTACGCGTCGATTTGGCGGTACCGGATATCAATGAGAAGATCTCCGCTTTTCGCTATGAAGGACAGCGTATCACCAACTATGAGATGGAAGGTTCCTGTATCGCAGGCCTCGCACTTCATATGGGTCACCGCGCGATGACTGTTTGTTGCATCATTGCCCAACGCAAGGCGGAAGCGGCTAACACCGACTACAAACCCCGCGTCAAAGAACTCATCCAAACCGTTTTAGAGCGAATCTAATCATAAGCGCATCGAATCGGTTTTATTCCTTCTATTAAGCACTCCGGATCTCGATTCGGAGTGCTTTTTTCAAAAAAAAACACATATTTATTTGCATATATCAAAAATTATTTGTAATTTTGCAGCGGTAATGATTCACGCTGGGGCAATGTGGGTGGGCTTGTCTTACTTCATATAACTCAAAATGAAACATTACGTGACATAATAAAAGGCGTTTATTGACGCTTGTTTTGGTAACTGAAAAATCTAGCAAATTTTGACCCCAAAGCGAGAACGTGCAATAAATGTCCATGGATATGTATTAACTATACCCATTGCGGTGTGCTATACATATCGGCGTGGGCGTTATTGTTTATTCTTGGTCAAGGGTTTTGCTAGAGCCTTCAGTTAGTAGAGTAAGCGTAGAATAAGGTTCCACGCTTTCTTTTTATAATAATGGGTTGTTTGGAACCGACCTCCCTAAAACAAATGAATTATGGACTCAAATAAAAATGAGCTCTTACATTCCAGGCGGGCATTCTTCCGGAAAACAGTTCAAGCAGCATTGCCTCTATTAGGTTTAGCCGTTTTTGGTCCTTCTTTCCTAACTTCATGTTCTGATCGCAATGATTGTAAAAATAGTTGCGAGATAACATGTGAAGGTTCTTGTACCGGTTCATGTTCCACAAGTTGTGAGGGTACCGCTGTAGGTCAAAGTTGCAATAACGGATGTTCCGCTACTTGTGCTTCAGATTGCGCCGGCTCCTGTACAAATGGTTGTGGAACAGCATGTTCGAATACCTGTAGTAGTGATTGTACTTCAGGGTGCTCAGGAAGTTGTAAAGGAGGTTGCAGCAGTGGTTGTAGTGGTGGTTGCTCAAGCAGTTGTACCGGTGGTTGTAGCGGAGGTTGTAGTACAACCTGTTCGGGTGGTTGTAAGACGGGATGTACAGGAACCTGTTCCGGAACCGCCACGGGGCAATGCGTGACGTGCTCTCAAACTTGCATGCAGTATTGTAGTGCAGGCTGCTATCAGTTCTGTAATGCTTCGTGCCAAGAAACCTGTACTTTTGCATCTGCTTTGTCCGGCTGTAATTATTCGTGTTTATCAAGTTGTTATAGTGGATGTTCCGGTTACTGTGACTCGAACTGTCGTGGGTATTGTAAAGGAACAACAAGTTAAATTTTAGCATATGAAAAAATATTTCTATTTTATGCTGACACTGATGATGGTATTGTTGGTGTCTTGCAATGAAAAGGGTCAATTGGCCACAGTATCAACAGGGCAATATACGCTCTATCCCGAGAGTAAGACAGTTCAAGTAGAGGGATATGTAGAGACCGATGGTGGAAGTGTCGTGGTGGACAGAGGAATATGTTATGTCGCCGGTTATAGTACGCCTACCGTGGCTGATAATCGGGTCAGTGCGGGTAGTGGAAAAGGCTCATTTTCTGCTGTCTTAACGAGCATAGAAGATGGCGCGTACACGATGCGCGCTTTCGCAACTAATGCAACTGGAACAGCTTATGGTAATGATGTCTCTTTCGAAATGAAAAATGCGGGAAACGCTGGCTCCGGCGGTAGTGGTGGCTCCGGCGGTTCCGGCGGAGGAAGTGGAGGCAGTGGAGGTAGTGGCTCTCTGACTATTAATGATTTTGTTGGAACCTATTCTTTGGAAGCGTATAATTGGGATAGCGATAAAACAGAGACCTGGAGTGGAGTAAAAATTACATCTTATGAGGACAATAATTTCTCAAATGCGGTGATGGTTGAAGGATTATTATGGGGCGAGGATTATACCTATTTTACAGCTCTTGGTCAGTTTGATGCCACAAACCAATGTGTGCGTTTGTTTAGTGGGTGGTATTTTTCTTCTCGGACATTCGTGTTTACCTCGGATGAATCTGTTAGCTACTATGCCATCTTCTATCCGATATACACAACTACAAGTTTGACCAGTTTCTCAACGATAACCGATGGAACCGGTTACGATGGTTGCGGTGAGGCATGGCTGAAATTCAATTCCTCGAATCAATTAGAGTTAGTCGGTTCGAATACGGCAGATAGTAACGGAAATTACGCGAATGGTTTTGTGTTCCTTTATTATACGGTAAGTGACAACACGTATTATAGTCGTTTCCCTGCCTTCATAAATGTGGTAATGACCAAAACCTCGGCGAATGCAGCTCCGATTCGTCAGTTGCCGGCTAAGAAGACTTTGCTTTCGACCCCTAAGGGCGAAAAGAGAGGACCCGAATTGATTGACAAAGCTTTGATAAAATAGTTTTGCGATGAAAGACGAGGGGCTTGTTGTTCGAGAAGGAAATAAAGGGTGGCAAGAAGGACGAGCCAAGAACATTACCTTTATTGTCACCAAGGACTGCCAACTTGCCTGCAAGTATTGTTATCTTGTGGGCAAGAATGTGCAGGAACGTATGTCGTGGGAAATAGCCAAAGCAGCAATTGATTTTGTTCTAAATCGAGAGGATGACCCCGATTTCGATTATCCAAGTGTTATTTGGGATTTTATTGGTGGAGAACCATTCTTGGAGATAGACTTGATAGAGAAAATCTGTGATTATATCAAAACCGAATTATTCAGTCGTAATCATCGATGGTTTAACTCATATCGATTTTCCTTCTCTACTAATGGTATCAACTATGACAGCGAGAAAGTTCAGCGGTTTATTGAAAAGAACAAAGAGCACTTGTCTATTGGTATCACCATTGACGGAACACAGCGCAAGCATGACCTCAACCGTGTGTATAAAAATAGTGAAAGGGGTTCTTACGCAGATGTGGCTCGCAATATTCCTTTGTGGCTGGAGCAATTTCCCGGAGCCGGTACAAAAGTGACAATATCTTCCGCAGATATACCTTATATCTGCGAGTCTGTTCTGCATCTTTACAAGCTCGGTATCCGCCAAGTCAATATCAACTGTGTGTTCGAAGATGTCTGGAGCGAAGATGACGACAAACTCTTTGAAGACCAACTGATACTATTGGCAGACGCAATCATTGATGAAGATTTATACCGGGGCTATAGTTGCTCGTTCTTCCAAGAACATTTAGGACATCCTATGGATTGTGTGTATGATAATCAGAATTGGTGTGGCGCAGGAAAGATGCTGGCCGTAGATGCCGCTGGAAATTTCTATCCATGCACACGCTTTGCGCAATATTCCTTGCGTGACAAAGAAGCATGGATTATTGGTAATATCCGTGACGGCATTGATAAGAACAAGTTGCGCCCGTTCTTGACTTTAGATCGCTGCACGCAATCGACACTCGAATGCGTAAATTGTGAAGTTGCACAAGGGTGTGCTTGGTGTCAAGGAGAGAACTTTGATGCCGCAAAAACACATACAGTCTTTGAGCGTTCAACAGCTATTTGCAAAATGCATAAGGCGCGTGTGCGTGCGAATAACTATTATTGGAATAAACTCTATCGCAAACTGGAGAAATCATAGTGATATGCTACAATACTTAAGTATTCTGTTAGATGATACGAGCGTGGCATATTGTCATGCAGATAATCCCCTCACAGAGAGGTACCTCATTCCGTTAGAAACGCTCCGCAAGGCTATTCTCTTCGGAATGAAAGAGAACCTGATGATTCAGTATGTTTATCCCGACTACGAATTGCAGGAAGAATACAACGCTCTCATTGAGTCTATTGATCACGTAAAAATAGGTCGCGATGTAGTGGTGTACAATGAAGTCCCCAAAAAAATCACAGCCGAAAATGCAGTATTACGCTTGTCTATCGCAGATTTTATTGCCAAACAGTATGATATTGCCGTTTTATTACCACAAATAGCACGTTTGAATATCTGTTTGACAGACATTGAGACATTCAAAGACGAGCAGATTGAGGAATACCAGAAAGCCCTTACAACGCTCAATACTGTTTTGCTTGATCAGTACAAGTCCGGTAATCGTCCACAACTGAGCATCCTAACAGACCGATTGCAACTGAAAGAAATGCACAACTGCGGTGCCGGCGATACTAATATTATTGTCGCTCCTAATGGTAAGTTCTATTTATGCCCCGCATTCTATTACGATGAGCAGACGGGCATCAACAACCGTCTCAATCATCATAATCCCACTTCCGAACGAAGCGTAGGTGATTTGGAGAATGGTTTGCAGATCCCTAATCCGCAGTTGCTCAAACTCGACCGTGCACCGCTTTGCCGTATATGCGATGCCTACCAGTGTAATCGCTGCATTTGGCTCAATCAAAAACTGACTTGGGACATTAATACACCTAGTCATCAGCAATGCGTGATTGCTCATTTGGAACGGAATGCTACTCGTGACTTACAGAGAAAACTCTTTGATGCAGGCTTTGCTATAGAAAACGAAATAAAAGAAATAACGTATCTTGATCCGTTTGATGTACGGAAAAACATTAACTAGACATGAAAAAATTAGTAGGTCAGGTCACACCTGAAGAAAAGAATGAAATTCAAACGCTTTTTGAGCGTCGTAATGGCCTAAATGAATTGGCAAAAATTCTTACTGTCGACAATTCGGATTTATACGAAAAGTTAGTGAGAGACTTGGGCGAAACAGGCACCAAATTCCAAAGTTGGTGGGATAGCATGTCAAAAAAGTACCGCTGGGAATCCGCTGCAAATGGCAATTGGGAAATCAATTTTGAGACATGTGAAATTTTTCTTATTACTCCGGAAAGCTAAAAGCAACAAACTATGTTAAACATGATTTTGCTATTTATAGGCACTACTGAAATTATTGTTATTGCTGCTGTGGTGATGCTACTTTTCGGAGGAAAGAAACTGCCTGAACTCATGCGTGGCCTCGGCAAAGGGGTCAAGGAATTTAAAGAAGAGATGCATGAGGTAAAAGAAGAAATTACCGGTGATAATTCCGAAGATAAAACTCAAATACTTGATAATTAACTATGTATCGGAGACTCCCTATTCGTATGACTAATCATCTAGCCATCTAGAAAACTAGTAAATAGACAAAAAAGCGCCCACAAAGCGCTTTTTTCGTGTTCTTAGGAACGATTATTTTACAAATTTCTTGCACATGTCAAAAAATATTAGTAATTTTGCAGCCGAAAATCGCAAAGATTAGTTATGAGTAAGTATGAGATTCCATTTCTAACGAGTGCCATTCAGGCTTTTGCCCAAAAGTTTGCCATGACAAGGCAGGCTGCTTTCTGCTATTTGCAGCAGCATAAAGCCCTTTCGTTTTTAGTGGAGTTCTACGATGTAGAGCATTTGCAATCGATGGACGATACGATAGATGATATGATTCTCATTTGTCGCCAAAATGGAGGAACGCTGGCATGATACTTTTCCATGGCACAAATACAGACATAGATACAATTGACCTCTCTCGCAGTCTGAATCACAAGGACTTCGGAAAGGGCTTTTATCTCACATCGCAGCGCGACACTGCCATCCGTATGGCGGAGAAGAAAGCGCGTTTATTCGGAGGCAAAGCAACTTTGATTATCTATGAGTTTGACGAGTCTGCGTTACATTCCGATTTAAAAGTCAAAGTATTCCCTAAGAAGGCCACAGTAGAGTGGTTCTTGTTTGTCGATGCCAACCGCGATAGAGCTAATCAACTTCCGATTCATGATTACGATATTATTGTTGGACCGATAGCCGATGATGGTGTAGTAGTGCAGATTACCAACTACCGCGAATCTATTTACACCGCAGAACAAGCGGCCAAAGCCCTGCAAGATAAGTATCTTGACCAGCAGTATTATTTCGGAACAGAGAAAGCTCTGCGCTATCTCAAAAAATCCAAAGTGCAGATACTATGACAGCCAACCGTCACCAAATAGCAACGTACCTTACCGATTACGCGTTAAGCGAGTTGGTGAAGTATGTGATGGAAGATACTGGCTGTGATATAGAGCAGGCGATGGACCGCGTCTATAATTCGCCGATTATGCCGGCTCTACAGGACGAAGAAGGCGAACTATACGTCCAAAGTCCCGCATATTTGTATGAATTGATGCAACAATAAAAAACGTCGCTTACCGACGTTAAATTAAGGAGCACCCGCGCGTAGCGACGCGCGATAACATATTAGCAAATAATGAAGCGGAGATCAATGTATTTGATTTTCCGGTCATAGGCGGAAAAGATACAGTTGAGCGAGTAAGCGAACGCTTGCTTGTGCATAAATACGCGTGTCTCTCTAATAATTTGAAGGACTCAATTTCTCGCGAAAAAGAATACATCCGCGATATTATTTATCTTGGCGCAAAGAAGTACTATCTATGTAAACCTAAGAAAACCGAATATTATGCCTTATATCAATCTCTTAAATCAGCCCTCAAAACTTATGGCGTAGATTATCAAGATGTGCTATCATGTTGAACCTATATTTATGCGTGAATTGGTGAATAGAAGAATGAATCTCGCTACATTTAGCAGACCTTTAGCTGTCATTCTCGTTCGCATATCGTTCGCATCGTGGACATCATAATAGGATGGCGGTTGTATCTTAACAATCGTACATCCCACGAAAATGTTTTATCGGTTTTTGTTCCCGAAAAAACAAGAAAAACGTCTTATCTCGCTTCGCTCGAACGAATTTTTATGAAAGAATCATAAAAAACTTGCACATATGCAAAATTTTTTGTACCTTTGCACCCGCAAATCTGTAGAACGATGAAAAAAGTTTATGTATTACCCTTGGTAGCCTTGACGCTTCTTGCGGGCTGCCAAAACAAACAACCCAAATTCCAATACAACGTGGATAAGTTTTATGACCTGGAGATCCTCCGCTATGATGTGCCGGAGTTCGACCAATTGACGCTTCAACAGAAGCAGTTAGTGTATTGCTTGAGTGAAGCAGCGCTGTGGGGGCGCGACATCCTTTTTGACCAAAACGGGCGTTACAACCTGCGAATCAGACGCACGTGCGAGGCGCTATATCTCAATGCCAACGCCAATACCAAAGCCAATGACGAGTTTGAGAAATTTGAAAAATATCTCAAACGAATATGGTTCTCCAACGGCATCCATCACCACTATTCGGAGGATAAGTTCCTGCCGGAGTTTACGCAAGAGTGGTTCGTAACGGCGTGTGCGGAGGCTGGGGTAGCGTACGACCCGGCTATCCTGCCCGTTATGTTTGACCCCGCGGTGATGCCGAAACGTACGACAGCACAAGATGGTGTCGATTTGGTTCTTAACTCCGCCGGTAACTATTACGGCGAGGGAGTGACGCAGAAAGAGGCGGAAGCGTGGTACGCCGCCCACAAGGATAACTCGCCCGAACCGTTGTGGATAGGCCTTAACTCCCAACTCGTACACCTCACCCCAACCCTCTCCCAAGGAGAGGGAGCTTCTCCCCTTGGGGGAGACGGGAGAGAGGTGTTAGTTGAGCGTGTCTATCGCGTAGGAGGACTCTATGGCGAAGCGCTCGAGCACATCGTCTATTGGCTCAACGAAGCGCTCCGATATGCCGAAAACGACCAGCAACGCGAAGTGCTCCGTAAACTCATCGCTTTCAACGAAACAGGCGACCTGCGCCTCTTTAACGAATACTGCATCGCGTGGGTAAAAGACCTCGACAGCCGTGTGGATTTCGTTAATGGTTTTACGGAAACCTACACAGACCCGCTCGGCATCACCGGCACATGGGAGTCCATGGTCAACTTCAAAGACCTCAATGCCACCCATCGCACCCAACTCATCTCCGAGAACGCACAATGGTTCGAAGATCACTCGACGACCGACCCCAAATATAAGAAAGAGGAAGTCAAAGGTGTCTCCGCCAAAGTTATCACGGCCGCAATTCTTGCCGGCGATTGCTATCCCGCTACGCCTATCGGTATCAACTTGCCGAACGCCAACTGGATCCGCAAAGAGTACGGTTCCAAGTCCGTCACCATCGACAATCTCATGCACGCCTATAACGAGGCGGCCAAAGGTAACGGGTTCAACGAAGAGTTCATGATAGATGATGAGATTCGCGCCCTCTACGAGCAGTACGGCGCCCTCTGTGGCGACCTGCATACCGACCTGCACGAGTGTGTGGGACACGGTTCCGGCAAACTCATGCCGTGCGTTACCAAAGATGCGCTTAAGGAACATGCCTCCACCATCGAAGAAGCCCGTGCAGACCTTTTCGGACTCTATTATCTGGCGGATCCGAAGCTCGTAGAGTTAGGCTTGCTGCCAAATAACGAGGCCTACAAGGCCGGTTATTACCAACAGATGATGAATGGTGCTATGACCCAATTGGTTCGTATCGAACCGGGCAAAGACATCGAAGAAGCGCACATGCGTAACCGTCAACTCATTGCCAATTGGGTGCTCGAACACGCAGAGAATGGCGAAGTGATGATCATCGAGCGTAACGACAAACACTACCTACAAATCTTCGACTACGAAGGTCTGCGACGCCTCTATGGCGAACTCCTTGCTGAGATCCAACGGATCACCTCCGAAGGCGATTACAAGGCCGCCAAAGAGATGGTTGAACGCTATGCCGTCAAGGTCAACCCCGAACTGCATCAGGAGATCCTCGCGCGCTATCAGCAACTCAACCTCGCGCCCTACAAAGGCTTCGTCAATCCCGTCTATACGGCCATCCGGGACAAAGAAGGCAACATCTCCGACGTTCGGATTGACTTCACCGAAGGTTACATTGAGCAACACCTCCGTTACTCCCGCGACTACTCCCCGCTACCAGACGTGAACTAAATGGTTCAATGAGAAAATAAATGGTAAATGGTAAATGAACAAATGGTAAATATTCATTTGCCCATATCTAAATCCATCGCAAACCGCATTTTGCTTTTGCAGGCTATCCATGGAGATCCGCTCATGCGGGTCTCTTCGGATATGCCCGACGACGTCATCGTCCTTCACAATGCCCTCACTAAGCTAAGAGAGCATTTTGGCACACCTCAGGAATATTCCTCCCTCTCCTTAGGAGAGGGTCGGGGAGAGGTGGTTCTAAATCTCAAAAACTGCGGCACCGCCCTTCGTTTCTTGCAAGTACACCTCGCACTATGTTATCCGAACGCGCCCATCACCCTCACCGGTGACCCGCGACTGATGGAACGCGATGGCAAACCGACCAGCCAAACCACCTCCGCCCTTATCATGCACGGCATAGACATCCCCTACGATCCTGCCGAATCGCCCTATATCACGATGTCCCGCAAACTCACGGACGCTTACAAAACTAACCCCCTCTCCTTGGGAGAGGGGCGGGGAGAGGTGTGTTGGTCTGCTGCGGCTTTCTGGTACGAATATATCGCCATCCATGGAGGAGAACTTCTCCTTGAAGGTCTCACATCCGATTCTATCCAAGGCGACCGTATCGTAGCGGACATCTACGCCAAGCACTTTGGTGTCACCACTACCTTCACACCCGAAGGTGCCAAAATCACCAATTACCAATCACAAATCACAAATGGAAAATCTATAAAGCTCGACTTTACAGATTTTCCCGATCTCTATCCCGCCATTGCTCTTACATGCGAACGCCTTGGCATACTTCTCCATGCCACTGGCACAGAACGCCTTCGTTACAAAGAGTCCGACCGACTTGAGGCCGTTCGACTCCACGAAATCCGTTCCGACCACCGTATGGCGATGGCGCTAATGTGCGCCGATTATATAAAGCCTCTCCCGACCTCCCCTGAAGGGAAGGAGATACAGAAGATTATCGCTAAAAGCTACCCGCAATTTGTTGAGCAACTTAACTCCCTCCTTTTAGGGAGGGACGGGGTAGGCTTCTCAATTGCTCACATCACCCCGCGCAAAGGCATCAACGATGACAACTTAGGCAAAAAACATGCCCTGTCCAAACTCATCCACGCCGCCTCCGCCGAATACCTCTGGCTCCACGACGATGATGTGGTGTTGCCTAAAGCGGCAACGAAAGAGCCTAACCTAACCTTCCCTAAAGGGAAGGAAAACGTAGACCTTATCATTCTTCCGCTCCGCATGGAAAGCCCCCTCCTTTCAGGGAGGGATGGGGTAGGCTCTTTTCTCTTGACCCGTCTCCAAATAGCCGAATACGCCGCGATCCAAGAACTCACCATACGTACTGCTAAACGCGGACACGCAGTCATGTGTTCAGGCGCTAATCTTATCGTGCGTCGAGAAGCATGGCTCGCTTGCGAACCTGACCTTCATCCTGAGATTCCTTCCGGCGATGATATGTTCCTACTCGAAGCCGCCAAACGCCGTGGTTTAACCATCTCCGTCATTGATGAACCAGACTATACCGCTGTCGTACGCCCCATCCCCACTTGGCGTGCGTTCTTGCGCCAACGAATGCGCTGGGCCGGCAAGGCACCGCACTACACCGACCGAGATATCCGCCGTTGCGGTGCACTTATCCTTACAGCGAATATCCTCCAACTCCTTTGCCCGCCCGTCCTCCTCATTAAGTTCCCCATCGAGTATGCACTCATCCGCCAACGGCAAAAAAGAGAACAACAAAGCTCAAATCTCAAATCTCAAAACTCCAATTTTCTAACCATCCTTTTGTTAGAAATTCTCTACCCCTTCTACATGCTTATTTGCCTTCTCGGAGGACTCTTCCGCCGCAAACTGTGGTAAAAATGTTCTTTTATGCACATTTTTTTGCCCTCAATGCTTGCATATGTCAAAAAAAAGCAGTACTTTTGCGACTGTTTTTAGTTTAAGGTACAAAAAGTAACGTCTTATGGAAAAACAGAAACGATTTTTACTGCCGGAGAGTGAGTTACCGCGGCAGTGGTATAACATCCAGGCGGATATGATTAACAAACCCTTACCGCCTATTCATCCCCAAACCAAAGAACCCCTGAGTGCTGACGATCTAGCGCATATCTTTGCGGCAGAGTGTGCCCGTCAGGAGTTGGACCAAACGCACTCATGGATTGATATTCCTGACGAAGTGCGTGAACGCTATAAAGCCTATCGTTCTACGCCTCTCGTCCGTGCGTATGCGCTCGAACAGGCCTTAGGCACGCCTGCGCATATTTATTTTAAGAATGAGAGCGTCAATCCCCTCGGTTCCCATAAGATTAACTCTGCCCTGCCGCAATGCTATTACTGCAAGCAGGAAGGTGTAACGAATGTGACGACCGAAACGGGTGCCGGTCAATGGGGCGCCGCGTTGAGTTATGCCGCCAAGACCTTCGGCCTTGAGTGCGCAGTTTATCAGGTGAAGATCTCCATGCAGCAGAAACCTTACCGCAGTTCTATCATGCGTACCTTTGGCGCCACGGTGGAAGGTTCACCCTCTATGTCCACCCGTGCGGGCAAAGACATCATCACACGTGATCCGCACCACCCGGGTTCGTTAGGCACCGCCATCTCCGAAGCCATCGAATTGGCTACTACCACGCCTAACTGCAAATATACCTTAGGCTCCGTACTGAACCATGTCAGCCTTCACCAGACCGTCATCGGTCTCGAGGCCGAGAAACAAATGGAGATGGCAGGCGAGTATCCGGATACCATCATCGCCTGCTTTGGCGGAGGAAGTAACTTCGGCGGATTAGCCTTCCCCTTCATGCGGCATCAGCTTCAAAAGGGAAATGGTAAATCGTCCAATGGTAAATGGATTGATTTCATCGCAGCCGAGCCATCCAGTTGTCCGAAACTGACCAAAGGTAAGTTCGAATACGACTTTGGCGACAGCGCAGGCTACACTCCCTTGCTGCCGATGTTCACCTTAGGACATGATTTCAAACCGGCTAATATCCATGCCGGCGGTTTGCGCTACCACGGGGCAGGCACTATCGTCAGTCAGTTACTTAAAGATGGGTATATGCGCGGCGTAGATATCCCGCAGACGGAATCCTTCAAAGCCGGTTTACTCTTTGCGCAAACCGAAGGCATCATCCCTGCGCCTGAAAGCGGACACGCCATAGCGGCCACTATTCGCGAAGCGTTAGCCTGTAAAAAAACAGGTGAAGAGAAAGTGATTCTCTTCAACCTGAGTGGACATGGCCTCATTGATATGACAGCCTATGACAGTTTCCTCAACGGCGATCTGACTGACCCCGTTTACGAGGGATAACTTAACGAACGCGTTCGCAATACGAACCGTCACGCGTATCTACGCGTACAACTTCACCTTCGTTGATAAAGAGCGGCACGCGGATCTCCGCACCCGTCTCCAACGTAGCGGGTTTGAGAGTGTTGGTAGCAGTATCACCTTTCAAACCCGGTTCGGTGTAAGTGATGGCCAACTCAACCTTCGTCGGTAATTCTGCGAACAAGATCGTATCGGACGAAGCGTCTGACACAACATCTACCGTGAAACCTTCTTTCAGGAAGTCCACACCGGTAATCAAATCGTGTGCGATAGGTACTTGCTCGAAGGTCTCGTTATTCATGAAGATGTAGTCCTCACCCTCTTTGTAGAGGAATTGATACGGACGGCGCTCTACGCGTACGTCTTCCAGTTTCTCACCGATATTAAAGCGGCGCTCCAACACACGACCATCGACTACGTCTTTGAATTTAACGCGCATAATGGTGTTACCCTTACCCGGTTTAACGTGCAGGAACTCAATTACAAAATACAAACGGCCATCCATGCGAATACATACGCCGTTTTTGATGTCTTGACTGTTAATCATACAAGTAAATTTATGATTTATGATTTATAAATTATGATTTATTTTCAGAAAACGCTGCAAAATTACTAAAAAATTTGCATATATGCAAGAAATTTTGTAATTTTGTGCTCTAAAATTGACAAATACTATGGAAGCTATACGCAATTTCTTTGGTGTCATCGACATCTGGCAGGTCTTTTCTTCGTTTATTTTTCTGATTGCTATCATCGATCCGTTCGGGAATATCCCTATCACGATTGCGATGGAGAAAAAGGGCATTAAGATCAGTGCCAACAAGGTTTGTATTGCCAGTCTCATCATTCTTCTGTCGTTTCTCTTCTTGGGCGAATGGATCCTCAAACTATTCGGGGTGCAAATCGAATATTTCGCCATAGCCGGAGGATTTGTTATCTTCTTGATGGCGTTGGAGATGATTCTGGATATTACGATTTTTCAAAATGATAAACTGGAGGGTGAGATGAGCGGAGGCGGTTCTATCGTGCCCTTAGCTTTCCCTATGTACGCCGGCCCGGGTGCCTTCACCGCGCTGTTAGCCATCACCGCTGAGTATAGTATCGCCAGTTTGTGCGTGTCCCTCATCGCCTGCATGGTTGTTCTGTATTTAGTGCTCATCGGCACACACTGGTTAACCAAGTATCTGGGACCGACAGCCCTCTATATAATCCGTAAATTCTTCGGTATCATTGTGCTCGCCATCGCCTGCAAGTTGATGTTCGGTAATCTGGCAGCAATCTTTTAATCCTCAATCGTCAAATCGTCAATCGTCAAATAGTCAATAGAATGAAAGTCATTTCTGAAATGTCCATTGCCTTAGCCAGCGATCATGCAGGCTTTGCGCTCAAACAACAAGTACGTGCTTACCTCGAGCAGAACGGCGCCACCGTACATGATTTTGGTTGCTACTCCACCGATAGTTGCGATTATCCGGATTTTGCGCACCCCTTGGCCTACGCCGTAGAGAAAGGCGAATTTGATTTCGGTATCGTCATCTGTTCGACCGGCAACGGTATCTGCATCACAGCTAATAAGCATCAAGGTATCCGTGCCGCGCTGTGTTGGGAGACCCAACTGGCGGAATTAGCGCGTCAGCATAACAACGCCAATGTGCTTGGACTGCCGGCTAACTTTATCTCTGCCGAGAAAGCACTGGATATCGTACGCACTTTCTTCCGTACGGATTTTGAAGGCGGACGTCATGAACGCCGTGTTAACAAGATCGCGATTGCGTAATGCCCTACGCGCTTATTGGAGTTACGCACTAAGTCTCTTGGGCTTGGTGCGTATTCAGCATGAACCCCTCTTTGTCTCGGTCGAACCCGCTAATATATGCCAATTACGCTGCCCCGCTTGTCCGGTTGGCCTACGAAATACCGGAATCCCGGTGTCCCGCGATTCCGCTACATTCATCTCCCGCGAGGTTTGGCAGCGAACGCTCGAACAGATAACTCCTTGCGCGCATACCATCCAATTCTATTTTCAGGGCGAACCGCTTCTGCATAAAGACCTGCCACAGATGATTGCCGAAGCACACGAAGCAGGTCTTTATACCATCATCTCAACCAACGCCCAAGCGATGACACCGCAATTGGCTGAAGCCTTGGTGAAAGCGGGGCTCAATAGAATAATCATCTCAATGGACGGCTTAACCGACGCGTCTTATAACGCGTACCGCGTAGGCGGCAACGTAGAGCAATGCAAAAAAGCCCTTCGCTGGCTCCACGATGCCAAAGCCGACGCCAAGGCCAAAGCCACCATCATTGAGCTGCAATGCCTGCGGCTACGTACGAACGAGCATGAGTGGAAAGCGTTTAAGCAGCAGTACAAAGCCTTAGGCGCCGACCGGCTGGTCTTCAAAACGGCACAGTTGTACGATTACACCAACGGTCATCCCTTGATGCCTACTAATCCGCGTTACAGCCGTTATACCCAAAGTGCAGACGGCCGCTATCACCGCAAACCCCTCAGCAAAACATGCCTCCGCGCATGGACAGGATGCGTCATTACCACCATAGGAGAAGTGCTTCCCTGCTGCTACGACAAAGCGCACGCACACGCTTACGGAAATATTATGGAGCGACCGCTGAAAGAACTATTCAGTAACGAAAAAGCGATCGCTTTCCGCCAAGCAGCCCTTACCCAACAACCACTAATCTGCCAAGAATGTTACAAGTAAAATCATTCGTCTTCGGACCTTTCCAAACCAACACCTACGTGGTGAACGATGAGCAAGGCAACCTCTTGCTCATTGATCCTGCATGCTACACCGAGTACGAAAAACAGCAGTTATTGAACTACATCAATCACCAATTACCAATCACCAATCACCAATTATCCATCATTGCCACCCACGGTCACCTCGATCATCTATGGGGTGCCGCTTGGGCGTGCCGGCAATGGAACACATCCGTCCTCATCCCCGATGCCGACATCCCCATGGTCGAAGCCATGCAAGACCAATACGACCTGTTCGGCATTCCCCTCAAAGCCGAACCCTTTCCAATACGCCCACTCAATTGTCAATTATCAATTGTTAATTGTCAATTAATTCCCACTCCCGGCCACACACCAGGTTCGGTCTGCCTCTATTTCCCCAATCCCCAATCCCCACTCCTCTTCTCCGGCGACACGCTCTTTCGGATGGGATACGGGCGAACAGACTTGCCCGGAGGCAATTATTTGCAACTCATACAATCGCTGAAAACCTTATTGACCTTACCGCCGGAGACGAAAGTATATGCCGGCCATGGCGAACCCACCACCATCGCCGCCGAGCAAAATGCGTATCTCTAACTTGGATACCGAAAATGTTTTTTAGGTTTTTTTCTAAAATCTAAGGTTCAAACCGCAGGTAATACTGCAGCCGCGCAATGTCCGTAGAATCCAACTCACTCAACACCCGCAAGTCTTCAATACTGCGTAGGTTTATCCGTTGCCGCCTTAACTGATAAATAGCTTTGGCTTGTGTGTACCGCAAGTACGGATGCCTACTCAGCGTACTGACACTACACCGGTTCACATCCATCGTCCGCAAACTATCCGTCGTCACCGCAAAAAAACGTCTCAGCGAATCCAACCCCAACTCCCGCAAATCCTCGTCACCTAACTGTTCCGTACTATAGAAACCACCTAACTGTTCCCGATACGCAATAATCCGTTTCGCTTTGTATTGTCCAATACCGCGGATGTATTGTAACTCAGTCGTGTCGGCCGTATTAAGATCCAAAATAGTGTCTTTCTTTACTGCCCTTTTATACGACAAACCTACGCTGTCGCGCCAAAGCGAATCGGCCAACCGAGCCGAGTCATATCGTGCCTGCCGTTTAGTCGCCCACTGCTTAAACCGCAACGAATCGACTGCATCGAACGAGTCTTTCAGATGTTGCCATCTCGCTTCGCGCAAACTATCCCTTCTTGCGCGTACTTGCGCGATACTGTCCTGCCGCAAGCTGTCCAATACCCGTTGTTGCTCCATCAACGCTTGCTCGTATTCGGTGCCCCGTTGATGCGGTCCCAACGCCACATACAACCACGTGGCTACGATGATGACCAACAAAACTCCGGCACCGATATATTGTTCCTTAGCTAACATACAGCTCCTTACTTCCGTCCGCCAAATGGGTGGTTACAACCTCACCTTGTTGCAATTCTTGCACACTACGAACCACCTTACCGTTCTTGGTCAACAGGCTATAACCCATCCGATAAATACGCTCAGGATTGCAGGCGGCTAACCGTTGCTCGAGCAACTCAACCATATGTTGCCGAATCAGTATCTGCCTATCGGCTGTGCGATGCAGCCGAACGAATAAATCCTCGATGCGCATCCACTGATTATCCATTCGATGAATCAACCATTCAGCCACCGCTGTAGGCGTCTTCAACGCCTCGTACGCCACCAGATCCAACACGCTCACATCTTTCGTATGACCAATACCGCTTAGAATAGGTAACCCAAATTGCGCACATACAGCACAAAGGGTATATTGGTCAAAGCACGAAAGGTCAGTTGTGGCACCTCCACCACGAATGATAGCCACCGCATCCCATCGTTCTGCTTCCGCCTCAATGGCTTCCAACGCCGCCAGAATAGACTGCTCCGCTCCTTCTCCTTGCATCGTGGCACTAAACAAGGCCGTCTCAAATCGATAACCGCTTTCCTCTAACTGATGCATAAAATCCCCATAGCCTGCCGCCGAAGGCGAAGAGATAACAGCCACTCTTCGCACTAACGTAGGCAGTGTCAATAACCGCTGCGCCTCCAATAACCCGTCCGCTTCCAACTGTGCAATCGTCTGCTGACGCTTGCGCGCCATCTCGCCTACCGTGAACCGAGGGTCTATATTGATAATCGACAAACTCAACCCATACACGGCGTGGAACTGCACCTCCGCTTCCACCAGGATATTCATCCCTACATGCAACGTTTGACCCGTCTCCGCCTCAAAATACGCCATCAGCAACTCCTTGGTGCCTGCCCAACAAGTGGCACGCATCTTAGCCTGTATCTTATGCGTGGACGTATTACTCTCCACCAATTCCAAGTACAGGTGTCCGCCTTTTTCGCTCAGACTACTGATCTCCGCTTGCACCCAATAAGTGGGGGCTAACGATTCCGCCAGCACGTCTTCTATCTCCGCGCACAACTGAGAAAGGGTGTAAAACGTATTCATAGTGCTTGTCAGATCTGCCGTAAACGACTGCAAAATTACAAAAAAAAATGCATGTATGCAAATAAAAAGTACGATTTGTTCCCAAATACCATTTTTTTTACACCCATTACCACCCCTTACCGCCCCTTATCCTCCCTTACCACTCAAAACACACCTCATCCCGTGTCACTCATTGTTGAACCTTTGCACTCGATTCCCGTGTCACTCATTGTCACTAGTACGCGATTAGTATATGATTAGTAGGTAAATAGTAGGTTATTAGTAGGTGATTACACGGACCATCCATGGACCATCCTGTAACGTTTAAGTACTGTCATACCAAAAAATCCCTAAAAATTTGCACATGTCAAAAAAAAGTTGTAACTTTGCAGACAAATTATCAATTGTCAATTATATGACTTATCATTTTAGAAAACAGATTCGTCGGTTGCCGGGTAAGGTCATTCATGCGATCCCCCTGCCTGAACCGCAAGTAACAGAAGGCTTAGGGGCTCGCTCACAAATTGGGGAGATTTGCCACCAGAACGGCTATAAAAAAGTACTGGTTGTAACCGATACTACCCTTCTTTCGTTGGGGTTTGAGAAAGCTATCTTGGCGTCGTTGGACGAAGCCAAAATAGAATGGTCGCTCTTTAGCGACATCCACTCGGAACCGAATTTGACGATTATCGAAGCCGGTCGTCAGCAAGCTTTAGAGAGCCAGGCTGAGGCAATCATCGCCTTAGGCGGCGGTTCGGTCATGGATAGTTGTAAGATGATTGCAGCCGGCGTCCGAATGCCTCATCTTCCGGTCAAAGCTCTACTGCTGAAGTTCCTGCCGGTTCCTAAAGGAACCCTTCCGCTTATCATGGTACCTTCTACCGCCGGCACCGGCGCCGAACTGACTGTTGGTGCAGTAGTCACTAATGAGCAAGGAACGAAGAGTTCGACTGTGCTCATCGGACTCAATGTGACGCAAGTGGTGCACGATAGTGAGTTGACGATGAACGCACCCAAAGCCGTAACAGCCGCCTGCGGTATCGACGCGCTCAGTCATTGTATCGAAGGAGCCGTAGCGGATGTGGAGCCGGACGAAGAAGATATGAAGATGTCGATGGAAGGAGTCAAACTCATTCTGGAGAACCTGCCTCTTCTAACGAATGAAGGAGTAAAGGACTTAACGAATGAACGGGCGAACGAAGCGCGCTTGGCGATGTGCCGAGCGGCAATGTATGGCGGTAACGCCATCAACACCCAATTAGCCGGCTATGTGCACGCTTTCGCGCACAGTATCGGAGCCATGTACCATCTCTCGCACGGACAAGCTATCTCTCTTATGTTGATGCCTGTGCTCGAGTTCCAAAAAGAAGCCTGCAAAGACCAATACGATGCCTTGGCACGTTATTGCAGGGTGCCGGACTTTCTGCAAGCTGTTCGCGATCTGCTGAAGACCTGCGGTCTGGATGCGATCCCTTCACCCGTTCGGGCGTGTGACCACGAGAAACTAATCCCGATGGTGGCGGCCGATTCGATTAACTACTCTGCACCGGTGACCCTGAGCGAAGAGGAGATTAAAGCAATCCTTGAGAAGATAACAGATGATAGGCTGCAGCATACAGACCACTATACTGAGGAGTCGATTCGCGAGATAGTAGCGGCGCAGAGACGTTTCTTCCGAACCGGCGTGACGCTGCCCGTTTCATGGCGTATCGAGCAACTCAAGAAACTCAAAGCCGCCGTCATCGCCCATCAGGCGGAGTTTGCTGCCGCCTTGGCTGAAGACTTAGGCCGCACGGAAGTGGAAGCTTACCTCTGCGATATAGGACCCATCATCGTGGAAATCAATGAGATGCTCTCTGGTCTCAAACGCTGGGCACGACCCGAACGACATTTCAGCGGACTGATGTGCTTCCCCTCCCTCGTCACCAAAGTGTATAAGATGCCCTACGGTGTCTCTCTCGTCATTAGTCCGTTCAATTTCCCCATACTACTGACCATCGGCGTAGTGGCAGCGGCTATGTGCGGCGGAAACACCGTAGTCATCAAGTCCAGTTCTAAGTCTGCCGCTTGTACGGAGACCTTGAAGCGGTTCTTTGCAGAAGTCTTCCCGCCGGAGTATATCACACTCATCGACGGCGGACATGACATCGCAGATATGTGCCTCGCGCAACGGTTCGATAAGATTTTCTACACCGGTTCGCCTTCGGTAGGCAAACATGTGCTATCCGAAGCCGCTAAGAACCTCACCCCCGTGGCACTCGAACTCGGCGGTGAGACCGGCAACTGGTGCATCGTACGCGCTGATGCCGACCTCAAAGATGCAGCACGGAAGATAGCGTTCTTCAAACTAACCAACGCCGGCCAGATCTGTATCAACATCAACCAAATAGCCGTCGCCGAAGAGGTGGCAGAACGCTTCCTAATCGAACTCAAAGCTGCCTTTATTGCACAAATAGGCGAACACGCCGAGACGAACCCAGAGTACCCCAAACTGATTACCGACGCAGCCTACGATAAGTGTGCGAAACTAGCCGATGAACACCGCGAACGGATCATCTTTGGCGGCGTAGGTGATAAGGCAACCCGCAAGTACGCGCCTACGATCATTTATCCCGTGGATAGCAACGAGCACATCGTTCAACACGAACTCTTCTGTCCCCTGCTGCCTGTCGTTCCCTTCAAAGATGCAGAGGTAGATACCCTGATGGATATCATCGCTGAGCGCGAACATCCGCTGGCTATGTACCTCTTTACGCAAGATATGCGGTGGGCGAATCGGGTCATGCAGACCCAGCAGTTCGGCGGTGGTTGCATCAACGAGGTCTGCATCCATATGATGGTCAAAGGTGTACCGTTCAACGGCACAGGCCACTCCGGCATGGGCGCTTACCATGGCGAATGGGGATTCCGTGAGTTCACTCATCCCCAGACCGTTCTCAAGGGGCGTACCTACTGGAATCTGCCGCTCCGCGAACATCCTTATATAGGAAAAGCCGGAGAACTGAAGATGAAGTTACTCCGACTTTTTGAGCGTTAACGAACGCCTAAAGAATGCCAGCTGGTTAGCGAATGAAGTGCATCGGTTGCCATTCTTCGCGAACCGGCAGGCCGTTCTTTGCTTTCTCTGCCTCTATGGCTCGAAGCATAAACGCCATATTACGCGCCAAGGCACGCATGGTCTGCATGCCTTCGGTATCTTCCGTCACCTGTCCGGCTTCGCGACCGTAAGCGATGTTCCAATACTGACTGGTCACAATCGGCATATGCATCATCTGCATCGGCATCTGCAGCGCTTCGAAAGCGGCCGTTGCTCCACCTCGACGGCAGATAGTAACGGCTGCACCAGGCTTGTTTACCACGTTCATTCCGTTACTGAAGAAAGCGCGTTGCATGATCGCTAATAGCGCGCCGTTCGGCTGACCGTAATAGACCGGCGAACCGAATACAAACCCATCCGCCTCGGCAAACTTAGCGGAGATCTTATTGCACACATCGTCGTCAAAAACACACTTACCATCGTTATTGCGCTTACACATACCGCAAGCGATACATCCGCGAAGCGGCTTATTTCCTATCCACACGATCTCAGACTCAATCCCTTCTGCTTGAAGCGTATTAGCAATCTCTCTGAGTGCTAAAAAAGTGTTGCCGCTCTTTCGCGGACTTCCATTAATAAGTAATACTTTCATATAGGTGTTTATTTAGTTCCTCCTCCGAGGGCGATGTAGAGGTCGATGAGACTGATAAGGCCGTTATAACGGTTGGTGACATCTGCCAGTTGGGCTTGGAGCAGTTTCTCCTGCGCGGTAAGGACTTCGAGGTAAGACGCCTTACCTTTTTTCATCAGTTCGCAGGTGCCGTCGTACGACTCTTGTTGGGTGGTTAAGAGACGCTGATAGAGGCTGTCTTGCTGCTGCGCACTGCTGCAACGGAAGATGGCATCATTGACTTCGCTACCTGCTTTCAGCATGGTCTCTACATAGCGGTTCGCCGCTTCCTCTTGCTCCAGTTTAGCTATCTTAAGGTTCGCCGTCAGTTTACCGCCGGCAAAGATAGGCTGCGCCAGTCCGAGGACTGCGTTCATCAGTAACTGTCCGGGGTTAGCGACGATACCGCCGTTATTCGTCCATCCGATGAGTCCGGAGAGGGAGAGCGCAGGGCAGAACGCCGCTTTCGCCATGTTCGTTTGGTAGTATGCCACTGCCACGTTACGTTCTGCTGCCCGCACGTCTGCGCGGTTACTTAACTGTGCAGCAGGAATCGGTTCAAGTGTCCAAGTATTGAACGCGTAACTCGTCCACGGCGAACGGTCTATCTCGTGCGGTTCTTCGTTGAGCAGGAGGCAGAAAGACAGCTCGAGACTATGGATCTGTTCGAGCAGTTGCTTGCGCTGAATCTGCACGTTGATGAGCGACGCTTCCATCTGTCCCACGGAGGGCGAATAAGCACGACCGTTCTGCACTAAGACGCGCTGCGTCTCGAGCACACGTTGCCAGATCTGCTCGGTGGAGTCGAGGATGACGGCCTGGTAATCGAGCAGTTGGAGTTGGGTGTAGGTGCGTGCCATCGTTGCCACGAGATTAGCGTGCGCCGCAGCGAGGTTATCTTCGGCTTGCGCGCGAAGCATGTCTGCCTGCCGTTTGCGGTTGGTGAGTGTACCGAAGCCTTCCCCACCCCAGTTGAGCGCCAGCGGCACTTGGTAGGTGAGCGTAGCACCCGAGGTACCGGCACCCGGTGTGTAGGTGCCTGTCACACCTACCTGCGCAGGCGAGATAGCGAGCGTGGGCAAGAAACCGAGCTTAGCGGCACGCAGACGTGCGTCAGCCTCTTTGACCGCCAGTTGGCGCGAACGGTAATCGACGTTGGCGTTCAAGGCTTTGCGGATGTGGGATTGCAAGACAGGGTCTTGGATATAAGACTGCCAGTCGGCTTCGCTAATCTGCGTGACTAAACTATCTTGTTGAGGCTGCGCCGCAGGCTCGTATTTCTTGAATATACCGCAAGAGCTCATCATCATCGTGCTTGCAGCGATGAAGACTATAATAGGCGCTTTCCGGGATACCGATGTTCCGGTATTACGGGATTCCGACAAAACTTCTTCCGGTGCCCCTTGAAATCTCTCATGCAGTTTCTGGAAGATGATATAGAACGCGGGCACGACGAACACGAGCGCGAGTGTGCCGACGGCCATACCGCCTGTCACGCCGATGGCGAGAGCGCGGTTACCGTTTGCTCCGGCGCCACCTTCGATGATGAGCGGAATCATACCGGCGATCATCGTCACGACAGTCATGAGAATAGGACGCAGACGATCTTCACACGCGCCGAGCGCCGCTTCCACAATACCCATACCTTGCTTGCGTTTCTCCACGGCAAACTCGGTGATGAGGATGGCGGTCTTCGCCAGCAGACCGATCAACATGATGACACCCGTCTGGAGGTAGATGTTATTCTCCTGCCCGCAGATCCATGAGAGCGCGAACGAACCCATCAGACCGAACGGCACAGACAGAAGCACTGCAAACGGAATAAAGAACGACTCATAGAGCGAGGCGAGAATCATGTAGATCAGCAAGATACAAACGAGATAAATCAGTATCGTCAGGTTGGATTTGCTGTTGGCCTGCAACTCCCTGCTCATACCGCCGTACTCATAGCCATAGCCGGCAGGCAGATGGTCTTTTGCCTCCTCCTCAATCACGCGTTGCACATCGCCTTCGCTATAACCCGCATTGGGCTGGACGTAACATGCAATAGACTGGTAGAGGTTGAATCGCTTCTGCGAAGCCGATCCTACGGTCGGAGTGAGCGTCACGAACTGCGAGATCGGAGCCATCTCATCCCCTATGCGCACGAATATATTATTGAGGGAATTGGGGTCCAGACGATATTCAGGAGCCGCACCTGCCATCACACGATAGACTTTTCCATACTGGTTGAAATTGCTGATGTACGCGCTACCGCAGAAGGCGCCGAGCGTGTTAAGCACCACATCCGGCGAGATACCTGCGCGGTCGCACTGCGTGGCATTCACATCCACCTTGTATTTGGGGAACGACTCGCTGTAGAGCGACTGCGCAATCTGCACTTCCTTGTGTTTCAGCAGTTCGGCGAGGAAGGAATTGGTCACCTCATTGAACTTGCTCATATCGCCGCCTTGCAGATCCTCCATCTGCAGGTCTATACCGTTATTATTACCGTATCCCGGGATCTGGGGCATCTGCGTGGGGAAAATCTGGGCGTCCTTGATATCCTCGCATGAGAGGTACAGTTTCGCCATCACCATATCGATATAGTGCTCCAGTCCTTTACGGTCGTCCCATGGCTTGAGACGGACTACGAGTGTACCGTAGCTGACGCCTGTTCCGGAGACGATACCGAATCCGGAAATCTTGGCATAGCTCTCCACTTCCTCCAGCCGCAGCACATGTTCCTCAACCTGCGCCATGATCTTGTCGGTCTCCACGAGCGGCGAACCGGCGGGAGCCGTCACGTCAACCACAAACACACCTTGGTCCTCTTGCGGCACCAGTCCTGCCGGCAGCGCACGCATAGCCAGTACCATGGCTACAACAGCAGCAATCAGCCATATCCAGGCGCGGCCTGGTTTCTTCAGGAACTTAGCCACACCGGTTTTATATTTGTTCAGGACGGCGTTATATCCTGCCTCATAGGCCTCTTTGACCCATTGGTTGAAACTTTTCTTACCGTTCGGCGCCTCTTTCTTGGGACGGAAAAGAACTGCCGTCAATGCCGGACAGAGGGTCAGCGCCGAGATACAACTCAGACCTACCGAACTGGCAATCGTGATACCGAACTGGGTGAAGAAAGTACCGCTCGTACCGGGCATGAAGGTCACAGGGATAAACACCGCCATGAAGACCAGCGTACAGCTGATGACAGCTACGGTCACTTCGCTCATCGCGTCTTTGGTTGCCTTGTACGCCGAGGTGTAGCCGTGCTCCATCTTCGCCATTACCGCCTCGACGACCACAATGGCATCGTCCACCACGGTTCCGATCGCCAGCACCAAGGCAAAGAGCGTAAGGATATTGAGCGAGAAACCCGCAATCTTCACAACCGCAAACGTACCTAAAAGCGATACGATAATGGAAATCGACGGGATCAAGGTTGCCTTGAAATCCTGCAGGAAGAAGTAAACGACCAGAATCACAAGCAGGATAGCAATGATCAGAGTCTCCACCACATTATGGATAGCTGCATAGAGGAAGTCGTCGGATGTCTGGAGAATAGTGAACTCCATACCTGCCGGCATGGTCTTTTGCAGGTCCTTGTAGATATCATTGATAGCGGCGTTCACCTGGGTTGCATTGGCTCCCGGAGCCTGGTTGATGATAAATGCCACACCGGGTTGTCCGTCTATACGGGACGAGAAGCTATACGACAGGGCACCTAACTCCACCTCTGCCACGTCCCGCAGATGCAATACATTGCCGCCCGTAGTGCGCAGCACGATGTCTTTGAACTCTTCGATCGACTGCAGACGGCCTTTGTACTCCAGGTTGTATTGATAGGTATTTCCGCTCTGCTCGCCAAGTGAACCCGTAGCGGCCACCATGTTCTGGTTGCCGATAGCGGCGAAGATATCTTCCGGAGCCAAGCCGTAACGCGCCATCACATCCGGCTTCATCCATATACGCAGCGAATAGGTGTTACCTAAGTTCTGCAC
>JAFSWF010000072.1 GCA_017444615.1 Paludibacteraceae bacterium | reverse complement strand
ATATAAATATATAATATAGTTTATGATGGCAAAATTGGCGGATTTTCTGGGGGTATTCTTGGCTTGTGAGCATAGTGACGTCAGGTGGAGCAAACGATGAGCATACGATGAGCATACGATGAGCATTCGATTGAACAAGGTGGAAGATGGGTGGCGGAATCAGGGAAAAACCAATGTAACCACCTAGAAAGGAGATGTCGGATAAAATGCAGACGACCGACATTAATGTCGGGAAAAAGAAGAAAATTGCAAATTTATGTCTTATCTCGGCTTGCCTCGAACGATTATTTTTATAAAAAAATATAAAAATCTTGCATATGTCAAAAAAAAGTTGTACCTTTGCACGCTAAATTAAAAAGTATTCAGCATTCAGCGTTCAGCTTTCTGCTTTTTCTGACGGCAGATAGCTGACGACTGAAAGCCCAAAAACAGAACGATAAAAGGATAAAGATGGAGAGTTTTTTGCAGACAGATTGGTTGGGATTATTGACCAAGATACTACTGGCCACAGCGCTGGGATATCTGATAGGCATGGAACGTGAGTTGCATGGCAAAGTAGTGGGAACACGAACGATTTCGCTCATTGCCATCGGTAGTGCGTTGTATGTGCTGATGTCGCCGACGATGATAAGTGGCGATAACTCGCGTATCATTGCGCAGGTAGTGTCCGGTATAGGTTTTTTAGGCGCCGGTATTATCTTCAAAGATGGCGATACGGTGAAGGGTTTGACGACAGCGGCAACCGTTTGGTGCGCCGCAGCGATAGGTTGCTTGTGCGGGTATGGCATGTACGCCGAGGCGGTAGTCGGAACGATTGCTGTGATGATGGTTAATCTGTTCTTTAAACACCTCAAACACGAGAATAATTGATAATTGACAATTGATTTTTAGAGAAAAAAAAACAAATAAAACCCCTTTGAAAAAATCGTGCCTTTGGGCTAAGAAAAATAGCCCAGGCACTGAGTTTTTGCTTGACAGAATATATGAAAAAGATTATTGTTAGTATAGTATTGATGCTGTGTGCCGTGGGATTATGGGCAGTGCCGGCATATCCCGGATGGCAGACGAAGCAAACGGTGGACGGCCGCGAAGTGAACGTGCGTCTGGTAGGCGATGAGTGGTGCGCTTATTGGGAGAGTGCAGATGGAAAGCTGATGCTGGAACAAGCGGATGGAACGTTTGTGCCAAGCGAGGAGAGGGTTCCTACAAAGGACGTTTGGGAGGATCGTCGTACGCGCGCTCGCGATTTGCGCGGGGTTGCGCCTGCGTTGGTATCTAAGGGTATTAAGCGTGCAAAGCAAGCCGTAGGTACAACGCCTAACTTAGCGCCAAAGGGGGTCGTTATACTGGTTAATTTTACTGACTCAGAGATGAAAGCGGCGCACACGAATGACGTGTTTGACAATATGTGCAACGCCGCCGAAGGTCAATGCACAACGAACGCGCATGAGGGAGAGAACTACGGTTCGGCAGCGCAGTATTTTGCAGACCAATCGAACGGTTCGTACCGTCCGCAGTTTGATGTAATCGGCCCTGTAACCCTGCCGCACGATGTGAAATACTATGGCGAGCATGATTTAGGAGAAGATGGTTTATACCGAACGGATGATGACGGTTTGACCGATATGTATATGGCAGATTTTGTGATTGATGCTATATTGGCGGCCGAAGAAGCGGGGTGCGATTTCAGTCAATATGACTCCGACGGAGACGGATATGTCGATTTCGTGTATTTCATTTATGCCGGAAAGGGTGAGGCGTACGGAGGTGCACCGGAAACCATCTGGCCGCATAACTATGAGTTGATTTCGGCACTGTATTTAGGTCAGACGCATGGTCGAGACGATTATTATATCAACAGTCAGTCGGATTATAACTTGCTCATCATGGACGGCAAAGTGATTAACAACTACGCCTGTTCGTCCGAGTTAGACGGTTATAATAAATTATGCGGCATTGGTACCTTGTGTCATGAGTTCGGTCACGTAATGGGTTTGCCGGATTTCTACGACACGCAATATGGTGAGAACGAGCAGAACGGTCTCACTCCGGGTGCATGGAATGTGATGGACGCGGGTTGCTATAACGGTAATCTGCATTGCCCGCCCAACTATGACCCGTGGGAGAAATATTTCTTCGGTTGGGTAGAACCGGTTAATTTAGGTTCCACTCCGTCTAACGGCACTCTGTATGCCAACGGAACGGACGATTACAATGCCTATCAGGTGAATCAATCGGGTAAGCAACAAACCGCAACGGCTAATAATCAGTTGAATTATTACTTGGAGAACCGTCAGCAAAGCGGATGGGATAAGTTCTTGCCCGGGCACGGCATGGTCGTTTGGCGTGTGGATTATAACAGTAGAGTGTGGAGTTGGAACGCACCTAATAACGAAGCCGGTAATCCGCGTTATACCGTGGCGCAAGTAAGCGACTCGTGGGAAGCGGTAGAAGGCAAGGCGGTGACGGAGGTAGAAGAGAGCAATGGTGTGGTGACGTTCGAATATATGGGCGGTGCACACCCTATCGACTCCGCGTGGATAGATTGGCAGTTCTATGATGACGGGAAACAGGCTCATCAAATAGGCAGAGGACATAAGGAGTTCTATTGGGGTATTATGATACCCGGAAACACGCAGACCAACAACGCGCTGACGAAAGTGGCGGTTTACGAAAAAGAGACCAATAACACCCAACCGATTACGATAGATATCTATTCGGACGGAGAGACACCGGTGGCGAGCAATAAGATTTATACCGAAACGGTAGAACCGGCAGCAGGGGATAGTTTTCATATCATCACGTTGGCGGATACGGTTTTCTTTGAACCGACCCGTAACCTGTGGGTTATTTTGAGCGAAGGCACCGATGCTAATCCTGCCATGGTGAGTGCCAATACCGGCGATGCGAACGGACGTTGGGTCAGTTTGGATGGCGATAAGTGGGAAGACTTAGCGGAGGATTATAATCTGGATTACACGTTCATGATCCGCGCTTACTGTGAGCGTTTGGAGCAACCTCAAGAACAAGGACTGGAAGAGGAACCTGCCTATAGGTTCCAAAAAGGAAGAGGACAGAAGTTTGTGAAGGAAGGCGAATTGAGGATTCAAGTGGGTGAGCAAACCTACAATATAATGGGGCAGATAATTGATAATTGATAATTGATAATTAATAATTTGATAACATGAAAAAAGTTTTATTGAGCTTAGTGGCGCTGGTATGCACTGTAAGTGTATGGGCAGTGCCGGCGTATAGAGGTTGGCAGACTAAGACCCAAACGGATGGTTCGACCATCGAAGTTCGCCAAGTAGGCGATGAGTTTTATCATTATTGGGAGAATAAGGAAGGGAAACGCGTTAGTCTGAATGCAGACGGTACGTTTGTAGTCAGCGACGAAGCCGTTCCCTCTTCGGCTGCGTTCAAAGCCAAACGTCAAGCCAGCAAACTGTATTCTTCACGTCCTCGCAAAGCCATTGGAGAACGCAATTTTGCGCCCAAAGGTCTGGTTATTTTGGTACAATTCCAAGACGTTAGTTTCAAGGCTGCTAATAATGCCACCGCTTTTGACAACATGCTCAATCAAGAGGGGTATAGTACCGGTGGTGCCACGGGTTCGGCGGTAGATTATTTCAAAGCTCAATCCAATGGCGCTTATGTACCTTCGTTCGATGTGTTTGGGCCGGTCACATTGCCTAACAACTTGGCGTATTACGGCGAACAAGATTACGGAGAGGACGGCGTTTATGATACCGAGGACGATGGAGAGAATGATTTATACATTGCGGACTTTGTGATTGACGCAGTGACCGCAGCCAATGATGCCGGTTGCGATTTCAGTCAATACGATTCCGATGGCGACGGCTATGTGGACATCGTGTATTTCTTCTATGCCGGCAAAGGACAGGCAGCAGGAGGTACACCGGAAACAATCTGGCCGCATAACTGGGAATTGATTTCTGCATTGTATTTCGGACAAACACACGGTACAAGCGGTTATTATGTCAATGCTAATTCGCAGGGATATATCACCTCTATGAACCTTCCTACCTTTGATGGTAAAAAGATTAACAACTATGTCTGCTCAGCAGAATTAAAATATAGCGGAAGCCTTTCAGGTATTGGAACGCTTTGTCATGAGTTCAGTCACGTGCTGGGTTTGCCGGATTACTATGACACTAATTACGGAGCGAATAATACCAACGGTGTGACACCTGGTAAGTGGTCCATTATGGATCAAGGTAGTTACAACAACGATGAGATGACGCCGCCTAACTACTCTATCTACGATAAGTATTTTATGGGTTGGGCAACACCTAAGTTCCTTGCCAAGAATGCACAATTGGATGTAACGCTGACAACCGGTTATGATGATGCCTATCAGATTACAGGTGGCACGTCGCTGGTACCATACACTAACACCGGAACGGTTTATTACATAGAGAACCGTCAGCAAAGCGGATGGGATGCCGGTCTGCCGGGAAGCGGTATGATTGTATGGCAAGTCAAATACGATGCCTCGGCATGGACAAGCAATGCGCCGAACAACGAAGCCGGCGAACCTCGTTTCACGATCGTTCCTGCGGATGGCAAAACATCTAACTACGGTAAAGCCTCTGACGCTTTCCCGCGTACGAGCGTCACTTCCTATAAGCCTTACACCGGTTGTGAGTTGACGCAAATCACTAAAAGCGGCAATAATATCACCTTTAAGTACAACGGTGGCGCAGTGAATTATTGGACATATTCGCTTTCCGGCGAGCATTGTACGGTGCCTTCTGACGGACAAGTGGACAAAAACGCTGCACTGAATCTGACCATTACACCTGACGCCGGTTACACCCTCTCTGACGCGGATTGTTGGGCGGTTTATATGGGTGACGATGAATTGACTTTGGGTTCCGGCTTTAGCTATGAAGAGAGTACGGGTGCTTTCGCTATTGCCAGCGTTACCGGCAATGTAGAAATTTTGGCTGTCGCCAAAGAGATTCCGCAGACCATCACTTGGATGGCGCAGGGCGAAGAATTCACAACCACCGAGACTTCCAACGGATTAGTTTTGCCTGCCACCGAACCGGAAGCTTGCGAAGGCAAAGTGTTCTACGGCTGGACAGCAAGTCAAAATTATACCAGCGAGACGACTGCACCTACCATCGTAAAGACCGGCGATGAAGCCACTGCCACCACGTACTACGCCGTGTTTGCAACCGAAGAAGAGGGAGGTGGAGAACCTACTATAGAAAAAGCCACTTCCATCGCAGTGGGAGACGAGGTTATCTTAGTTTATGAATCCGACAAGATGGAGTTAACCTCATTCTCTACCACCTCAACCGTTTATGGTATTGGAAGCGAATATACAACTACTCCAAGCGGAGTTTATTCCTTTGTTG
Organism: Paludibacteraceae bacterium; assembly: GCA_017444615.1. Taxonomy (GTDB): domain Bacteria; phylum Bacteroidota; class Bacteroidia; order Bacteroidales; family Paludibacteraceae; genus Colicola. The sequence goes on along the minus strand of JAFSWF010000072.1, from coordinate 41,818 downwards.
TTGTTGAAGGAAGTGCAACAGGAAGTTTCGCCTTTGAGCGTGACGGCAAATACTGGAATTGGAGCACGGGTAATAGTTTGAGCACATCAACAACTATTTCCGCTAATAGTTCTTGGAATGTCTCTTTCTCAAGTGGAGATGCCGTCATTGCCAATGTCAACACAGCGTCCCGAAAGATTCGCTGGAACTCCAGTTCTCCTCGATTCGCTTGTTATACATCAGGACAGAATGCAGTTCAACTTTACAAAATCAGTGGCGGCGGCACTTCGTATTCGGATTTTACCACCTCTTGTACGCCGGCAGAGAAATACGCCATTACGGTGAATGAGGCGGAGAATGGTAGTTTAGAGACGAACCCTGCAGACGAAGCGGCAGCAGGCAAGACCGTCACGATCACGGCTACGCCGGCAGAACATTACCATTTGGCGACATTGAGCGTTAAGGACGCGGAAGAGACTGCTATCGAAGTGAGCGGGGAAGGCAACACTCGTACCTTCACGATGCCTGCCAAAGCAGTAACTATTAGTGCAACCTTTGCGGAAGATGATCAATTCACGGTTCGGTTCTTCAATAACGGCACGGAACTGTCGTCCGCACAATACTATGCCGGTGAGAGTGCCGTTACGCCTGCTGACCCAACTCCTGCTTGCGAGGAATACACGTTCGTAGGTTGGTGGACAGCAGAACTGGCCGCTGATAATACGACAGCACAAACTTGGGTAAGCGACTTCACGGTTAGCAAAGCACAAGATTACTATGCGATCTACAGTAAGAGCGAAGAAGGAGAAGGTGAAAGTGAAGTGGCCTATGTAACATTCAAAACCACAACCACAGATAATAATAATGACCGTACAACTTCAGCGAATATTCGTTCGTATTTAGTAGAGACAGAATCCGGTATTAGTTCTTACGCAGGTAGCAAATTGTATGCTAATGTAAGTGGTCTCAAAATGGGTTCAAGTAGCAATGCCGGTTACATCACACTAACCTTGAGTAGTACTCAATCGGTAACTAAAGTTATCGTAAATGCTGCACAATATGGTTCCGATACTGGAGATATCAAAGTAGAGGCTGGCTCAACTTCTTTAGGCACACAATCACCGGCAAGCGGTTTAGAGTTTGAAGCAGAGCCCGCTGTTGAAACAAATAAAATTACAGTTTCGACGACCTCTAAACGTGCATACGTTACAGCTATAAGCATTTTTGCAGGCGGAGGTTCTACCACTTACTACTCTTCTGTAGTTACTTGTGGTACGACGGCGGTAGAAGAAACGAATGCCAACGCCAATGCTATGAAGGTGCTGAAGAATGGTCAGATCTTCATTCTTCGCGAAGGCAAGACCTACACCCTTACGGGCAATTTGGTAAAATAACATGAAGAATATTGCTTTTATCATCAACCCTATTTCGGGCAGCAAAGAGACCCAGAACGCGAAGCGTAAACTACCCAAGCTCATTATGCAGAGCTTGGACGCTTCGCAGTGGTTGCCCAACATTACCTTCACCGAATACGCAGGTCATGCGGTGGAGTTAGCCTACCAATACGCCCGAATGGGTTTTGACGCCGTGGTGGCAGTAGGCGGAGACGGCACAGTGAACGAAGTAGCACGGGGTATTGTGAAAGGGGAAAGGTCAAAGGTGAAAGGTGAAAGGATTACCGCTTTGGGTATTATTCCGATGGGTAGCGGGAACGGTTTTGCACGGCATCTTAACATCCCTACTCGTCCGCAAAAAGCCATCGAGATGCTCAACCACTCCGAGCCTATTGCCGTGGACTACGGTTTGGCGAACGGTAAGTTGTTTGTCAGCACATGTGGCACGGGTTTTGATGCCTTGATAGCAGACCAATTTGCGGGCAGCAATAAACGCGGTTTTGTTACTTACGTCCAAAACGTACTCAAAGAGGCATTCTCCTACCAAGCCCAAACGTATCACTTGGTGGGTGAGGGATGGGATGTGACGCATAAAGCCTTTCTGATCACCTTCGCTAACGCGAACCAGTGGGGTTACGATGCGATGATTGCCCCCAAAGCAAGTGTACAAGACGGACAAATGGATATTATGCTGATGTCCAGTCACGCTATCTTAGGCAGTGCCAGCCTTGCGTTGCGTCTATTCACGGGTTCGATTGATGATAGCCATTTCATGGACACGTTGCGCGCCAAAGAGGTGACGCTTTTCCGCGAAGAGAAAGCACCTTTCCACTTAGACGGAGACCCCGTGGAGATGGACAAAGATATACATATACAAATCGTTCCTGACGGGATGAAAGTGCTCGTCGAGAAAAGGTTCTAACCTTGTCATAACGACATAACAAACAGTATGGTTCTGAAAATCATTAACAAAAGCGCTAATCCACTCCCGAAATACGAGAGTGAGCAAGCGGCAGGGATGGATATCCGCTGTAATATCGATGCACCTATTACGCTGCAACCCTTGGAGCGCAAACTGATTCCTACGGGTCTTTTCATTGAGTTACCGGCCGGTTACGAAGCGCAGATTCGTCCGCGAAGCGGATTAACGCTCAAACGTGGTCTGACCGTACTCAATACTCCGGGCACTATTGATGCCGACTATCGCGGAGAGGTGGGAGTGATCCTCATCAACCTCAGCGGCGAAGCGCAGACCATCGAGCCCGGTGAGCGTATTTGTCAGATGGTCATTGCTAAGCATGAGACGCCGGTGATAGTGGAAGTGACGGAACTAAGCGACACGGAACGCGGTGCCGGTGGGTTTGGACATAGTGGTCGAAAATAAGTTTTCGACCGATTGACGATTGGACGATTGATTGAACGATTGAAAGAATTGAGAAGATTTAACTACATAGTAATCTGTCTTCTGTACTTGGTACTTTGTACTCCTGCTTGGGCGAAGAAGCCTCAGCCGGTGGCTTTGCCTGTGGAGCGGCAGCAACAGTTTAGTTATTACTGGTACGCGGCTAAACAAGCCATCACCGAGGATCGTTATACCGATGCGTTAGTGTTACTGGAGTTCTGCGAAGCGCTCAACCCTCAAGACGGTACGACGCTCTCTTTCTTGGGAATACTCTATGAGGGCGCAGGGCAGTCGCAGCGTGCGTTGGACGCCTTTCGGCGAGCCTTCGAAGCGGACCCGCGTGACCAGTGGTTTCGGTACTCACGTGCTTTGCTCAACCAACGTACCGAAGAAGGGTTCCGTCAAGCGCTCGCTGTGCTCGAGAAAGCAGAAAAACTCAACTCCTCCGATGAAGATTTATTGGAGCAGTTAGGGCGCATGTATTTTAGCAGCGGTCAGTGGAAAAAAGCCCTGCAGACACAAGATAAACTCGACCGCCTGAAAGGCTATGACGGTTATAGCGCCATCAATCGGTATCGCATCTATTCCATGTGGCAAAAGCCCAAGAAAGCCGCTGCGGAGATTGAAAAATACTTAGCGCAAGACCCCGCTAACATACAATATCTGCCGTCACTAATCCTCAATAATCATGCGTACTATATGGCTACGCACAAGGGAGACTTGAAGAAAGCCGAACAGATGAGTGAACGTACCATTCGTGAGCAACCTAATAATCCGGTTTATCTGGATACGTACGGATGGATCATGCACCTTCAGGGACAAGACGAACTGGCGCTCTTTTACTTACGCAAGGCGTTGTGGTACACCACTGACGAGACCCGCGCAGAGATAGAGCGACATATACAACTGATTGAAAACAGCAAGAAAAAATGAAACGAACATATTATTTAGTCTTTTTGGTTTTGGCAATCCTGTTCACCGGTTGCGGTGTGCAGAAAAAAGCCGTTCAAGAATCACCGGTAGTTATTGAAGAACCCGAAGAACCGGCTTGGCACACTTGTCTTATCCAAGGTGCGCGCGCCACGGCTCGGATTAACAATGATAAGTATGCTGTCAATGTGTCTATGCAAGTTGTTCGCGACTCCATGCTTGTTATTAGCGTCACTCCGCTCTTTGGGATTGAGATCATGCGACTCGAAGCTACGCCGTTTGAACTCATCGGTATTGATAAACTGCACGGACAATATGTTCGTACTACTTATGCGGAGCTGAACCGTAAACTAACGCCCACCTTTAACTGGGATGTGTTGCAGCAGTTATGTTCGGCTGAACTGCCGGGAGGCGAACAACAAGCACGGCTCGTTTATACGTTCGGCGATGACATCGTGGAGTTACAGATGTTATACCCCGCCACACGCCAATTGGACGTGCCGGTTCGCGTGACTAACCAAAACCTCATTCGGTATCAACAAGTAGATGTGAGCAAATGGCTTTGAGAGAATACAGAATACAGAATACAGAGTACAGATGGATTAACAAAATCGGTCTGTCAGTGAAACGGTCCGTCAGCGTAGCGGTCTGTATTCTAACAGCGATAGCGGTCTTCTCTGCTGATAGCGTTAAGGATCTGCAGAAAGAGCAGAAGAAACTGCAGCAAGAGATTGAGCAGACCAATAAGATGCTAAAGCAGACCAAGAAAGATGAGAGTGCGACGCTCAATAAACTGCAACTCATCGGGCAGAACATCAAGAACCAAAAGCAACTCATCCGTACGTTGGACCGAGAGATAGTGGCTCTCAACGGAGAGATGAAGCGTTTGAACCGTACACGTGACTCGTTGCAACAAGTGCAGAACATCTACAAAGCCGATTACGCAGAGATGGTTCGGCAAACCCATTATGCCCGCATGCAGCAATCACCGCTACTATTCCTGCTGAGCAGTGAGAGTTTTCAGCAATTAGCTCGCCGCGCGCGCTATTTACAGGAGTTCGCGCACTATCGTCAACAACAAGTGCAACGCATAGAGAACACGCAAGCGGAGATAGAGGTGCAGAATAACCTGCTCAAAGAGAACAAGAAAGATAAACAGAACGTACTCTCCTCCCGCAAACGCGAACAGGACAACCTCAAACGCGATGAGCGCAAGCAGCAGAACATGTTGAATCAACTTAAATCCAAAGAGAAAAACTTGAATAAGCAGATTCAGCAGAAACAGAAGAAAGTGAACGAGTTGAATAAGAAGATTGATGATATCGTTCGCAAGCAGGCGTCCTCCAAAACCACTCTGACCAAAGAGCAACAACTGGTTGCAGGAGGTTTTGAGGCGAACAAAGGACGTTTGCCATGGCCGATTGAGAAAGGTCTCATCAGCGGACATTTCGGTAAACAGCAACATCCGCTTTACCAACACGTGACCATTGACAACAAAGGTATTTACCTCCAGACAACCTCCGGTGCGAAAGCGCGCGCGGTGTACCAAGGCGAAGTGACAAGTTGCTTTATGGTAGGTGGTACTTATGCCGTCATCATTCAACACGGTAATTACCGAACGGTCTATTCCAACCTCGCCAAACTAAACGTCAAACAAGGCGACAAAGTGAATACCAAACAAGCCATCGGTACTATTTATACCGACGCCGAACAAGACCAGAAAACAGAATTGTATTTCCAAATATACAAAGATAGAGACATTTTAAACCCCGAATTATGGATAGCAAAATAAAATCATTTACCATTTATTCATTTACCATTTGCTTATTGGTTTTAGGAGGTTGCAAACAGAATAACTGGGCCGACTGGAGAGTGCAAAACGAGATCTGGCTGACCAATAACCTGAAGCAAGAAGGCGTCAAAGAGACTTCTTCCGGCTTGCAGTATAAGATTATTGCAGACCCCACCCCACAAGACGCACGGCCGAACTCAACCAGTACAGTTGTGTGCAATTATACCGTCAAACTGATTAACGGCTACCAAGTAGATCAGGGAAACAACATCGGTTTGCTATTGAGTAGTTGTATTCCGGGTTTTTCCGAAGGTTGTCACTTAATTCATAACAACGGTGACATTGAGTTGTATATTCCTTGCTATTTGGGGTACGACTACGATAAGTTTTCGTCCAACGATGCGTACAATGCGGAAGGAAACGGAACAGAAGGTACGACGGCGTATATACCGCCCTACTCCACCCTCATTTATACGATTCATATATGCGGCGTTTCAGGAGATTAAATAGTGTTTGGCTGATTGCCGTGCTCTTATGCCTCTCGGCATGCGAGGACTCGGGTTTTAGACGCTCGGTTCCTATTTATCCTGTCCGCGTGGTGATGAATACGTATTTGGAGTTTACAGATTTCAAGGAATCGTCCTTTACGGATTACGTTATCGTTACTCCCCAAGGCTATTTCCGTAAAGGTAAAACGACTGCCGTTAAGCCCCTATTAAGCGGCGAAGCATGTGGTTACGGAGGAGTAGTAACTTACGTTACTACGAACGGATATGAAGCCTTCGATCTGGCATGTCCTTACTGCGCAGGAAGGGGTCAGAAGTGTCCATGCGAGATAGATGGTATATTTGCTATCTGTCCTAATTGCGGGGAGGAATACGATTTGGCAGCGGGTATCGCTTCGCCGCGAAAAGGAATATCCCGCGAATCGATGCTCAAACTGAATGTGCTCTTTTCAGGAGGCACAATAACTGTCACTCAACGCCAATGATAAGTGCTCAAGACCTCATATCCATCGGTATCATTCGCCGCACGCACTACAAAGACTTGCCCCCGTTTGTCTTTGTGCTTCGCGACGGGCTTTTTGTGCCTTACCGTTCGGAGAACATCTCTGAACTGATTGGTCTCGAAGGCTTTGTGCTTCGCACAGACCTTAATGAGGGCGACGATGATACGCTCACTTGGCAAGATCTCGTTGGTTATACTATCCGCGACGCAGAGACGAGCGTCATCGGCGAGATAGACACCATCGATGAATCGACCATTAACACCTTAGCCACCCTCACTGACGGTCGTATGTTGCCGCTTCATGAAGATTTTATTCTGGACATCGACACCGATGCGCGTGTGCTACACGTCAATCTTCCTTTTGCCCTATGAAGAAGTTAACGACTGCTGAAATGGATCGCCTAAGCGTGGAAGCTTTCCGCAAAGCGGATAAGTTGCCACTGGTGGTAGTACTGGATAACGTACGCAGTCAGCACAATGTGGGGGCAGTATTCCGCACAGCTGATGCGATGTGTATTGAAGAAGTTGTGCTTTGCGGAATCTGTTGCTGCCCCCCCAATGCTGAGATTCATAAGACAGCCCTCGGCGCCGAAGAGAGTGTCACTTGGCGCTATGTTGAGAACACATTAGATGCCGTTCAGGCGCTCAAAGCGCAAGGCTACACCGTATATGCCGTCGAACAAGCCCACGACTCCGTGACCCTTGAAGCCGTGGCAGAAAGTCTAACAGCGAAGCGGTCTAACAGCGAAGCGATCCTTCAGCAAAACGATCTAACAGGCGAAGCCGATCACAACCGCATTGCGGTTGTATTCGGGCATGAGGTTTTCGGCGTACAACAAGAAGTAATAGACCATTGTAACGGATGCATAGAGATTCCTCAATATGGAACGAAGCACTCCATGAACGTGAGTGTGACCGCGGGAATAGTAATGTACCGCTTAGCCTCCTCTCTCCGGCTCGCGATAAAGAAGTAGCGAAAGCCGCCATACAAGCCGGGGCGGATGCGGTGTACATAGGTGCACCGCTGTTTGGTGCGCGCCAAGCGGCAGGCAATAGTATTGAGGATTTGGCTGAAGTGGTACAAATGGCGCACCTCTATGGTGTGCAAGTACTGGTGACGCTCAATACCTTGTTGCACGAAGAGGAGTACCCGCAAGCCCTCGCGCTCGCGCACGAACTATATAAAATAGGTGTAGATGCGTTGATTATTCAAGATCTGCATTTGCTTGATTTAGACCTTCCGCCTATTCGTTTGCACGCCTCTACACAATGCGATAACTGCACACCCGAACAAGTGGCACACCTTCGTGATTTAGGGTTTAAACGCGTTGTTTTGGCGCGCGAACTAAGCATTGACGAGATACGAGCCATCCATGAAGCAGTGCCGGACATCGAACTGGAAGCTTTTGTGCATGGCGCACTATGCGTCAGTTATTCAGGGCGTTGTTACATCTCTGAAGTGCTGGCTAATCGTAGTGCCAACAGAGGGGCGTGTGCACAGTTCTGCCGCATGGCGTACGATGTGCTTGACGCCGAAGGAAACGAAGTGTTGGACGATCAAGGAAAACCTATTCATCAGCGCTACGTATTGTCTCTACAGGATTTAGATCGCAGTGCCTACCTCGCTGAACTTATCGATGCCGGTGTGACGACGTTCAAGATAGAAGGAAGACTCAAAGACGCGGACTACGTGACCAATATCACCGCGTACTATCGGGAGAAGCTTTCAGCCATCAGTAGTCAGCATTCAGTTATCAGCCGTAGTTTTACGCCTAACCCCGAAAAGACGTTTCATAGAGGCGCAACAGACTATTTTCTGCATGGACGCACACCCCATATGGCCAATTGGAACACTCCTAAATCCACAGGAGAACATATCGGCGAAGTAATTGAAACACAAGGGAATACATTGCGTGTACGTCTTCACACAGGTGTGGTCTTACATAACGGAGACGGGATAACCATCGGAAGCGAAGGATTCAACGTGAATGGTGTGGACGGTTCGTTGGTGAAGATCAACAAAGTGCCGGAAAACCGTTATAGCGGCGTACCGTTATACCGCAATCTGGATGTTGAATTTATTCGGTCCTTGCACTCCGAACGCCGTATTCCGGTGGATATCGTCTTTCGCGAGACTGAGGAGGGCTTCAAACTGAGCTACCAAATGGTAAATGGTAAATGTGTAAATGGTAAATGGATTTATCCTCACGAACCGGCGAAGAACCCCGACAAAGCGCTGCAAACGATTCGTACCCAGCTGTCCAAACTGGGTGATACGCCCTATATAGCAAGGGAGATTAGCATTGACAGTGCACCCTATTTTATACCTATTAGTGTGCTAAATCAATGGCGCAGAGAAACAATACATGAGTAAATGGTAAATGGCTCAATGGTAAATAGTTTGATGACTTGCAAGTACTGCCTGCTGTTTGAACTCGGGCATTGCCGCAAGACCAATCCTTACCCTAAGGGTAAGGAACCGTCTTTCTTGCGTCTCAAGAATGGTACTACGCTGCGTCTTACGTTCGATTGTAAGAATTGCCAAATGCTGGTTGACCAACAGGGTTAATCCGATTCTTTTTTCCCTATATTGATAGATTTTTACAATTAAATTTGCATATGTGCATTTTTTTTTGTATCTTTGCACGCTTTTTGTAGGGTATATGAAGATAGCAATCATTGGATACGGAAAAATGGGGCATATGATAGAAGAAATAGCCCTTAGTCGCGGACACGAAATAGTGGCGCGCATTGATGTCGGCACTCCGTTTGAGTTGAACGGCGCAGAGATAGCGATCGAGTTCACTACACCTGTTACTGCCAAGGATAATATTTTACGCGCGTGGGCGCAAGGCGTGCCCGTTGTGTGCGGAACGACAGGGTGGAATGTTGAAGAGTTGAGAGATGAGAGTTTAGAGTTAAGAGAAGTCGAAAGTGGAAAGGTGATCGTTAAGAAGAGTACTCAAAAAACCATGCTCGTTTGGAAAAGCAATTTCTCCGTAGGGGTGAATATATTCTTTGCGCTGAATAGGCAATTGGCCGCAGCGATGGCCATGCAACCGCAATACACACCTTCCATTGTGGAGATACACCATATTCATAAACTCGACAAACCCTCTGGCACCGCAAAAACGCTCGCCGAACAAATAGAAAAAATCCTCCCTTCTCTTCAGGGAGGGGATGGGGGTAGGCTTCCTATTTCTTCTATTCGCGAGGGCGAAGTGCCCGGAACCCATGAAGTGAAATGGGATAGTGAGGAAGATACGATTATAATTACGCACATCGCCAAAGGAAGGAGAGGGTTTGCATTAGGTGCCGTTCTGGCGGCAGAAGAATTAGTATGAGAAGTTTTCAAGATAGAATCAAAGAGACACCTCGCGGAGGATGGATCCGCGCGGGTATATGGAGCGCATTATACATTGCGTTCGTTATTTGGGTAGCGTGGGGCGACTGGAAAAGTCTTGGTTGGCTGGCCTTGCTGCCGCTGATAGTGGATGCCTTCACCACTAAATACATCAATTATTCTTGGTGGCGCAAGTACAAAGACACCAAGCCTACCCTATACACCATCTGTTCGTGGGTAGATGCAATCGTGTTTGCATTGGTGGCTGTATATTTCATCAACCTATACATCTTCCAAAACTACCAGATTCCTTCTTCGTCGTTGGAAAAGACGCTACGCGTGGGAGATTTTCTGTACGTGAGCAAAATGGCGTACGGGGCACGTGTTCCGCAGACTCCTCTTTCGATGCCGCTGGTACAACACACTATGCCTAAATGGTTAGGAGGAGGTAAGAGTTATTTCGACCATCCACACTGGGAGTATAAACGCCTCGCCGGTTGGACTTCTCCGCAAAAAGGAGACATTGTGGTCTTCAATTTTCCTGCAGGAGATACCGTGTGCGCAAAGATGCAAAATCCTGATTACTATAGTCTTTGCCACTATTACGGTGAAGCGCGGGTGAAAGCACGCAAGGATATCTTCGGAGAGATCATCACCCGACCTGTGGATCGTCGCGAGAATTACGTCAAACGCTGCGTAGGCACACCGGGAGACTCCTTACAAATCGTGGATAATGTCATCTATGTGAACGGGCAACGCGAGCCGCAGCGCGAAGGACTCCAATTTAATTATTTTGTGCAAACAGACGGACATATTTTTGGTAGTAAGTACTTGGACAAACTGGGTGTGAGTGTGGCAGACCGCGCACAAGTGGACGCTTCCACGTGGCATTTCCCCTTGACGCAAGCGATGAAAGCGGAGTTGGACAAGAATCCGCATGTGCTGGCTATTATGGTAGAACCTGAGGCACAAGGCGGCGATGTGTACCCGTTGGGACACAACGACTGGACGCGTGATAACTACGGTCCGATTTATATTCCTAAGAAGGGCGATAAGATTCTGATTACGGAAGAGAATTATTGGATCTATAAACGTATCGCCGACGCGTACGAGTTCAAGCCGATGAAGATTGGCGAGGAATATGAATTCCAGATGGATTACTACTGGATGCAGGGCGACAACCGTCATAACTCTGCGGATAGCCGGTATTGGGGATTTGTGCCGGAGGATCATATTGTAGGCCGACCTGTGTTTATATGGTTGAGCATTGATAAAGACCATCATAAGATCCGTTGGAATAGGTTGGGACGCAAAGCAACAGGACGATGATTTTGCCTACAGCATATTTGCCGCCGAGGTCGTATCTGGAAGCGCTGATGAGCGAAGGAGCTACGATAGAGCAAATGGAGAGTTTTGAGAAACAGACTTTTCGTAACCGAGCCCTCATCCGCGACGCGAATGGAGAATTAGTTCGTCTAACGGTTCCGGTAGGCAAAGTGGAGCATAAACAACTAACACGCGACATACAAATCAGTTACCAAAGTCACTGGCAACACCAACACTGGATAACACTCGTATCGGCTTACCAACACACGCCTTACTTCATGTACTTCGCCGATTATTTGCGACCGTTCTATGAAATGGAATACAAATGGTTGTTGGACCTGAATGATGAACTGAACGCAACGCTTGTATCACTGATGAAGAGAGAAAGGCCAACGGCTAACAGCCAACAGCCAATGCCCCGAACCTCCGATTGGAGTAGACAGATTTGGACAGATAAACATCCGTGGCAAACGGAGATAAGTATAGTAGACACATTGTTTGATGAAAAATATTGATTGGAGTACATTGGGATTTCATTACACGGAACCGGACTATATTGTTCGTTCTGCGTGTCATGACGGCAAATGGGAAGAACCTTATGCAACGCAGGATAAATACCTGCATTTGCACGTCTCCGCCACCTGTCTTCAATACGGGCAGGAAGCGTTTGAGGGGTTGAAAGCGTTTAGGGGGGTGGATGGAAAGATTCGAATCTTCCGTTGGCGCGATAATGCCAAACGGATGGCGAAGAGTGCGGAGGGATTATTTATGAAAGCGGTTCCGGAAGAGTTGTTCGGACGGGCAATTCGGTTGGCGCTCAAGAAGAATATTGATTTTGTTCCGCCTTATGGCACCGGTGCGACTTTATATTTTCGTCCCTTGCTGATTGGTACCACTCCGCGTTTAGGCGTTGGCCCCGGGCATGATTTTGAGTTCATCATCATTCCTTCACCTATTGGTCCGTATTATCCAGGGAAGTTCCATTGCACAACTTTTATCGTCAATCGCTATGTGGATCGTGCAGCCCCTTACGGAACCGGTCAATTCAAGGTAGGCGGTAACTATGCTTCGTCTTTTAGAGCGACCGAAGCCGCTCACGCCATGGGAATGGATTGTATCTTTTTGGACGCGCGCTATCACACATATATTGATGAATGCTCGGCCGCGAATTTTATCGGAATTAAAAAGCCGTCAGCCATCAGCCATCAGAATTCAGAAATTGAGTACCTGACACCGCGAAGTAGTGCTATATTGCCGAGTATCACGAATGATAGTTTGATGACGTTAGCGCGTGAACGAGGTTATAAAGTAACGCGGCGTCGCATTCGTTTGGAGGAGTTGGCTCAGATGAGCGAAGCCGCTGCTTGTGGAACCGCTTGCGTCATATCGCCTATCGACCAAGTGATCGACTCCGAGCGAAACAAAATCTACTCTTTCGGTGCTGAACCGGGGCCTGTATTGACCGAACTTTACCGCGCTTTGCAAGACATCCAATACGGTCGGGCAGAAGATAAACACGGTTGGTGTGAAGTCTTCTCGATATAACGCCATAACGGTATAACGATATAACGGTATAACGAAAAAAATCATTAAATAATTATAGTTTATGTTCAAATCTCATCCTAAGGGTCTAATCCCCGCCGCGCTGGCTAATATGGGCGAGCGTTTCGGCTACTACATTATGAATGCAGTATTGTTACTCTTTCTGGTCAGCAAGTTCGGTCTTAGCGACTCTACTGCCGGTATTATCTACGCCGTTTTCTATTTCGGCATTTATGTGCTGAGTCTCGTAGGAGGTATTATTGCCGACCGCACGCAGAACTACAACAAGACCATTCAGTGGGGACTGATTATTATGTCGCTGGGATATATCTGTTTGGCATTGCCGCTTTTCTCTGCTGATTTGAACGGAGGCAGCGAATGGTGGTCAATCCTAATCTTCACATGTGTAGCACTGCTGGCTATTGCTTTCGGCAATGGTTTGTTTAAAGGCAACCTACAAGCTATCGTAGGTAAGATGTATGATGAGTTTGAGGCGGAAGCGGCGAAAGAAAGTCCGGAGGCACTCAAAATCGCCCAAGAGAAACGCGACTCGGGTTTCCAGATTTTCTATGTCTTCATTAATATCGGTGGTTTGATTGCACCGTTTGTAGCACCATTGCTTCGTCAATGGTGGCTGAACAAGCATCATCTAATCTACAACTCCGATATGGCCTCGCTGGCACACCAGTATATTGCGGATGGTCAATTAACCCAGAAATTCCAAGAAACGATTCAGGTGTCTATGCAGGCCGGCTATAACTTCGTAGATAATTTGAGTTTCTGCCAAGACTATATCACCGTTTTCAACCAAGGTATCCATTATTCGTTCATCGCTTCAGTGGCAGCCATGTTGCTCTCTTTGTGCATTTTCTTGGCTACCAAACACATCTTCCCGCAGCCAGCCAAGAAAGAGGCTGCTCAAGTAGTGGAATACACACCCGAAGAACGGAAAGCCATGGCTACGGAGATCAAACAACGCATGGCAGCTTTGTTCGCGGTATTAGGCATTGCTATATTCTTCTGGCTTTCCTTCCATCAGAATGGCCAATCGCTTAGCGTCTTTGCACGTGATTTCATCCGCACGGATAGTATCGCACCTGAGATCTGGCAAGCGTTGAACCCCTTCTTCGTGATTGTACTGACACCGCTAGTAATGTGGCTTTTTGCTTCGCTGGCCAAGAAAGGCAAATCAATCTCCACGCCTCGTAAGATTGCATTAGGTATGGCGATTGCCGGTTGCGCGTACTTGTTCCTACTCATCGTTTCGATGGTGAATAATTATCCTTCCGGAACCGAATTCCGCGCTATGAACGCAGAGCAATTATCAGCAGCAGGACTGGCAAAAGAAGGCCCGTGGGTGCTATTAGTAACCTATTTCTTCCTCACCGTAGCCGAGTTATTTATCTCTCCGTTGGGTCTAAGTTTTGTCAGCAAAGTAGCTCCACGCCACATGGTAGGTTTGTGCCAAGGCTTATGGCTGGGTGCTACCGCCATCGGCAACCTCTTCATATGGGTAGGACCGGTGATGTATAACGCATGGCCGATTCAATACTGCTGGGCTGTCTTCTTCGCCATCTGTATCGTTTCGATGAGCGTAATGCTTGGCATGGTTAGATGGTTGGAGAAAGTAGCATGCTAAAATAACATCGTCTTATGCAAGAAGTAATTAACTATTTTAAATCCTTAGAGGCTCGTTTGGCTGCATTGGAAGCACAGCTTCAAGCCCAGCAAACCAAGATAGAGGAGTTGGAGACCCTCAAACTGGTGTTGGAGAACCACCTCAGTTCCATGGAAGAACATTGCTCCATGCTAGAGGAACATATTGCAACGCTTGGCAACGAGCGCAATGAACTCTTGTCGCGCATCGAAGAACTGGAAAATGTAGAAGAATCGGTAATCCCAGAATCTCCGGAAACTCCAGAATCTCCGGAAGAGCCGGAAACGCCGGAAACGCCGGAAACGCCGGAAGAACCAGCGATAACGCCAACGCCCGAGCCAGCCCCGACACCCGCTCCTCAGCCGGATCTCTTTACCGAAGAGCCGGTGGCACCGAAGGCAGCTCTCTATGGCAAACCCGTAGAAGACATCCGTCAAGCGATTTCGTTAGGCGACCGGTTCCTCTACCAACGCGAACTGTTTTCACAAAATGCCGAACTGATGCAACGCACCCTCACCGAACTGAACGCATTAGCGTCCTTCGATGAAGCATTGCAGTACATAAACTCGCATTTTGAGTGGGACACCGAGAGTAATTCCTACCAGCAGTTCCTCGTTGCGCTGCATCGTCGCTTCGGATAAATCACCAATAACCAATTACCAATAACCAATGCTCTATCTCGTTCCTACACCGGTTGGTAACCTGCAAGACATGACATTTCGCGCCATCGAGGTGCTCAAGAGTGTCGATCTGATTCTTGCCGAAGATACGCGCACCAGTGGCGTGCTTCTTCAGCATTTTGATATCCACACGCCACTCAAGAGTCATCATAAGTTCAATGAGCACGAGACAACATCAGACATTGTGGAGCGACTCAAAGCGGGTGCACATATTGCGTTGATTTCTGATGCCGGTACGCCCGCCATCAGCGATCCGGGTTTCTTCTTGGTAAGAGCCGCAGCCGAAGCGGGAATAGAGATCCAGACCTTACCCGGTGCTACAGCTTTTGTGCCGGCGTTGGTCAATTCAGGCTTGCCCAATAACCACTTCTATTTCGAAGGGTTCCTGCCGCAGAAGAAAGGACGTCAGACGCGTCTGCAATACTTGGCGCAATTAGATGAGACCTTTATCATCTACGAATCGCCCTTCCGGCTCGTTAAGACCTTAGAGCAATTAGCGGCAGTCTGCAGCGAAGAAAGGCGTGCGTCTGTCTCTCGCGAGATAAGCAAGGTGCATGAAGAGACGGTACGAGGAACATTAGCTGAACTGATAGCGCATTTTATGCAAACACCTCCGAAGGGAGAAATAGTATTGATTGTTCAAGGAAAGGACCCTAAGGACTTTAAGGACTTTAAAGACTCTAACAATTGCGAAGAATGAGTGAATTGAAATCCTTGGCGAAGGACACCGCCATCTACGGACTGAGTTCGATAATAGGTAAGTTTCTCAACTACCTGCTTGTTCCGTTATACACATACGCGTTAGCACGTACGGCGGATTATGGAATTGTGACCAATATCTACGCGTGGACCGCACTTTTGTTGGTGATCCTCACGTACGGCATGGAAACGGGTTTCTTCCGCTTTGCCAACAGAGAGGATTATAACGCCCAAAATGTGTATAAAACGGCCTTTTTGACCTTACTATGCAGTAGTGCGGTATTCACGCTATTAGTGGTTATTTTCCATCAGCCGATAGCAAATGTGTTGGGGTATCCTGACCATGCAGAGTTTGTTGAGATGATGTTCGCCACGGTGGCTATCGACGCCTTCGCTTGTATTCCGTTTGCATACCTGCGTTACCAAAAACGTCCGATTGTCTTCGCTTCGCTCAAACTCTTATTTGTCATTCTCAATATTGCCTTCAACATCCTCTTTTTAGTGATTTTGGGTAAGAATGATGTCTTTTACGTCTTCCTCAGTAATATCTTAGCCACTACCATCCAGACGCTGTGTCTATTACCCTTCACGCTGCCTAAGGGTGGACATTTTGACGCGCACATTCTGCGCGAAATGCTGCGATACTCCTTGCCGCTGCTTATCCTTGGCGTAGCGGGTATCATGAACCAAACGTTGGACCGTATTCTCTTCCCTTACCTCTATACAGGAACCGATGCGCAAGCACAATTGGGTATCTACGGTGCGTGCTTCAAGGTGGCGATGGTGATGATGATGTTCACCCAGGCTTTCCGTTATGCCTATGAACCGTTCGTCTTTGCCAAACATAAGGACCGTCAATCCGTCGAAGCGTACGCCGATGCGATGAAGTATTATATTATCTTCTCGTACCTCATTTTGCTTGGCGTCATTTTCTATCTGGATATCTTCCGCTATATAGTGGCGAGCAGTTATTGGGAGGGACTGAAGATTGTGCCGGTAGTACTTTGGACATATGTTTTCCAAGGCATTTATTTTAACCTCTCGTTTTGGTATAAACTAACAGATGAGACCAAGTGGGGCGCGTATTTCTCGCTTATTGGATTAGTCATCACCCTTGTGCTGCAGATCATCGGCGTACCGCGTATCGGATATTGGGCAAGTTGCGGCAGTAGTTTGGTTTGTTATTTGGTCATTATGCTGCTCAGTTATTTCATCGGTCAACACAAAGCTCCTATTCCTTACGACCTCAAACTCATCGGCGCCTATACCGCTTTGACGTTGGGGCTGTTAGCTGTTTACTATGCTATTCGTCTAACAACCGACCTCAACATGTGGTGGTTGATGGGCGTAGGCACGCTATTAATAGGAATATACCTTTTTATCCTCACCCGCAAGGACTTTCCCTTATCCGCTATATTACATCGAAAATAAAATATTAATTATTAATTTTTAATTATTCATTGAAATCGTGTTTTCAGGAATCGTAGAAACAATGGCTCAGGTCGTTAAGATTGAGACCGAGCAAACGAATAAACATTTTACACTCCGTAATCCCTTCGGAGAACCCCTCTCCATCGATCAGTCGATTGCGCACAACGGTGTGTGCCTGACCGTCGTGCGCATCGAAGGCGACCTATATACTGTGACCGCCATGCAGGAGACCCTGCGGCTCACCAACCTTGACCTGCTGCGCGAAGGCGACTGGATCAACGTAGAGCGCTCAATGCTGATGGGTGGCCGTCTGGACGGACATATCGTGCAGGGGCATGTGGACCAAGTGGCACGTTGTATCGAGGCGCGCGAAACAGACGGCAGCTGGTACTACCGCTTTGAGTACGACTCCACACCCGAAATGGTCGAAAGAGGCTATTTCTGCGTGGACAAAGGCTCTGTCACCATCAACGGCGTCAGCCTTACCGTCTGCGAACCCGACATCGTCACACTCCCTGATACAAGCACCCAAAAGGGACATGTCTCCGTATGTATCATCCCTTATACGCACGAGAACACCAACTTCAAATACATCGAAGTAGGCACTGTAGTCAATATCGAGTTTGACATCCTCGGAAAATACATCGCATCCTATGCCAAATACCTGTCAAAGGCATAACATAAGCATAACATAAGCATAACATAAAGCTTACGTCACCCTAAGATCACTATAACAACAAAACAAGATATGAACACAAACAGTTTATCATTCCAACTCGGAACATCCGTCGCGCAATACCTGATGCAGTACGGAGAAAAGGAACTCAATTATGAGGAGTTCAAAGCAGGTGTGGACTTTGTCCTTAAAGCCTCCACTGAAGCCAAAGAAGCCGGCGAGAAATTCCTCGCTGAGAACGCCAAACGTGCCGGTGTCAAGACTACCGCCTCCGGCCTCCAGTATGAAGTACTTGAAGCCACCATCGGTCAGAAACCCAAAGCCACAGACACCGTCAAAGTGCATTATGAAGGTACGCTCATCGATGGCACGATTTTTGACAGCAGTTATAAGCGAGGCGAGTCTATCTCTTTCCCGCTCAACGGCGTCATCAAAGGGTGGACCGAAGGTCTGCAACTCATGTCGGTAGGTTCGAAGTTCAAATTCTTCATCCCTTACCAACTCGCCTACGGCGAACGTGGCGCAGGCGCTTCTATCCCGCCTTATGCAGCGCTTATCTTCACCGTTGAACTATTAGGAATTGAATAATTTTTAATTTAATTTACAAATGAAGGTTCGTGCAAGTCGAGTGTAAGCTTGCTTACGCAACTCGACGAAGCCGAAGCTCCAGAAAATCGAAGATTTTATGAAAAAGATCACTATCTTTTTGTTAGCCGCAATCACATTCATCTCTTGCGGCAACACGTACAAAGCACATGAAGTAACGCTTAATAGCGAGACCGACTCCATCAATCACACTATCGGTTTGATAACCGGCATGCAAATTCGTGCACAAATCCTTCGCTCGGACACGTCTGACGAGGCCATCGCTGAGTTTATAGATGCGCTGGAAGCGGCATATTTGGGTCAAGAAGAAGAATTAAGCGACATCGCTGCAGCCGGACAACAATTCGGTAACGTAGCCAAAGATTACGAGAAGAATGGTTTGGCGAACAATCCTGCTTGGACCATCAATCAGAAGTTGTTCTTCCAAGGTTTTGTGAATGCCCTGTATGAGGATACAACCGTCATCTCTAACGAGAAAGCACAAGCGTTCTTTATGCAGGCTTATCAATCGTATTCGAATGGCGAGGCAGGCAAAGTGATTAAAGGCAAATGTCCTCGCAAAGCCAAAACAGTAACCCTCGAATCATTCTCCGATTCGCTCAACTACGTCTTCGGTTACTTGAATGGTATGCAGCAGAAAGTGCGCCTTCTCTCCACCGATGAAGAAGCGGATTACGATGAGTTTATTGCTAACGTCAACAAAGGACTCAAATCCGGTGCACACAATCCTCAAGCAGTGATGACGGCCAAGAGTATCGGTAGTATGATTCGCGAACAAGAACCCGTCGGTCTCTTAGGCGTACCGGGACTGGAAACCAATTTTGACATCATCAAACAAGGTTTTGTGAACGGTCTTTATAACTACACCAAACAATTTGACCTGCAAACGGCGGCTATGTATGTTGAGACCAGCATCACCAGTCTTCGCAAAGAAGCCGGAGAGCAATTCCTTACAGAAAACGCACTCCGCGAGGAAGTGAAGGTGACCGAATCGGGTCTCCAATACGAGGTTATTGAACAAGGTAACGGAAAGAAACCGACCGCAGAATCTACTGTTCGCGTTCATTATGAAGGCACGCTGATTGATGGAACGGTATTCGACAGCAGTTATACGCGTGGCGAACCGATTGAGTTCCCGCTCAATGGTGTTATCAAAGGTTGGACGGAAGGTCTGCAATTGATGCCGGTAGGTTCCAAATACAAACTCTATATCCCGTATAACTTGGGCTATGGCGAGCGTGGAGCCGGCGCGTCTATTCCGCCCTACGCTACTCTCGTCTTCACGGTGGAGTTGTTGGAAATTAAGTAACCTTCGTCATGACGATATGACGACATGACGTCATGACGAAAAAAAATCATAAATGATTTTGTGGGCGTCATCGCTAAACAATCGATTCGTGGTACGATAGTGACCTATATCGGCATCGCCGTAGGTGTGATCACTACGTTCTTCGTGCTAACCCGTTTCCTCACCGCAGAGGAAATCGGGTTGGCGCGCGTATTGATTGACGCGGCTACGCTCTTTGTAGGCCTTGCACAATTAGGAACCTCCTCCTCCATCATCCGTTTCTATCCCTATTTTAGTCTTACAGGCGCAGCCGGTCCTACAGCGAAGCGGTCTTACAGCGAAAGCGGTCTTACAGGCGCAGCCGGTCTGTCATCTACCGATGACTCTCACGGTTTCTTCTTCTGGGCGATGGTCGTTCCCTTCGTGGGCTTTATTCTCTTTGCGGCCGTCTATTGGGCATGCCGGGTGCCATTAGGCGCATGGTTTGGCGATAAATCGCCGTTGTTTGTGGAGTACTACTATTTCGTGCTACCGCTCGCGTTCTTTATGCTCTATCAAGCGATATGCGAGAGTACCTGCAATGTGCTGATGCATATAGTTGTTCCTCGCGCGGTACGCGAACTGGTGGTACGCGTGGGGTTGTTAGTGTTATACTTGTTGTACGCTTTCCGCGTACTTTCGTTGGATGGTTTTGTTATCGGTCTTTGTGCCAACTACGCCATCGCATCGCTCATTAATCTCTGTTACTTTTTTTCGCTTCGACCAATTCGCCTCAAGCCCGATTGGACGTTCCTCAAGGAGAACCCATCTCTTGTTAAGCGTTATTTTCTCTATACCGCTTTCCTCATTGCCTCCGCGCTGACGTCGGTTCTGGCGCCAACCCTCTCGTCGTTCTTTGTAACGGCTAAAATGGGTTTGGACTCAACCGGTGTGTTTGCCATCGCCACGTATATGGCGGTTTTGGTGAGCGTGCCTTACCGCTCGGTTACAGCCATCGCTTCGCCTCAATTAGCACGTGCTATCAAGGAGCAAAACCGCGAAGAATGCTCAACCCTTATTCGCCAAGTGACCCGCAATCTGCTGCTTATCGGAGGGTTCATCTTACTGGCTATTTGGTGCAACATAGACCTTATCTTCTATCTTCTGCCCAACGGCGACATCTATGCCGCCGCGAAGCAAGTGGTTCTGATTCTGGGAATAAGCCAATTGATCATGGCTACGTTCGCTATTTGCCTCACAGCCCTTAATTACTCGCGCTATTACGCGTTTAGTCTGCTCCTTTCGCTCATTCTAACCGTCAGCGCTATATTCCTCAATAATAGCCTTATTCCGCGGATGGGAATGGAAGGCGCCGCGCTGAGTAACCTCCTTTCCTACGGCATCTATTATGTGCTGATTATTGCTTTGATTGTACCGCTGGCACGCATTCGTATCGTAGATAGAAGTTGGTGGACGATTCTCGCGTTGCTGCTTTGCCTCTTCGCCCTCAATGCCCTCTGGCAAACATACCTCCCTGCGCTCAATATCTGGATTGATAGTATCTTGCGCTCAGTCGTCCTCTTAGGAGGTGGCGCGCTCATCGCCTACAAAGCGAAGCTTTCGCCAGAGATCAATCAACAAATAGCCCAATGGCTCAATAAATGGTAAATGGTAAATGACCAAATGGTAAATAGAAAAAGATACTTCATCTCTTTTGCCTATGATGGTACCTCTTTTCACGGTTCGCAGAGCCAGCCGAACGGAATAACGGTGCAAGAGACGATGGAGTCTGCTTTCGCCACTATTCTGCGCGAACAGGTGGCGCTAACGTTTGCCGGTAGAACAGACGCAGGCGTACACGCAGAAGCGATGGTAGCGCATTTCGATTTCGACAAGAACCTGCCGGCTAACCTTGCCGCGCGACTCAATAATCTCCTGCCTCCTTCCATCGCCATTCGTTCCATCACGCCGGTGAAAGAGGATGCGCATGCGCGGTTCGATGCCATCGCACGCACGTACTATTACCGTATTACCACGCGCAAGGATCCGTTCACGTACCATACCCACACACGTGTGGCTCAGGGTTTGGACTTCGAGGCGATGAACATCGCCGCCCAACATCTGCTCGGCACACAAGATTTCGCTTCTTTCTGCCGCGCACATACAGATGTCAAGACAACCATCTGTACGGTCACCGAAGCGCGCTGGATACAAAAGAACGAAGATGAAGCCATCTTCGTCATTACCGCAGACCGTTTTCTGCGCAATATGGTTCGTGCGGTGGTGGGTACGCTCTTTGAGGTGGGCCGCGGACGCCTTACCGAAGCGCAGTTCGTGGACATCATCGCCTCCCATGACCGCCAACGTGCCGGTCATTCTGCCCCCGCCGAAGGCCTCTCCCTCGTCCACATTCAATATCCTGTCTCAGTAGTGTCCCATTAAAATTGTACAAAAAAGTACAAAATGCCACTTTCTGAGAATTGGAATTCATATCTCATCTGTAGGATGGACATCTGCGAGGGATGTCTGTGCCTTGCGTTTTTTCCATGCCATGTAACCAGCGGCTAAAAGGGCCATAAACACCATCACCTTCCCATCACACTCTAATGGGCACCAGCAGTAGCTGGATTCGTCTGCACAATCGCATTCATCATATTCATCCGCTTCACATATATCGCATACACCATCTCCATTCTTATCAACACATTCATCACATCCGGGTATTCCAGGATATCCATTACCTTTCCTCGGTCCACTTCCTCCGGCAAATCCGCTGTAGGTCTGCGAACTCATCACCCCTCCGCTCAGCGAACTGGCGCAAGTAGTGAGAGTACGAACCTGCATCAAAGCGTCTGAGCCCGCAGCGGCGGACGAAGAGTAACTACTTGCGACACCTGCATAGGCATAGCCTCTCGTCGTACCCATAGACGCATAGCCGCTCACCGAACCCATAGACATCGACGGCATAGAAGCCATCGAGCCTCCGGAATGATGCATGCGGTGGGAAGTGGAGGTATAGATGTATCCATTACGTCCTGCGCCTCTGTACGGCGAGCCATACTCCACCGCACTCACAGACGCCACGCATAGGCATACCACGCCCAATAATATATATATACCTTTTTTCAAACTAATACCTATTTTATTTTTAGTTGTCTTCGACCTTTGTGTCATTCGCCACACTCTCAATCTCCGCGATCGTAGGAATCGTTCCCTCTACCTTCGTGGGATACAACTTCTGCAACTCATATTCGGAAATACCCAGAGGTTGGCTACTGGACTCCAGTGCATACTGAGCCAAGGTGTTATCCTTCCGCTTGCACACCAACAAACCTATTGTGGGATTATCTTTCTCCGGATCGCGTAAGATATGATTAACAGCCGTAACGTACGTGCCCAACTGACCAATATCTCGCGCATCAAATGCACCAATCTTCACCTCAATCGCCACGTAGCAACGGAGCGTGAGATTATAAAAGAGCAAATCAATGAGGTTCTCCGTCTCACCAATCTTGAGGCGATACTCTCTGCCGACATACGCAAATCCTGTTCCTAACTCAACCAAGAACTGCGTCATATTCGTCAGCAATGCCGCCTTCATCGTTTTCTCGTTGTACTTACCGGTAATACCCGCAAACCCAAAATCATATGGATCTTTCGTTATCTCGCGAGCCAAATCACTGGTCTCCTCCGGTAGTGTGGCCGAGAAATTCGTTAGCGCCTTACCTTGACGTTCATACAAATTGGAATCCAACCAATTGAGCAACACTGAACGACTCCATCCGTTCTCAACCGTCTGACGAACATAGAAAAGCGCCTTTTCCGTATTCCCCTCGCACTTATCCATGATGTACCGATGATGTCCCCAAGGCACAGCGGATAGTAGCGTTTGAATTTTTGCCCCAACTTGGGGCAAATTTGTATCTTGACTTTTTCCCACAACTTGTGGGACAATTTCAGTGTCAGCTGTCGTTTCTAATTTTCCCACAAGTTGCGGGAATTTTATAATATCCTCATTATAAAGTAAATAGAACTTTTTACAGTAGTATAAATTGGACAATGTTAATCCCGTTGCATCAGGCAATTCTTCCTTCAAATCCTGCGACAACGAGCGCATCAATCCGCTTCCCCAACGTTGCTCTGCCTGAAGTTGAACTATATCGCGTCCCAACTGCCAATAATAAGCCAACATCTCATGATTGACTTTGACTGCAGCCTTTATCTGACTACGGCGATAGCGGCTCTTCAGCTCGTGAATCCACTGCTTATATTCCGAATCTATGTGTATCAGTTTGCTCATTTTTGAACCATTTTGGGGATTTTTTGACCGACATCACTCCACGCGCTTGCCCATCGAGTCATACAGCACGCCGTTCTTGAGGATATAGAGCTGGTTATCCTTGATGAACTTCGTCCCTCTTCCCTTTAGGGAGGAGTCGGAGGTAGGCTCTACACCTGTCGCTACTTGCGGTGCATCATTGCGTTCCACAATCACAAACCGGTCGGTTATCTCACTATTCGGCGCCGCGAAGAAAGTGTATTGCATGCCCTCGGAGATGACAATCGTCTCTTCGGTCTCAACATCCAACAACGCCAACTCATCCTCGCTCTCCACATGACTAAACGTCAACGTATAAGCCGTCTCTTCGCCTGTGCGCACGCCAATTTGCGTTCCGATGAGGCTATTCGTAGCATCGACGCTTAATTTGTCTTGATCAACAACGGTAAAGACATTAAATCTACCACTTTCCTTTTTAAGTGCATCGCTACCCGGTTCATATTCTGCCTCATAACGCTCCGACTCAAGCATAAACAAATTATCATACCATCCATCTGATTCCAATGTAATTTGCATTGTTCCTGTCAAAGATGATTCTTCTGTACTATCTTGCTTTCTCACGCGCATCGGTTTGTTAGGATGTGACACATAGTTAGCAGACCATACTAAACTATCATACTTTAAGGTAATAGTAGCGTCAGCCGCCGTTGCATCAACCCAGAAACCTTGCATCGAAGGGATTGTTACAGGATAATCGAAAGACGAGGCCAAATCAGCTGCAGAGGAAATTGGAATAGCCAAATATTGTCCGGGAGCAGCTGCCCTTTCTCTTGAATTTCCTTCCATTTGATTATCTGAATCATCTTTCGTTCCTGCATTGCGAATGTAAATGGTAGGAGTCGCATGATGAAAATCTCCGGCTTTAAACTTAGAAATATCTATCGGAGCAGAGTAACTATTGGCCAAGAAATTATGTCCTTTTCCATCACCAGAGTATGCTAACTGAATAGTGGTATCCCTTTGACCGGAAACTAATTGACCCTCATAAGTTAATAGTGTACCTCCGGCATTCTTATATTGAGTGGTGATATATCCGGTGAAGGGTTTAAATTTTAAATTCTTGCGATCATTCACCCAATCATCCTCTGATTCTACCCAACTATATATCCAACTTTGTGTGTAAACCGATTTGGCAGCCTTATCTGTATCTGCTAATGGAGAACCCACACATTGCCATGCAGCGGCATCATCACCTGTTTGGCTCTTATCATAATAACCGATACTAAACAATTCCACACTCGCATTCGGCATCGGCTGAACACTATTCGGCGAGATACGGAGATAACCCGTCTGACCGATAGTAGCGCCGGAAGTGGAAGCTTTCAATTTCAGTTTATCAGCTGAAGCGCCGCGTACTCCACCTTCTCCAACGGTTAAACCACCTGTCGATTCTATGGTTACATGGACGCCATCATTGATCTTCACTCGATATGCCTTCACTTGACCGGTAATCTTCACGTCGTGATCAATCGTTACGGCATGGTGTTCATTCGGCGTGTCGCCCGGCGTAGAACCCTGATACTCCCAGTTTGTCAGTTCATTCCACTCGTCTCCACTATCTCCAACGAAAATAAACTCTCTACGAGCAATCTTCGTCAGCGTGAAGTTCTTGTAGGCTAACCACGAACCGGCTACATACGACGGGTTCTTGATACCAAAGTTCAATGTACCGGTTGTTTCGCCTTCGTCGGCGTGTACATAGACATACAAGTAATGCAGATAAGCGCCGGCGTTACTGAAAGCGGTCGTTGCCGATGCCAGATCAGCTGGATAATAACCATCGGGACAGAGCGTATCTCCTGTAACGTGTCCGATACGACCGGTTGCATCAAACACCGACTTAATCGGGTGTTTGAAATCGTTCGCATAGATATAAGCCGGATGACTCTCCATGCCGTTCACATGGTTCTCCCAATCGCGCGGAGATTTAGCCGGACGATACAAGGCCTGAACCGTTAAGCAATAGAAACCGGTGTCCAAATCATGGATGATCGTATCAAAGATGGCATTTGTACCGGAGGCAGTACGATACTCTCCTTTCACCTCCAACGCGGCTTTAGGCGGTAAGTAAACGTTAGTCGAATCAAACTGTTCTGCACGCAGTTTGGCATATACTTTGGCCATTGTATTGATGTCTGAACCAAACTCCGGCAAGGCAGCCGCAGCCGCTTCGCGGTCTATCTTGGCATCTATACGTGATTGATGAATGGTATAATCCTCTATCTCCCACGCGACAGCGTCTCCTTCGGTAGAAGTTAACTTCACCTTGTTATTGGCATCTACGGTGACATATTTGCTGTTCAGCGCATTTTGCACTTTTACCTTACCATCCGACACCGTTTGAATCCAATCTTTTCCGTTTCTGCTTCCGGCATCGGTGAAGATCTTGTCGTCTGTTTCAGCGGCAAGCGAGAAGAGGTAATCGCGGCTATCCATATACTGAACGCGCGTGTAGATGTTTGTATTGTCGCTGGTATAACGTGTCACGCGAACCGGCACACCAAACTCACCTACTACCGCTTGCGTACCATACTCACCTCCACGACTAAGATACTTGCCTTCAGGGGTAAGCATATATTTGGTTCCATCCAACGCAGTAACATTGATATCTTTGAAGTAACCGGTGTAGTTACCTCCGTATTGGAAACGAAGGAATTGTGCACCCGGATCCAACTGAATGTCAGAGAAAGTAACCCAATCCTTGCACGATTGCGATTTGTAGAACACTTCTGACCAATTCGAACCATCAAACGATTGTTCTACTTTCCAACGACACTTAATGGAACAATAGGTGTTCTTCGCCTTAAACGACAACTTATCCGGTGTACCGCCAAAGATTATCACAAACTCCTTCCTGCTATCCCAATAACGACCGGAAGCACCAGCTGCCGCATCACTATAACCCGAACGGATATTATCGGTATTCCAACTACAATCCGCTCCATATGTCACCATATCATCGTCCTCTGCAATCGTGCTCGTCATCATAAACGGCACAGACAAAGGCGGCATAGCACGAGGAGTAAATTTAAACGTTTCTTCGTATGCTCGGAAATCACCACACTCCGGTTGGCTAACTCGGATAGTGGCTTCAGATTCTACAGAATAAATCTCCAATTTGCCATCCACTATATCTGCCACTGTAGGAGTTTCGCTATAGATAGTTATGGGAGCATCAGTATTTGTTGAAACAACCGGAGTGTGAATCGTCGTACCAAAATAATACGGCACATGGTTCGGGTTGAACGTAAACTGCGGATAACTCTTACCATGACGACGTCCACTTAGATTAATCGTATCTCGATGTCCTGCATTATCGGTAATTTCAATTTTTGCCAAATAGGGCACGTCTGCATTACGTGTACTATCGGTGCCGGGCTTCATGTTATCGAAACTTACACGAAGTGTCATTGAACTTGCGATGTCGCGGCCTGTAGCAGGGATCTCTGCCGGAGTAACATCATACTTACAAGCATCGGCACCTACTATACGCACATTCGTTACGCGCCCGGCATTCGCATGATTAAAATTAAATGTCTTTATCTGCTCGCCATAATTCTGTCCCTGCAACCCAAAATCCAACAAATCAACCGGATCAGACTCAAATTGTTCTTTCTCGCCCACATGGATGTTTGAAAAATGTGCCCAACAGGAACCTTTATAGCGCAACTTCACATAACGAGTATTAGGTGAGAGTGATACACTGATGTTTTTCTCCGAATCAGATAAACTTGAGAATCCTTTGCTATTATCTATAGTCCACGTAGCTTCTCCCCAATCTCCGTTGGTAGGACTCTCATATACCTGAAAGGTATAGTCTCCTTCTGCAGGATATTGTCCGAGATAAGCCGTACTGGAAATCCTAAAACTTATTGTATCGGGTATTCCTTCAAAATGAATAATGATACATCCTTCAGGCCGAGTTCCCGCCCATGTTCCATCGCCACACGTATAATCCTTTCCGCTTTCTCGTTTTGCTTCTCCAGTGAGTTCTACTTCATATGTATCCATGTTACTCGAAGTAATCGTAAACGGCACATGGTTGCTTTCTTTTTTGGGGCGGATGGTGTATGTTTTCTCATGCGCGTTCCATTTGTAGGTCTCGGGCTGCGAGATAGTAATATGCGCGTCCTCACGCACGTTGAATACCATCAGGGAGTCGCCCATTAAGAATGCCGAATATTCGTTATCATTCACAATGTAAGTGGTATCCGCCTCACCGGTTGACGAGAAAATATCATTCGTCACACTATTAAAATAATACTCAAACGTATCATTCTCCTCTTCATCCCCATCCCACGTAAAGACAGGGGTCTTCTTATTTATAATCACAATGGCAGAATCTATTGTAGCGCTATAATCTCCCGCTGCGGCTACACTTATTTGAAGTTTCAAAGTTCCAGCCTGTCCGAGGGACACATAACGACCAGCTCTAAGCGCTGGCTCTGTTGCTCCATCATTATTTTCTCCTGAGGGAGTAAACGATTTTATTGAATATTCAACGACACCTGTTCCTTCACGAGTCCATAAGGTCTGTAAGTCAATTTCGGCATGTTCGATTTCATAGGAACTCGCAATATTGCAAGTGATAGTAGGTTTTCCTTTCTCTCCGAATTTGGCGTACAATGTACGTGTTAGCCGACTTCCTGCTGTTTCGTTTGTAAGAGATGGTGTATATGGATTGTCAGTACTTGCCTGAACCGTATAATCCTCATCCGAATACCAACCCAAGAACTTATATTGTGCAGCGTTAGCCACTGTGGCGGTATAAGTAGCCGTTGTCGAAGCACTTGACTGCCCAGGGGTACCTTGAATTGTGTCTTTTGCAACCGTAGCCGACACTGTCCCATATTCGCTATTATTTCTTACTGCCGTAGCTGCAAAGCCGAAGATATTGGCATTATAGGTCAATTCATACGTAATGTAAATTCCGGCAATATAGTTAGTTCCTGAGACAGCCCAAGATGTATTCGTTCTATAGAAATCAATAAGTACATTATTATCATAGCCGCCTTCTTTTGTTGGACCATCCACTGTTACATTGCTACTATTTCTCACATTTGTCCCTGTACTACCATCTGCTGCACCATCTACCACAACATTTGCCGAACCTAATGTTCCACTATTTCTTGCTTTTATAGAAATCTTTGTTACTTTTATTGTGTGATAACTGGGGACAGTCCATGACACATAAACGCGCCTATGTTCTCCCTTTGAACACGAAAAACCCATATAGCCATCATTGCCCTCGAAATTTATATCATTTCCGGTATTATCCTTAACATCTAAAGTGAATGTAATACCATTTGCTAATCTGCACCTATAGTTTCCGTCCACTATAGAATCCTTTTTTATACTCAACGATAGTGCATTACTAGTTGCAACTGTTTTAACAACATACACAGGACTATATACATTTTCAGTAGTTACATCCGCCCCCCACACATTGCCGATACTCATCAGCAGGAGGAGTGTGATGAGGGTGAGGCGAGAGAGGGGTATATTCCTATTTATCATATCTTTCAATTTCATATATATGTTTGTCCAATATTATCAAAAATTATTATCTTTACTTCTCATCTTTGCTTCCACGGATAACCTTGTGGCGGATTTTTACCATAGCAAGGTTGAATTCAATCTCCGTTTCCGTCCCTACTGTCTCAAATTGTGATCCAATAATATTCCCAATTAACTCCCCACTTTTCTGCATTAGCGACTTCTTCTCCTCAGGATCTTCCGTCTTTGTTGCAGCTTGCATCGTACGTGCCATTTCACGCAATTGTACGAAAGCCTCAATAATTGCTATCGTTGTTTGCGTAGCTCGCTTACTCTTCAGAATCGTAGCCAACATATAGAGTCCTCGCTCCGTAAAAGCGGTGGGTGCATAGCGATTACCGCCCCAACTTGTGGTCGTTTTTTTGACCTCAAGTCTGCATCTTGCTCATTTGCAGCACTTTCTGCACTTGAAATCAAAATTTTTGACCTCAAGTTAGCAATCTCCTGTTTATCCAATTTAAATAAGTATCCCTTCGGAAACTTTTCAGGATTATTCTTGACAGCCTGATTCACCACTCTAGTTTCCACACCATACAATGCAGCAACATCTGCATCCAACAACACCGGTTCTCCACGCAGAATAATAACTCTATCTTTGACTTGCTCGTATTTTACAATCTCATTCATAATTTTTCCTGTTTAATCTGTAAACTTATTTTTGGATACTTTTGGGGCTATTGGGGTGTGGGGTAATCTTAAAATTTCGTACTTTTGGCGATTTTGTAAAGTGTAGTTTACAAAATATACTATTTTTAAGATTTTGTAAACTTAAGTTGGCACTTATTCCTCAAAAAGGTGTGCAAAATTAATATTAATCTTTGAATTGTGCAAATTTTTTAGGGTCTTACACGCGCGAATAATAAAAAGGTGTAGCCGAATATTAATAAAAGTACATAATTATTTAGGAAAAATTGTACAAAAACCTAAATAAACCCTTTAGAACACAAAAAACAATTTCTATATGCAGTATAGATAGAAAAGGGGAAGAAAGGGCGCAGAAAGTATATATATACTACGTATATATATAGTAAATAGGACAAAAATGCACAAAAAGGGCTGTTATCCTATGGGTATCCTATGGTTATCATATGGGTATCCTATGGGATGGGTTCGAGTCGGTCTCGACTCTGGGCGGGTGATAGCTCGACTTGGGGTGCTTATTCGGGTTGGTAGCAGTCGCAGGGGGTGATGAAATAGATTATTTGGCGAAGGTCTAAAGGGGCGTCTTTTTTGTTGCGGAGGAGGAGGTAAAAAGTGCCTTTTTCGGGTAGTGTGGCGAGGATGGAAAAGTCGCGGTATTGTACACCGGCTGAAACCTCTTGCCATGGGGTATTGGGTTCGCGGATATAAATGCCTATATCTGAGCCGGTTAGCGGGGCGGCAGAAGAATATTCTAACTGAATTTGAGTCCAATTGGCGATGGGTTGGTCGGTGGTGAGGCTGTCATTGGAACTTGTCATGCGGAGGACGGTAGAACTGCCTGAAGATGTGAAGGTTGCATTGCCATGGCAGGTATAATGAACCAAATCTGTTTGGGCGGTAGTGGATGTTAGGGTTTAGATCAACGAACCGTCCTTTCCATAGCTTGTAAAATCATGAGTTATTTGCTCCGCATGGAGGGGTGCAAAAACCACTCCCAAAAGTGTCCAAAGACACCCAAAAAAGACGATTGTATTTCTTCGCAATAATGTCATTTTAGTCCTACTTGTCCAAATTGAGTGCAAAGATAGTATATTTTTATGAAATATGCAAAAGAATGTTCTTTGTTTCTTTGTAAAATGCGTTTTTTATAAAAAAACGTCCTAAAATGTGTTTCTTGCTTGCATATACAAAATATTTTTTGTAACTTTGCGGTCGCGTTCGGCAAATGGCTCGCAGAAAACCAAACCACTCCGTTAATTGGTAGGTGCGACCATTGCCTCCGCTCTCCCCAAAAATTAAAATTTTCGGGGACCCTAAATTATTGAGTAAAAATGCAATTATTTCAACATATAGGAGAATACGTGCTGCTGATGGGGAAGGTGCTACGTTTACCGGATCGGCAGCGGATGTTCTGGCGGCAATACAGTCGTGAGTTAGAGAAGCAAGGGTTGCAGTCCTTGCCTATTGTGCTGATTATCTCCGTTTTTATCGGGGCGATTTTGACCATTCAGGCGAAAACGAATACGGAGAACCCGCTGTTGCCTACTTACACGGTAGGTTTATTGACGCGGGAGACGCTGTTATTGGAGTTTTCAAGTACTATCTTATGTCTTATTTTGGCCGGCAAAGTAGGCTCGAACATCGCATCGGAGATAGGCACAATGCGAATCACCGAACAGATTGATGCGATGGAGATTATGGGTGTGAATAGTGCTAACTATCTCATTTTGCCGAAGATACTGGCGTTTGTAACGATGATGCCGATGTTAGTGATCATCTCAACGTCGGTGGGGCTCGTTGGCGGATGGGCGGTAGGTGCGTTCACGGATATTATCACTGTGCATGATTATCTGATCGGTGTGCAGTACGCGTTCAACCCCTATTACGTGTGGTATGGGATCATCAAGAGTTTGGTGTTTGCGTTTGTGATTACGAGCATGGCGAGTTATTACGGGTATAACGTGCGTGGTGGTGCGCTGGATGTTGGTCGGGCGAGTACTAATGCGGTGGTGAACTCGAATATCATGATCTTGTTCCTCGACCTGATACTGTCAAAGTTGTTACTTTGACAGTGACCGCTACGCTGTAAGACCGTTACACTGTAGGACCGCTACGCTGTAAGACCGCAACTAACGTTGCTGTAAGAAAAAAAAGATGCACAATTATAAAAATTTACATATTTGGCAAGAAGAAATCAAGCTCGCTCGTAGAATTTACGAAGTTACGAGTTCTTTCCCTGCTAATGAAAAATACGGTATCGTTTCTCAAATGACTCGAGTTGCCGTTTCCATTCCGTCCAATATAGCAGAGGGCGCAGGAAGAAATAGTCAAAAAGACTTTGCAAATTTTCTAAGTATTGCAATTGGCTCGATTTTTGAATTACATACACAACTAACGATTTGTGGACAAATCGGCTTTATTGACGAAGAGACAAGTAAACAGTTAGAATATCAGACGTTTACGTTACAGCAACAAATTATGGCCTTCAAGCAACGATTAGAAGGGAGCGCCCCGCGTCAAGGGGAGACATCTCCGACGAGCGGAGAGAAGAAGAGAAAAAATCCTACAATAAGCGAAGCGAATGGTCCTACAGCGAAGCGATCCTACAACGCCAGTGGTCCTACAGCGAAGCGGTCAACTACATAGTAGTTATTATGATAGAAGTTAAGGACATAGTGAAGAGTTTTGAGGGGAATGTGGTGCTGGATCATGTGAGTACAGAGATGCGGGACGGGGAAGTGAACATGATCATCGGACAATCCGGTTCGGGCAAGACCGTACTGATGAAAAGTCTCATCGGTCTGCACGAAGTGGACAGCGGACAGATTCTGTATGACGGTAGGGATTTGGCGGAGATGCGCAGTAAGGATATTCGTGCGTTGCACCGCGAGGTGGGAATGCTGTTTCAAGGCAGCGCACTCTTCGACTCGATGACGGTAATGGAGAATGTGCTGTTTCCGATGGAGATGTTCAGTAAGAAGAGTGAGGCAGAGATGCGTGCCCGGGCAGAGTTTTGTTTGCGAAGAGTGGAGATGCCGGAACGGGTGTGGGACTTGATGCCCAGCGAGATCAGCGGTGGTCAACAGAAACGTGTGGCGATTGCTCGCGCGATAGTGCTGGAACCGAAATATCTGTTCTGCGACGAGCCAAACTCCGGTTTGGACCCGAAGACCAGTCTGGTGATTGATGCGTTGATACAAGATATTACGCGGGAATATAATATCTGTACGATTGTTAACAGCCACGATATGAACTCCATCATGGAGATAGGCGATAATATCCTCTTTTTGAAAAACGGCAAGAAAGAATGGCAAGGCAGCCGGCATGAGATTATGCATAGCGAAAACGAGGCGCTGAACGATTTCGTGTTTGCGAGTGAGCTGTTTAAGAAGATTAAGAGTAGTCAGCGAGCTGACTGACCGCTACGCTGTAGGACCGTTGCACTGCAAGACCGCTTCGCTGTAAGACCGCGGCAAAGCCGCTGTAAGAAAATTAAACACACAAAAATAGTTTATTGAAACACACACAACATTTTATGAAACGAATTTTATGTATTGTAGCAATGATCGCTACATTTTGTATTGGAGTTAATGCTCAAGGAGGGCCAGCGAAAGTGCCGGCATATCCGGGATTGATTGAGCGTGAGCAGCCAAACGGATATGTGTTACGGACCTATCTGCGCGGCGATGAGCGCAAACACTGGACGATGACGGAAGACGGTTGGCAGATCGTAGAGACACAAAAAGGTTGGCTCAAGTATGCCAAACAAAAGAAAGACGGCAGCGTGGTTGCCTCATGGCGCAAGGCTAAGAACGTGGAAGACCGCAGTAAGTGTCAGAAACGTTGGTTAGAGAAACATGGGGTGAAGAAGCATGTGTAAAACAAGACCGCCCAAAGGGCTGTAGGACCGCGGCAAGCCGCTGTAAGACCGCTGACGCTGTAAGACCGCCCGAAGGGCTGTAGGAAATAAGAAAATTTTTCAAAGGAAATTAACCTAAAAAACAATTTATTTTTCATGAAAAAAACACTATTAAGTGCCATATTGGTTGTAGTGAGTACATCCGTGATGGCGGTTCCAGCCAAGCGAGGCGCATTTGTTCGCACCGCGGCAGACGGAACAGAGAAAACCGTTTATTTGAATGGTGATGAGCATTTTCATTACATCACCGACGCAGAAGGTAATTGGTTAGACGAAGAAACGCTTACCCCTATACCGGCAGAAATCAAAGCCGCTCGTCAAGAAGCGGGAGAGGCACGTGTGGCCGCTGCGCGGGAAATGCAAAGGCAACGCGCACAGGTTCGCCGCGCTAAACAAGAGACGGGTTTAACGCCGTTACTCTCTCCGCGTGGCGCCGTTATTCTGGTTAGTTACAAGGACAAAGCCTTCAAAAGCACGAACGCACAAATGACCGACTGGGCGATGGGAGATAACTACACCTATAATGGTGCAACCGGTTCTATCCATAAGTACTTTTACGACCAGAGTTGGGGTGCATACGACTTGCAGATAGATGTCTATGGCCCGGTGAAGGTTAGCCAGAAATTATCGTATTATGGCAAGAACGATTCGAATGGAGACGACCAACATCCGGATGAGTTGGTTAAAGAGGCTTGTATCTTAGCACACGACTCCTGCGGTGCTGATTTCAGCCAGTATGATTTTGACGGAGACGGTAAGGTTGACTGGGTGGTTATTTTGTATGCCGGTTACGGAGAGGCCAGTGGTGCCGCTGCTAATACTATCTGGCCGCATCAATGGGAGTTGAGTTATTCCGACATGGCCTTCGATTTGGACGGCAAGACCATTGACCACTACTGCTGTTTGAATGAGTTAACCGGCACAAGCGGTAGCCGTCGTGACGGTATTGGTACTTTCTGCCACGAGTTCAGCCACGTAATGGGTTTGCCGGATTTGTACGCTACTACCGACAATGCCACCCATCGAACGATGGTCGATTGGGACATTATGGACTACGGACCTTATAATAATGACGGTAATACGCCTCCTAACTATTCCGCTTACGAGAAATGGTTCATGGGCTGGATTACGCCGACGCTGGTTAATTCCGAAGCGTCTGTGATTATGCCGCCATTAGAGGATTGCCGTGCAGCGGTTCTGTTAACCGATTCCGGTGTGAATGTAGAGGATGTGTTGAATCCTAATCCGAAGAAATACTACCTTTTGGAAAATCGCAAGCAGGAAGGTTGGGATGCTTATCTGCCGGGCGAAGGATTGATGATTACAAAAATCAATTACAATGCCAGTCGATGGGTTCAAAACACAGTCAACAACTATTCGAGCAGTATGGGTGTGGATATATTAGAGGCCAAGAAAAATTCCAACACGTACGAAGGAGCGGCCACCGACCTCTATCCTGCCGGTTCAACTACGTTTACTACCGTGAAGAAATTCCCTGTAACGAACATCGCCTTAGAGGATGGTATTATCACGTTTGATGTTTGCGGCGGCGGAGACACGATTGAACTCAAATACGAAGCGCCGCAAGGCATCGAGGAGATAGTGGAGCGTGTGGGCGAGAAGACGATGAAAGTGCTTCATAACGGTCAAGTACTCATCATCCGAAACGGAGTTGTATACGACCTCAATGGTCGTATGACCACTGCGTTGTAAGACCGTTACACTGTAAGACCGCCCAAAGGGCTGTAAGACCGTTACACTGTAAGACCGCGGCAGAGCCGCTGTAAGAGTTATGAAAATTATCAGTTATAATCTGAACGGTATTCGTTCGGCGATAAACAAAGGGTTGCTCGACTGGTTGTCAGTGGAGCAGCCCGATGTGTTTTGTATCCAAGAGAGCAAAGCGCAGCCCGAACAAATAGATGTGCTCGCCTTGCAAGAATTGGGCTACCATAGTTATATCCACTCGGCAGAGAAGAAAGGTTACTCAGGCGTGGCTATCTTCTCCAAAAAAGAGCCGGATCAGGTGGTGGTAGGAATGGGAATTGCGCAATACGACCGTGAGGGACGTGTGTTGCGGGCAGATTTTGGGGACATCACTATCGTGGATGCATATATACCGAGTGGCACTACCGGTGGCGAGCGGCAGGAGTTTAAGATGGCTTTTCTGGAGGACTTGTTGCCGTGGGTGGAGAATCTGCGCAAAGAGCGACCAAACGTCATTGTTTGCGGCGATTATAATATCTGTCATAAGCCGATTGACATCAATCATCCGGAACGGCAAATAGGCGTGTCGGGTTTCTTGCCGGAAGAACGCGAATGGATGGATAGATGGGAGGCAAGCGGCATGGTGGATTCCTTCCGCGTGTTTGACCAAAGTGCGGAACGGTATAGTTGGTGGAGTTGGCGTGCCGGTGCACGTGCCCGCAATGTAGGTTGGCGCATCGATTATCATTGGGTGAGCGAACCGCTAAGGGGACGTTTGAAGGACGCAAAGATTTTAACGGACGCGGTGCATAGTGACCATTGCCCAGTGGAAGTTGAACTAGTCGACTAGATGACTAGCAAACTAGATAACTAGTATTGTATGGACAAGCTGAGAACTGAACATCTGGTAAAGAAATACGGGAAGAGGACCGTAGTGGATGATGTGTCTATCGAACTGGAACAAGGCGAGATAGTGGGTTTGTTAGGACCAAACGGAGCCGGCAAAACAACCACGTTCTACATGACAACCGGTCTGGTGGCGGCTAATAAAGGCAAGATTTTCCTTAACGACCAAGACATCACCGGTTTGCCTATGTACCGTCGTGCACAAATGGGTATCGGTTACCTGCCGCAAGAGGCGAGCGTGTTCCGTAAGATGTCCGTAGAAGATAATATCCGTTCGGTATTGGAGTTGACGAAGTTTGACAAAGCGTATCAGGCGGAGAAACTGGAACAACTGATCAAAGAGTTCAACCTCGAGCATGTGCGCCATAACCTAGGCGACCGTTTGAGCGGCGGTGAGCGTAGGCGCACAGAGATAGCGCGGTGTTTGGCGATAGAGCCGAAATTCGTTATGTTAGACGAGCCTTTTGCAGGCGTGGACCCTATTGCCGTGCAGGAGATTCAAGACGTTGTATGGCGACTCAAAGATAAGAACATCGGCATTCTGATTACCGACCATAACGTGGATGAGACGCTGATGATTACTGACCGCGCGTACCTGCTGTTTGAGGGTAAGATCCTTTTCCACGGCACACCGGAAGAACTGGCCGCTAACCCCATAGTTAGGCAGAACTATCTCGGTCGCGATTTTGAGTTGAAACGGAAGACGAAGGTGGAGAATTAAGAGTTGTAATGACGACATGACGGCATGACGTTATGACGAAATTATTTAGAAATATTCTTTTTATAGGTGCCTTGCTGGCGCTAAGTGCCTGTCAACCTACACCAGAGATCACGGTGTCTGTGCGGGAGTGTGCTTCTCTGCCGGGTAAGGGACGCGCGAGTGCCTGCGTGGCGGTATTGGACGGCAAGGCCTATGTGTTCGCCGGTCGAGAGAAAGGCAATGTGTACCTGAATGATTTATGGGTATATGACGCGGCAGCTGATACGTGGACTAACTTAGGCGCAACGCCGTTGAAGAAACGCGTGAACGCTTCGTTGGTGGCTTGCGACGGCATTCTATACGCAGGTTTGGGGTATGCCGGAACGGGCGTCTATGGGGATAGTGCATGTCTGCGCGACTGGTGGTCGTACGATCCCTCTACAGCCCAGTGGACAGCTTTAGCTACATATCCCAACAAACAGTCGGTGGCAGCCGTAGGACTGGTTCAAGACCGACAGATATACATGCTCTATGGCTTTGGACATGTCTATTCGCGCAATGTGTGCGTTTATTCGCCTGATTCTAACCGGTGGACCACTCGGACGGACAATCCCAAGCGTCCACGTATTCGTTTTGGCGGCAAAGGAGTGATGCATGGCGGACGAGCGTATTACGGCACAGGTTATTGCAACGACGGCAGTCTGCGGGACTGGTACGAAGTTGATTTGGCGACTGACACGTGGACCGGTCGTAAAGCTATCCCGGGCAAAGGACGGGAATTTGCAGCGTGCGCGAATAATAATGAGTATATTTACCTTTTCGGCGGAAGGAATTTTGCGGGAGATATGACCGGTGGCGAAGTGATGAACACGTTCATGCGCTATTCGCCCGACAAAGATGAATGGACCATGTGTGGCACCATGCCTCATCGCATGGAAAACGGTATTGCTTTTACGATTGACGGTCGCGTTTATTTCGGTTTAGGCGAAGATGAGAATGGGCAACCGCTGACAAACCTTTACTGCGTGGATGACTAAACGATTGCTCATAGGATTGCTGTTAGCCTGCAGTGCCTCCGTTGGCGCGTGGGAATGGTGGCCGTTGCCGATGGCTGAGCCTGACACGCGTCGCGATTCGTTATTCTATGTAGGCAGCGTAAGCGGGTTATTCTCCAGCGGCGAACAAGCTCCATCGCTGCTTTGGCATACCACCGATGGCGCTATCGCCTCGCATCCGCATAGCGGAAACCTATCGTTGGGCATCATCAAACCTGCCACACGTCCTAACCGATGGTTCGATTATGATTTTGGCGTAGTGCTATCCGGTCGGATTAGTGGTACACAGCGCTCTGTTCCTTCGCCGGAGATTAGGGGGACAGGATTTTTCAACGAACTATACGCCCATGTGCGGTTGTATATAGTGGATATCACCGCCGGTATTCATCCGTGGCGAACCAACCCAGGAGATGACCAATTGACCTCGGGCAGTTTGCTTTTTTCCGGCAACGCCCACCCTATTCCTCGGATTTCTATTGGTTTGGACCGATGGACTCCTATCCCGGGTTTATTCGGGTACGTGGAAGTACGAGGCGGACTGACGCATGGCTGGTTAGGCGACAACTCCGAGGTTGTCACAGGTACTTTGCTGCACTATAAGTTCATCGGAGGACAATTCGGCGGCAAACTGCCGGTCAATGTCAGTTATGAGTTCCACCACGTGGCGCAATGGGGCGGTTATTCATCTGAATATGGCGATTTGGGCAATGATTTTAAGGCGTGGAAGAATGCTTTCTTGGTTCGCTCAGGCGGTTCGATGGCCAACGATCAGATCAATGCGCAAGGCAATCATATCGGCATGCAGCAATTAGCGTTGACGGCGAAAGGTAAGGAGTGGAAAGTGACGGCGTATTGGCAATGCTTGAGCGAAGATGGTCCTATTCATTTTATGTGTTACGGCCGCAATCAGAAAGACGGTCTATGGGGCGTTAACATGACCCAAAGTCACTGGCCGTTCATCAGCGGGTTTACGTATGAGTTCATTCATACCACCGACCAAGCAGGTCCATGGCATGATAAGGACGGCGTGGTCTATGGTGGAGCGGATGGTTATTACGGCAATAGCATTTATAAGCAAGGCTGGAGTTATTACGGCAATATTATCGGCAATCCGTTACTCTCGCTGACCAATAACCGCGTTAGGGCACACTACGCCGGTGTGAAAGGCGATATTTACGGTTTTCAATACCGCGCGGTGGTCTGCTTTGCGCAGAACTACGGTCGCTATAGAGCGCCTGCGTATTCAGAAAACACCGCCATTCGGCTGGATGTTAAGAAGCATGTAGAACAAGCGTGGGGCTTGGATTTCGGCATCAGCCTGTCCGGCGATTTCGGTACACAGTACGGCAACACCTTCGGTGCCATGGTAACTATCAGCAAAAAAGGAATTATCAAACAATGGTAAATATGAATTTCGTTGAATTAAGCAATACTATTTTCTCGCAGGCGGTGCGCGATTATCATCAAACGGACCATGTAGATGCTCCGATGCCTAATCCTTATCCTGCCGGTACGATTGAATATGATTTGTACCACAAGAACTGGATAGACACCGTTCAGTGGCATTTGGAGGATATTATTCGCGACCCGCATATAGACCCCGTAGAAGCGCTGGCTATTAAGCGTCGTATTGACCAAAGTAATCAAGATCGCACGGACCTCGTGGAACGTATTGACAGTTATTTCTGGGAACTCTTCCATGCCATTGAGCCGCAGCCCGATGCACGTATCAATACCGAAAGTCCTGCTTGGGCGATTGACCGACTGAGCATTCTGCACGTCAAGTTATGGCACATGCAGGAACAAGTGGATCGTACGGACGTGTCGGCGGAGCAACATGCTAAATGCGAAGCGAAAATGGCTGTTTTGCGGGAACAGTTGGGCGATATGACAACTTCTATTGGTCAATTGTTAGACGATTATGCCTCCGGTGCGCGGATCATGAAGGTGTACAAACAGATGAAAATGTACAACGACCCCACCCTCAATCCGGTGCTTTATAGCAAGAAATGAAGCGTCTTCTTGTCATACGGTTTTCTGCGTTAGGGGATGTAGCGATGGTCGTGCCGGTCGTACGTGCGCTGGCTGAGCAATACCCTGAATTGGAGATAACTATGCTTTCGCAGCAACGTATGGCGGATTTGTTCGCCGGCCTGCCGAAGAATGTTCGGTTTCACGGTGTGAACCTCCAAACACAATCGCTTCGCGAGATGATAGCCGGTTTGGGAACTTACGATTACGTGGCGGATCTGCATGGGGTGTGGCGTTCGATGGTGATACGATGGGCTATGCGTCTTCGCGGAGCCAACGTCAAAACGATACAAAAAGGACGTTTTTCGCGCTTTTTACTCACGCATAAAATCAGCCGTAAACCGCTGAAAAACACCATATTACGTTATTGTGATACCTTTAAACGTCTAGGATTCATTCTAGACACTCCCCATGTTCCTCTATCTACTGCAGGCAAAGGGATAGGCATTGCTCCTTTTGCGGCGCATACAGGAAAAGTGTATCCGCTGGAACGCATGGAGCGCGTGGTGGAGTTGCTCAGCCAACAAGGCGAACGAATCGTACTATTCGGAGCGGGTTCAAAGGAGCAAGAGATATTAGAAGCCTGGTCTAAGAACTATCCGAATGTAGAGAGTGTGGCCGGTCGCTATTCGCTGGGCGAAGAGTTAGAGATGATGCGTGGTTTGCGGGTGATGCTGAGTATGGATAGCGCCAATATGCATTTGGCTTCGCTGGTAGGAACAAGGGTTGTTTCTGTGTGGGGTGCGACGCATCCGTGGGCTGGGTTTGTAGGTATGGGACAGCGCGAAAGCGATTGCATCCAACGCAAGGACTTGCCTTGCCGTCCGTGCTCTATTTATGGGAACAAAAAATGTACGTTCGGTGACTACCGCTGCATGGATATCTCGCCGGAAGAGATTGTTCAACGCATTTCAATCGCATGAAAGCCAGTGTCATCATATCGGTTTATCGGAACATCGCCGCGCTGAAGGCGGTGCTACGAAGCTTGGAGCAACAGACAGAGCAGGATGTTGAAGTCCTC
This sequence comes from Paludibacteraceae bacterium, assembly GCA_017444615.1. Lineage (GTDB taxonomy): Bacteria > Bacteroidota > Bacteroidia > Bacteroidales > Paludibacteraceae > Colicola. Next base: position 210 of record JAFSWF010000072.1, on the reverse strand, counting down.
ATCTCGGAGGATGGCGAAGATCCGGCGATGAAGGCTTTTATTGATTCGTATTCCTTCCGTTGGCCCACCCAACACCTCACCCAAGCGGATGAAGGTTGGCGCAAGAACAAAGCCCTCAATGCAGCGATCATGGCAGCGCATTGCGAATGGTTGATTTTTATTGACGGCGATTGTGTGCTTCATCCGCGATTTGTGGAGATGCACCTTCGT
>JAFSWF010000071.1 GCA_017444615.1 Paludibacteraceae bacterium | reverse complement strand
GATCGTGGTGGCATCATCGGTATTAGCAGTAAACTCTCCCTTTTGCGTGTAGTCGTTTCTGCTGTTGTACTGTTTCAAGTAATATCCTGCTCCTTGGTCTGCCTTCGTATCATACTTCATCCAATATCCATTGTCGAAATAGTCAACACTATTATTGCCGGTTGTCTTTGCGGTGTGATAAGGAACAAACATATTCAATGCTTTGTTGTAGTCACCACGCGTAGCAGCTTTTGTGTTATAAAATGTATAGCTCAAGTCATTTTGATTATCCTTGCTAAAACCAACATTCTTATTACTGCTAACTGTATAATTACGTGGCACATATGCCCACCATACATTCGTTCCTGTAATCTGCGTCATATGCACACGCCAAGAAGCATTCGTGCTATTAGTTATTGCCTGATTAGAACCATTCCATGTAATACCTAAATTCACATATACATCTCCCCAATGTGTTACAGTAGAACCATCATCAAATATATCGCGGAAATAAATCTTCTCGCATTCTACGAAATTAGCCGTTACTGTTCCTGTTGTTCCAGCACCTGAACCGGTAAGCGTAGTAGAACTGGATTCGTTATCATCTCTTCCTGCGGTACTTGCAACCGTACAATCTGAACCATCAGAAACAACCCACCCTGCGAAGTAATATCCTGCGTCAGGAACGGCAGTAATGGTACGAGTTGTAGCCACACCGGCTGTTGTCTCTGTGACTGTTGCTCCGCCTATTTCGATATGTCCATTTCCCGTATGTGCCAGCGTTACTGTCGTCATATTCTCGGTATATTGCGCATAGACATTAATGTTTGCAGCTATATCATCATAGACATTATCGCTTGTCATAGAAGAAATAGCGGAGCCTCCACTCGAGGCATCATACCACCCCTTGAAGGTGTAACCCGTTGTTGGTGTCTGTGTAAAGGTAACATCCTTACCTTCAGCTGCATATTGTCCTGTGGTAATTGTCGTGGCATCCTCCACTGTCGCAGATACAGCACTACCTCCAGTCCCGTAACCAAAAGTTACAGTATAGGAAGTCGGATAATGAACCTTTATCGGGTGCTTGTTATTATCCAGATTAATATCAAAAGTATATGTTCCCTTTCCTGCTGTGTGCATTGTAAAATTATCACCGTCACTATCAACAATATTCAACCGAGTATTGGAGTTTCCGTAATTGATAGTTTCTTCAGCGTCTGTTTCTGCACGCCACCACACGTAGTCTCCTTGAGAGCGTTGAACAACTTTGAAGGTATAATCTTTATTAGGTTCAAGAGTGGTGATGTCGAAATATGCATAATTAACGGTGGCATCCACATAAGTTTGCCATAATGTATTCGTGTTGGCATCCCACTCTCCCAATTCATCACTACCTGCGATAGTCCAAATAGGAGCAAAGTTCGCTGTGACAGTTGCTGCAGCAGTTAGGCCGTTCACTTGTGCTGATGTTGCGCTATACTGATTTGTATAAGTAGCATATCCGCTTGTTGTGGTCCAACCTGTGAAATAATAACCGGTGTTAGCCGTTGCCGTCGGCAGCGTCACTTTCGTATCTTTATGTCCGGTTACACTGGTACTTGCGACCGAGCCTCCGGAACTTGCAGCCACCGTTACCGTATAGTCATTTTCTGTATAGCAAGCGTACACCGTAGTGTTGTCACTAACTGTAATGGCATAGGCGGCAGTAGAACATAATTGCGCACCCGAACCATCCGAATTACCATACCAGCCTTTCCAAGTATAACCTGTCTTTGCAGAGGGAGCTGTCAAAGTTACGGTATTGCCACTCTGAACAGATGAGCCGCTGGCGGTTGATGGACTTGATGTAATACTTCCATCATTACCGGCTACATCGCCCACAGAATAGGTCAAGGTATAGGATGGGACACCCTGCACATAAACAGAACTACTTGTTACATCTGATGAATAAACATCACCATATTTGTTGCGCCCCACACATTTCAATTCTACTTTGGATGTAGAAGAAACGGTATATGTAGTAGAGTTTTGTACTGTGGTCGGATTAGAAGCTGGGCTGGTACCAAAATTGGCACAGAAACTCATGGTGTTATCGGCTGGAGTATAAGTAGGCGTAGCCGTTAAAGTAATTGTATTTCCGACAGCCACCAAATAAGGACTTGCGCTTGTACCAGAACCACTAATAATATTTGCGCCCGATCCTGCTAAAGCGATACTTGAGATCGGAACAGCATAGTATCCTAAGGATACTGAAGTGTTGTCATCATTGATCCATAGACAGTTATAGGTAGATTGATCAATATAGCCAACGTATAGTTCGTCACTCCAGTATGACCCAACATGGCGTTTTGTTCCAAATGCACGAGAATACAGATAATACGTGTAAAAAGAAGATAGATCATAATACCAAACGCCCGAGGTTATTGTACCAGTTGGCGTCTCTTGATAAGCCTTCCAAGTATTGTGGTCATAATCGTCAAAAATGTCAAGAGTTGGCTTACAATCATCAGTCGTGTACCAAGAACAATTTGTTGCATTGATATACAAATACTTCTTGTTATACTCATTATACGCCCACATCTGTCCCACACTGAGGGAGAGAACCATCAGCAACATCGCCGTATAGCGTCCAAATCTATGCGGTGTTTGTTTTTCATTATAACTCATTAGGAGTTGATTAAAGTTAAAGTTTTTCATATTTGTATTATATTTATTTCAATGATTTATTGTTGAATAGTTGTATTTATGCATATGCTGCTTCGTACTCCCCTTCATCAACATACTTCTCTTTTATCTCCACGTTTTCAATTTCTTTTTGAGTATCAGAATCTGTTACTACTAAGTTCCCCTCGTACATATTGACAAATATATCCGCTGAATAATCATGCCCGCAATGGTCACAGCAAAAGTCCACATCGTCATAATTTTCTGTACTTGCAGCCGTGTCTCCCGACCAATCCGGAGATGGGAGATGCATCAAATAAAATGATGTCTTTTGGTGGCAATGAGGACAAATGAAGGAAAACTTCAAACTATCCGCTAATGAATCAAAACTAACCATTTTCCTTTTCCTTATTTTTTCTATTATTCTTATTCTTCTTTAACTCTTTCATTACCTTCCGAACAAAGGAATCGTGTTCTCGTTGTAGTTGTAATAATTTACTATCAACCTCGTGTTTGATGTCAGAGACTTGCGCATAATTAGTAATCACAATAAATGTTGCCAGTATACCAACAAACGTTAAGACTACATTATTGGATGAAAGAGCAAACCCCCACTCTTTGTTAGCGACAATAACAAACACAATAAACACACATGCTATGATTGCTGCTGTAACTAATGAAATGATTACATAATTAGGCGTCTTAGTCTTTTTCCCTTTTTTAGCATCTGCCTCATTTTGTGCATAAGTGGCTTGCACTTTGCGTAAAGCCTTACGAATATACTTGATGGTAATCGTGGTCATAACTACAATAGCACACACTATTCCCAATAAAATAGCAATCTGCAGAAGTACCTGATTATATGATGCTAACGCACATTCCATGTTTTATTCTGAATTTTAGTCTTTTTCTTATTCTTTTCTTGGTTCGACGTACTTGTGACATTGGCTTTGACTGTCGTTCGACTGTCGTTCGACCGTCGTTCGACCGTCGTAGTTGACTGGTGTTTCGGCGTTCTTAGTTTATTAGATGCCTCGGTCGGACCAGTTCCGCTTTTTTCTCTCTTTATTTTTTTGATCCTTTGTCGGTCTTTTTGGACTAATCGAATCCACCGCACAACAAAAAAGCGGTAAACTCGCTATTGAATTTACCGCTTTAAAAGTATTTTGTGTTATTTAAAATAAATCTGAGTGAGTACCTGTGTCCATTAATAATAGCACAAGTTCCGTGTCATTTTGATCCCATACGAGAAGCCAATTAGACTCAATATGGCATTCTCAATATCCAGCCCAACGCCTACCAACTAATTTGTGAGGTTGGTATATTTCAGGAAGTTCACCATTTTCGCTCAAAAGGCGGATAACTGTCTCTAATTTCGACATATCATATCCGCGCTTCTTACATAACTTATAGGAGCGTTTGAACTGTCCGGAGTATCTAATTGCTTCCAATTGTGCCATTAAGTCATCTACACTTTCTGCTTGATATACGCGACCTGCACGCACATCATCAATAGCACGCTCCAAACCACATTTACGCTCACGATGTATCGTCCATCCCATCTTACGAGATAAGGTGCTGACAAAATGGTAGTCACTCTTCGGAATAGAAAGATATACTTGTCTTACTGCTTCCATAATTATCCTTTCTTCGGGTTGTTTTAACTTTTGCAGTGCAAAAGTACAATATTTTTTCGACATATGCAAGTTTTTCGGACATAAAATGCATTTTATGCACTTTTTTTGCGGTAAATTCAATACGTCAAGGGTCATTTGCCTCGGTTTAGCGCCGTGAGGCTGGGCACTGGGGAAACATAATAAAAGAAAATAATTCTCGCAATGTTTCTATGTATTTTGTTTAAGGGTCCTTTCGGACAAATATAGTTTTAAAGGTCCTTTCGGACAAATCTAATATGGTAGTGCATACACGCGCACGCGGGAAATCCTCTATACGGAAGGCACGCGTGCGCACGTACGTATTATTTAAGGAGTGCTTGATAAGCCTCAGCGTCAAGCAGATTATCCAACTCTGCTACATCGCTCAGCGCTACGCGGATAATCCAACCCTTGCCGTACGGATCATTATTAACCAATTCCGGCTGTGCGTCGAGTTCTTCGTTCAATTCGAGCACCTCACCCGTTGCCGGCATATTCAGGTCACTCACGGTCTTAACCGCTTCGATGGAACCAAACACTTCGCCTTGGCCAACGGTCTCGCCTACTGTAGGAACGTCCACAAAAACGATCTCGCCTAACTCCGATTGAGCATAATCGGTAATACCTACAAACGCTTCATTACCCTCCACGCGAATCCATTCATGTTCGCGGGTGTATTTAATGTTAGAAGGAAAATTCATATAATTTACGATTTGACGATTTACGATTTACGATTTTATTTCCGTACTTGTGTACCTTGGATCTGATCGCCAAGCGTGGACATAGCGCAGCGGAAACCAACTGTTGACGAAGCCTTATCCTCATCCATGTAACGACGGTTAGACGGATTGAGCCAATAAATGCGGTCAGCCCACGAACCACCTTTGTACACGCGGCTCTTCTTCGATACACGCGGAGCGAGAATATCGGTTGGGTCGTATTTAATCTCCGTCAGATTGCGTACGCCTATGGTATCCAGCGGATAATCGGTGTCAATAATGCTGGCAAAATCACCATCCAGCACGTCACGCTTGTCCGCATCTTTGCCCCAAGAGATCTGCACGCGACCGAGCGAGTCAATCTGCACTTTACCATCCTCACCGCGGACCACATGGCTATATACATTACCGCGATAAGAGTTATACTCCGAAGCATCCTGATAAGTGGTCTCGCGATACACATCCATTACCCATTCGTTGACGTTTCCGGCCATGTTATACAATCCGAAATCATTCGGCGCATAAGCATCCACCGGTGCTGTGATGACATGTCCGTCGTTAAGCGCTCCACTCACACCCATCATATCGCCACGACCACGAACGAAGTTCGCTTGCATCTGACCGTTGTTCTTCTTAGACGCCTCACGCGGATGATAACCCGACCACGGATAAACCTTACCTTCTACGGTCAAACCATCAGGCCCTGCCACCGGTGCATAAGCTGCAAACTCCCACTCTGCCTCGGTCGGCAGACGATAACCGGTAACGAACAAACCGTCCGCACGCGATACTTTATGCTGACGACCGTACGTATCACGCTTGGCATTGCGGCCAAAAGCCGGCACATAATCTTCGTCCAAGAGATACTTCTCGGTATTGAACACAAAATGATCGCGAATCCACTCGTAACTCGGTCTATACCAAGTCACTTGTTGATTCGGATCCTCCGGACTGGGTTGCTGGAAAGCTTCCATCTGGAATCCTGTCCGTTGCTCCCACTCCGCTTTCTTAGCCTCATCATCCGTTGGTTCCAACTCAGCGAAAGCAGGCACCTCAATCAGGCCGGCGTTAATCAACGCCATCTCATTCACACGGTCGGTACGCCACTGGCAATACGCCATCGCTTGCTGCCATGTGATACCCACTACCGGATAGAAAGAGAAGGCCGGATGGTCAAAATAATTCTGCTCATACGGATCATTGTACGCCAAGTCGCTGCGCCAAACCGTTTTGTCCGGACGCGCTTGATCCACCAACTCCGGAGCTACGCCACCGAAGACTACCTCCAGCCAATGCAAGTACTCATTCCAGTTGATGTTCGAGATCTCGTACTTGTCCATATAGAAGGAACTAACGGTCAGCGTACGGGTCTCGTTATTACGCGGAGCGGTGATGAACTCATCTTTCTCTCCTACGGTGAACGAACCACCTTGAATTGGAATCATACCCACAGGATTCACATTACCCACTCCTTCATGAGCCTGGAAATTAGTGGTCTTTTGGTCAAAATAGTTCCAGCCGGTGGTGTTGCTGACGCGTGTGTTCAACTCGCGTTGGTTGAAGCACGATGTAGCGCTCACAGCCACCGAAACAATCAAGAAATACTTAAATACGTTCTTCATATTTTTTGAAATTTATTTGTATGCGTACATAATTCAGCCTGCAAAGATAGTATTTTTTTCTCAAACACGCAAATTTTTATTACTTTTTTTTGCGTATTCGGAATTTTTGTAGTAATTTTGCAGCGTGAAAGCGCAGATTATGGCGATAGGGAATGTGACGCCGGATAGTTTTTATGCCGGTTCACGGTTGATGTCGGCGGGTGGAGAAGAGTCTGTTAATCGGTCCGTTGTGGTCGATTGGGCACGTGAGGCGTTGGCGGATGGAGCAGAACTATTAGACATCGGCGGTTGTTCCACACGTCCGGGTAGCGAACCGGTAAGCGAAGAGACCGAATGGCGACGTGTGGCTCCGGCTTTGGAGGCTATCAAAGAGGCGTTTCCATCCGCACAACTGTCGCTGGACACGTTTAGGCCTGTTATCGCCCAACGCGCCTTAGAGCAGTTCGGACCGATGATCATCAACGATGTTTCCGGAGGCAGCGAGGAGATGAATGCGGTCGTGCGGGCTTTTGATGTGCCTTATGTATGGACGCTACGCGGAGACTTGGACTTGCCTTCCAAGAGACCGGAGATGCACGACTTATCGCTCATCCTCGACCCGGGATTAGGCTTTATCGGAAGCGTGGAAGCCGATTATGCCTGCTTGCGCCAATTAGACCGATTGTCATCCTACGGACACCCCGTTTTGGTAGGACTAAGCCGCAAATCGATGATTTATAAGCCTTTAGGCTTAACGCCGGAGACCAGCCTCAGCGCTACACAAGTACTGCAGTTTTATGCCCTATGCCACGGAGCCGCCATCCTCCGAACGCATGACGTCAGAGAAACGAAACAAACAATCCGTCTCTATGAGACGTTAAATTGTTAAAACGTTAATAAGTTAATAGGTTAATAGGATTTTATGCAATTAGTAGCCTTTTCATTCGGATTTAAGGACTTTATAGACATTTTGCTGGTAGCTTTTATCTTGTATGAAACCTACCGGTTACTTCGCCGCACAGGTGCCACGAACCTTTTCTGGGGTATTTTGGCATTCTTAATTGTTTGGTTCCTCGTTAGTTTTGTCTTCCAATTGGACTTAACAGGCGCACTCTTCGATCGTATCATTTCAGTCGGTGCCATCGCCTTAATCGTTATTTTCCAAGAAGAGATCCGCACTTTCTTCTATCGCTTAGGCGCACGGTTCTCTTCGTGGAAACTCTTCCGCCGACTCAATCCCGCAGACGAAGCCGCCTCGCGTCAGCAGATCCTGGAAATAACACAAGCTTGCCGGCATATGGCTTCCACTAAAACCGGTGCACTCATCGTTCTGGCAGGAGAAGGCAACTTGAAAGAGATTGTGGACACCGGCGAACGCCTCGACGCCATCGTTTCGGCGCGTCTGATTGAGAATATCTTCTTCAAAAACACCCCTCTCCATGATGGCGCTTTGGTCATCCGCGATGCAAAAATGTTAGGCGCAGCCTGCATTCTTCCCGTCAGCAAAGACCAGACTATTCCGCAACATTATGGTCTGCGTCACCGCGCTGCGCTGGGTTTGGTAGAAAAAACAGACGCCACTTGTATCGTCGTTTCCGAAGAAACAGGTCGTATCTCCGTGGCGAAAGAAGGCAAAATACGCGAAGTGACAGCGGATGAGCTATTCCTTATCCTGCAATCCGCTACTAATCTGGAAAATTAACATTGTAACTAAATACTACAACATATGGCTTTTAATCGCACTTTAATCACCGCCGCACTGCCGTACGCCAACGGTCCTGTGCATATCGGACACCTCGCCGGGGTGTATGTACCGGCTGACATCTACGCACGTTACTTGCGTCTAAAAGGGCAAGAATCGCTATTCGTTTGCGGAAGCGACGAACACGGTGTGCCTGTCACCATCCGCGCTCGTAAAGAAGGAATAACCACCCAACAGGTGGTGGATCGATACCACGAACTGATCAAACGTTCGTTCGCCGATTTCGGGATCTCTTTTGATATTTATTCGCGTACCACTTCGGCTATTCATCATCAGTTTGCAGCCGATTATTTCCGCAAAATGTACGACGCTGGACAGTTTACAGAGGAGACATCCGAGCAGTTCTATGACCCTGAGACCGGACATTTCCTCACCGACCGAAACATCCGCGGCGAGTGTCCGCGATGCCATTCCTTAGGAGCCTACGGCGATCAATGCGAGAAATGCGGTGCAACTCTTTCGCCAGATGAATTGATCAATCCCTACAACGCCGAAACGGGTAACCCGCTGGCCAAGAAAGAAACCAAACACTGGTACTTGCCGTTGGACCAATACCAAGCATGGTTGGAAGATTGGATCTTGAACCAACATAAAGAGTGGCGACCGAACGTCTATGGGCAATGTAAGTCTTGGTTAGATGGTGGACTCAAACCGCGTGCGGTAACGCGCGACCTCGATTGGGGTATTCCTGTGCCGGTAGAAGGCGCAGAAGGCAAAGTGCTCTATGTGTGGTTCGATGCTCCAATAGGTTATATCTCCAATACCAAAGAACTATGCGATGCACAGCCTGACAAATACGGTCCATGGGAGAAATGGTGGAAGCAAGAAGATACAAGAATGATCCATTTCATCGGAAAAGATAACATCGTCTTCCATTGTATCGTCTTCCCTGCTATGCTCAAAGCGCAAGGTTATAACCTGCCGGATAATGTGCCATCGAATGAGTTCTTGAACCTCGAGGGCGACAAGATATCCACTTCGCGTAACTGGGCGGTTTGGCTGAACGAGTACTTGGAGGATTTTCCGGGCAAACAAGACACACTCCGTTATGTGCTCACCGCCAATGCACCGGAGACCAAGGATAACGACTTCACGTGGGCAGATTTTCAGGCACGTAATAACAACGAACTTGTAGCTATTTACGGCAATTTCGTCAATAGAGCCCTGGTTTTGACGGGAAAATATTTCGAAGGCAAAGTGCCTGTTTGCGGTGAGTTAACGGATTATGACAAAGAGACGATCGAAGAATTCAAGAACGTCAAAGCCACATTGGAGCAACTGATTGAGTCCTTCCGTTTCCGTGATGCGCAGAAAGAAGCCATGAACCTCGCGCGTATCGGTAATAAGTATTTGGCGGATACTGAACCTTGGAAACTTGCCAAAACGGATATGAATCGTACTGCTACCGCACTCCATATAGCGCTACAAATAGCCGCTAACTTAGCCATCGCTTTTGAGCCTTTCCTGCCGTTTTCATCGAAGAAATTAAGGTCGATGTTACGCTTGAACAGCGCTATCGGTTGGGGCGATTTGGGACGCATCGACTTGTTGCATACGGGCGAAGCTTTGGGCGAAGTATCGCTGCTCTTCGAAAAGATTGAAGACGCCGCTATTCAAGCACAATTAGATAAACTCGCGCGTATCAAAGCAGAGAACGAAGCGGCCGCTAAAGCTGAAGCGCTTAAGAACTGGCGCCCCGAGCCTATAAAGGCGGCTACAACCATCGATGAATTCGACAAAACAGACATCCGCGTTGCAACCGTTTTGGAATGCACACCCGTCAAGAAATCCGATCGTCTGCTGCAATTCAAACTGGACGATGGTATGGGCGGACGAACGATCCTGAGCGGTATTGCACAGTCTTATCCAGATCCTTCGGTATTAGTTGGCAAACAAGTACTTTATATTGCTAACTTCCCGCCGCGTAAGATGATGGGCGTCGAATCGCAAGGAATGATCCTCTCAGCCGTTAATGCCGATGGCAAATTAGTTGTTACTACCGTCTCTGCACCGGTAAAAAATGGCTCTGCAGTAGGGTGAGAGAGAGTTTAGAGATGAGAGTTTAGAGAAAAGAGAGACGCAAAATTGCGTCTCTCTTTGGTAGCGGGACCCAGGATTGAACTGGGGACCTCATGATTATGAATCATGCGCTCTAACCAGCTGAGCTATCCCGCCTTCTTTTGCCCTTTCGAGCGAAAAGCGGGTGCAAAGGTACAACAAAATTTTGACATGACCAAATATTTTTGCATTTTTTTGCAAAAAAGCGCAAAATTAGCCCACATTGAACTGTGAACCGCCTATAAACTCCCTCAAAATAGAAGTTCTTGGCACATACGAGGCATCTAAGGACTCGAAGAAACTGAGGTAATACAGCAATCGCTCGGCCACCTCATATTCCGCCGATGCCGCCGGAACACTTTGCAAGGCCGTTTCCACACAACTTCGAATAGCCGGTATCTCATACGTCATACTGGTATCGAACTGCGCATCGGCTTCGGCATGGAACGGTTCGATCCATTTCGCCTCGCCATCACGCACCGATTGCCATTGTGCAATAGTGGTTTGAGGCGACTTGCCGCGCGTACGCAGATCGCGGCTCATCCGACGCAACAAACGATGTGTAGAGGTAGGTATCCATTTTTCGCCATCTAAGGTGACGGGACTCATTGGAGCTGCATAGATCTTATAGAACGTACTCGCCTCAAACGCCGGACCATCATCATCGTAGGTGAATAAAATCGGATTCAAGGCGTGAATACCTTCTACCACCAAGATATTATTTTCCGTCAATTGCAATCGATCACCGTTGTACTCACGTTGACCTGTCTTGAAATTGAAGGTCGGCAATTCTACCTCTTCTCCTGCCAATAATCCGTCTAAATCGTCATCTAATTGCGCCAAGTCCAACGCATAGACACTTTCGTAATCTTTGTTTCCATCCTCATCCACCGGTGCTTTATCGCTACTTAAAAACCAATTATCCAACGACAAGGAAACCGGTTGTTTGCCTTGTTCCAGAAGTGCCAAGCACAGCCGAATAGAAGTGCTGGTTTTGCCACTGGAGGAAGGTCCGGCTATCAACACCACGCGCACGCCGGCGCGCGAACATATATCTTGCGCAATGCGCGTGAGTTGCTCTTCATGATACGCCTCACCTTCTGCTACTAACTGAGCGGCTTTACCGTTCTCAATCTGCTCATTAATGTACGCCACACGGCGTTTGTTTTCAGGAATCGACATCTATAATAATTTTTATGTTTGTATTCGCTTTCATAGTTGCCACATACGTGATCGCCTCTCGCAATCGCTTCTTTGCTTCCGTCAACGACACGCCTTGCTCCATCCGAAGTGTCAAGCAGCGGATATAATACGCTTGTACGCGCTCCACACTGGGCACAATAACAGCAGACACGCGCGATCCGAATATACGGTTCAGTCGTTGCTGCAGCAGTTCAGTAGCTTGCTCCACACGTCTGCGATCATGGTGACGCAGTTCAACCCGAATCAGCCGATGAAATGGAGGATAATGGAACATTTCCCGCTCTTTGATCTGCTGTTTATAAAGCCCTTCATAATCGTGCTTACGCACAAACTCCAAAACCGGATTAGTCGGATTGAATGTTTGTATCATCACTTGTCCCTGCTGCCCTTTGCGGCCGGCTCGACCTGCCACTTGTTCCAACATCTGATAAGCCCTCTCATACGCCCGAAAATCCGGTTGATTGAAAAGCGGATCAGCATTGAGCACCGCTACTAACCGTACTTCTGCAAAGTCCAACCCTTTGGTCACCATCTGTGTACCCACTAAAATATCACACTCGTGCCGAGAGAAGGCATTGATGATATCTTGATAGGCTGTTTTGCTGCGTGTGGTATCCAAATCCATACGCAAAACGCGCGCTTGAGGAAAAAGCGTTTGTATCTCATCTTCTATCCGCTCCGTTCCAAAACCAACCACCTTCCATTCACCACCGCACTCCGGACAAACAGGAGGGATAGGCATCTTATAACCGCAATAGTGGCATCGCAGCTCATTGGCTTGTTTATGCAGCGTTAAGGGCACATCGCATTGCACACATCGAGGTGGCTGACCACAAGAGGTACATAGCAACTGGGGGGCATATCCACGTCTGTTCTGAAACAAAATAACCTGCTTATGATCCGCCAAACACTGCCGAATAGTAACTATGAGCGGATCGCTAAAATGGCCTTCCATCTCTTTGCGTGTGTACTGCTGTTGCAAGTCAATAGTAGTAATCTGCGGCAATTCCAATCCTCCAAACCGCTCAGTAAGCGAGACGAATCCATAGACCCCTTTTTGTGCCAAATAGTACGATTCCATCGAAGGCGTAGCCGTTCCTAATAGTACTTTCGCTCCATGTTCTTTTGCCAACACAATAGCTGCCGCACGCGCATGATAGCGAGGAGCCGGTTCGGTCTGCTTATAACTGGGATCATGCTCCTCATCTACAATCACTAAACCTAAGTTAGGAATCGGCAAAAAGACAGCACTTCTCGCTCCAATGGCCACAAAGTTATTGGTTGTTGGTGATTGGGAATTGGTAATTGGTGATTGGTGATTGGTGATTTGTTTGTAGCGTTCCTCGCGTTCGGCATCGGTGAAACGGCTATGATAAACAATCAATCGGTCTCCGAAAATACGCTGTAAGCGGCTGGTTAGTTGGGTCGTAAGGGCTATCTCCGGTACTAAATAAAGCGCATTCTTACATTGCTGCAGTTGTTTCTCAATCAGATGAATATAAATATCGGTCTTCCCGCTTCCTGTCACTCCGTGCAGAAGCACTATAGACTTTCCTTCCTGCCAATTTTGCTCGATGGAATCGACACAATTCGTTTGCGCAAGGCTAAGCGGATGGTGTGGTACAATCTCCCCCGTATAGGGTGTTATATGCGTGCGTCGACGCTTAGGGGGGCTCAATAATCGTTTATCCACGCCTACCGGCAATGCGGCACTCATCACTTCGCCTAAGGTGCACATGTAATAAGCACTCATCCATTGCCATAACGCCAACTGCTCACGCGGTACAATCGGTGCATCGGATATAATCGATGAAATCGGACGAATCTTAGCCTGCAAAGCGGCATCTATTGGTTCTACATGTTGGCGTAATACAACGCCCCGCACTTCTTTTTTCATCAGCGGCACTACCACTCGACTACCTACAGGTGGTAAAGCCAAATCATCCGGAACGCTATACGTATAGCAATCCCGGATGGCTAAGGGTAATATGACATCGATATAATGTATGATGTATGATGTATGATGTATGATGTTTAATGTATAATCTATGATTGCTCTGCGGCAATCGCTTTGTTGTAACAAGCGCGGCAAAGCGGTTCATAACTCTCTGTTTCGCCCAATAAAACACGCTTATCGCTCTGAACAAGACGATGGCTCACATACGCCAAATCACCACAATGAACGCAGATAGCATGCGCTTTGTACACATCATCTGCAATCGCCATCAATGCCGGCATAGGTCCAAAGGGCACGCCACGGTAATCCATATCGAGTCCACCGGCAATAACACGAATACCTCGGTTAGCCAACTGTTGGCACACATCCACGATACCCATATCGAAGAACTGCGCCTCGTCAATGCCCACCACATCAATATCGTTCGCCAGCAGAAGGATTGTTTGGCTATTTTCCACCGGTGTGGATTGAATGACCGTACGGTCGTGACTAACCACATCTTCTTCGCTATAGCGCACATCGATGGCGGGTTTGAAAATCTCTACCCGCAATTTAGCGAACTTAGCGCGTTTCATACGACGGATAAGTTCTTCGGTCTTGCCGCTGAACATCGATCCGCAAACTACTTCAATCGCCCCCTTGCGAAAGGTTGGCCCTTTGGTGTCTCGTTCTGAAAACATATGTATTTTTACGATTTATGATTCGCTACCCAATGCGAGTGCAAAGGTACAACTTTTTTTGCATATATGCAAATAAAAGAAGAATATTTATGAATTTTCTTCGTCGTCTATCACATCTATCAACTTGCAATAAACTTTGTCGTAATCCTGGCCATAGAGGATATTTGCACCTATTTCAGGGAAAAGGTCCTTGAGCGTGTATTGGCTCTCGGGGTAGTAGAAGTCTTCGCGGTAGTAGGCTTTTTTCTCTGGATCATCGGGGATATCTCCTCCCTCCCAGAGCATATCCACATGGGTGGCGATGGAGTCATCAAGCATGAAGACGCGGTTTTGTTGGTCGATGATCATGTGGTATTGCGCACCTACGGTGTACTCCAATCCCGTTTCACACCGCAATTCCCGCGTGAAATCCTCAATACTCATCTCCTCCGGCACTGTGATTACTTTCTTGATTCCGTTATACGGATTTTCAACTTCAAACTGGTACATAATTAGCGTTCACTAATACAATGAAATTTCTAATTCAAACGGATGTCTTGGGCGTTCATTTGGAGGGTTGTTCTGCCGCGGTAGGTGTTCTCATCCAGATAGAAGCACACATCGACGCTTTGTCCGTTTTGCAGGGGGAGTGCTTTGTCTCCTTGTCCGAACGCAATTCCATCCATTGCCACTATCCTATCGGTTACATCCAAATGCAGATGTTTGCCGTCGCTTACCGCACGGGTGTTACGGTTATTGATTAGTCCGCGGCAGAGGAAGAGTGGTCGTTCGTTTCCGGGTCCAAACGGTTCTAAACACTGCAGAATCTTATACAATTTCCAATTCAAATCGCTCAGTTCCACTTCGGCTTCCACTTCGAGCGTCGGTACTTGTTGTTCGGGCGTTATATGAGCAGCCACATAGGCTTCAAAACGCTGTTTGAACTCCGGCAAGTCTTTGCGATGCATGCTCAAACCTGCCGCGAACTTATGTCCTCCGAAGTTGGTCAACAAATCGCGGCAAGAGTCAATGGCCGTGTATATATCAAAATCGCTTACCGAACGTGCGCTACCACTGATAATATCATCCTCTCCGGCTGTCAACACAATGGTAGGACGGTAATAGGTCTCCGTCAATCGACTCGCGGCTATACCCACTACCCCTTTGTGCCAGTCGGGCGAGAACACAACGGTTGTATGTCGGTCCGCATTCATCGGGTCCGTGGCCAACTGCTCCAAGGCTTCGTCGGTAGTACGGCTATCATAATCGCGTCGATCCTGGTTATAGGTATTGATGTCTTCTGCAAACTGCATTGCCGCCTCTTCATCATCCGTAATGAGCAATCGCACCGCCTCAGCGCCACTCTTGATACGACCGGCGGCATTGATCCGCGGACCAAACTTAAAGACCAAATCGCTTATAGTCACTTTTTTGCCCTCTATACCCGCCACTTGCATGATGGCTTTTACACCCACGGAAGGTTGGGCATTGAGCGCTCGCAAACCATAGAACGCCAATACTCTGTTCTCTCCCGTCACCGGTACGATGTCACTGGCGATAGACATAGCCAAGAGCGGTAAGAGTCGGTACACCTCTTGTTTATCAATGCCTCGGCGTTGGGCATAGGCTTGCACTAACTTGAATCCTACTCCGCAGCCGCTCAGTTCTTTGAAGGGGTACATACAATCGGCGCGTTTCATATTCAGCACTGCCACGGCATCGGGAATACGGTCACCCGGGGTGTGGTGGTCACAGATGATGAAATCGATGCCTAGGCTATTGGCATAGTCAATCTTATCCACTGCTTTGATACCGCAATCTAGCGCAATCACCAAGGTGCACCCTTTGTCTTTGGCGGTGTCGATGCCTTTTGTAGAGATACCGTATCCCTCGGTGTAACGATCCGGAATGTAATAAACAAGGTTCGTTGTTTGTGTTTTGAGGAATGAATACATCAGCGCCACAGCAGTAGTACCGTCCACATCATAATCCCCATAAACCATGATCCGTTCGTTGGCATCGATAGCTCGCTCCAAACGGTCCACTGCTGCTCCCATATCACGCATAAGGAAGGGGTCGTGCAAACTATCCAACGTGGGGCGAATGTACGCACGCGCTTCTGCGGCAGTACGAATACCTCGACCGGCTAAAATACGACCGGCTACCGGACCGATTTCCAGTTCGTTACTCAAACGCTCTGCGGCTACTTGTTCCTCAGGCGTTAACTGTCGTATTTTCCAATTTATATTCATCTCCTTCTTGCCATTGGGGTAGCACTTCGCGGAAATGTCGCAATTTGGCGATGGATAAATCCACGATACGTGTGGCTGATTCATAATCCTCAAAGCTTGCTACGTTATGTAGCCAAGTGTCATACGCGGCTGAATGACCATTATAATCCATTTGTGCACCGTCTGTTCCAACCATATTCACCCCGATGGCGTAACAATGGTTCTCCGCTCCGCGGGCAGGTAATAAGACATCCCAGTACTGAATACGAATGGATGGCCAGCATGCTATACAGATCAGGAGATCGTACAGATTATGCTTGTCCTGGCGTAGCCATACAGGGAAACGCAAGTCATAACAGATCGCCAATCGTATCTTCACGCCTCGGAACTCCCATATCGGACGGTTATTGCCGGGCGTGAAGAACTCCGCTTCTCCGCCGCTTTTGTACAGATGGTGTTTGTCGTAGTGGAAGGGCGTGTCGTTGGGCCGGAACATGAACCCTCGGTTGTATAGTTTGCCTTTCTCGGTTGCCATCATCGACCCCACAATCGCCATCTGATAGGTGTCCGCCATTCGTTGCAAGGCGTTATACACTTCACCTTTCCCCCATTCTTCTGCTAATCCCGGTCGATCCGGACAAAAACCTGTACTGAACATCTCCGGCACTACAGCAATATCCACTTGTCCCGCTATAGCGGCTAAGCGTTCGTTGAGCAAGCCCACATTGGCTTGGGGGTTTGCCCACTCAATCGGATATTGTAAAAGTGCTATTTTCATTCAGCATTCAGAATTAAGCCTTCTGATTATTTTTTATTTTTCTTTTCCGGTGCGCCGGCGATGTTCTCTCGCATGGCGGTATCGGCTTGGATATTCTGCATGCGGTAATAATCCATGATGCCGAGGTTACCATTCCGGAAGGCTTCTGCCATTGCCTGCGGCACTAATGCTTCTGCTTCAATCACTTTGGCACGCGCTTCTTGTGCTTTCGCCTTCATCTCTTGTTCGCTGGCGATGGCCATGGCGCGACGCTCTTCTGCTTTGGCTTGCGCGATATTCTTATCTGCCTCTGCTTGATCCATTTGTAGTTGTGCACCGATGTTCTTACCAACGTCTATATCGGCAATATCAATAGATAGAATCTCAAACGCCGTTCCGTCATCCAGACCTTTGGATAGTACTAATTTGCTGATGGAATCGGGGTTTTCGAGCACTTGCTTGTGACTCTCTGCGCTACCGATTGAGCTGACTATTCCTTCGCCTACACGGGCAAGTATGGTATCTTCTCCTGCACCTCCGACTAACTGACGAATGTTCGCACGCACCGTTACACGCGCTTTGGCAATCAACTGAATACCATCTTTCGCCACGGCAGCAACCGGCGGAGTGTCTATCACTTTGGGATTCACACTCATCTGCACTGCTTCGAACACATCACGGCCTGCCAAATCTATCGCAGTGGCCATCTGGAAGGTCAAGTCAATGCCTGCCTTGCTGGCAGAAACGAGTGCGTGAACCACACGCTCGATATGTCCACCGGCCAGATAGTGCGCCTCTAATCCGTCACGTTTCACTTCCACCAAACCTGCTTTGTGCGCCTCAATCATACAATTGACGATTTTTGAGGGTGGTACCTTACGTATTCGCATCAGGAAGAGTTGTACCAAACTGATGTGCACACCACTCACTACGGCGTTAATCCATAGCATGAACGGCACATAATAGAAGAAAATACAGATGGCTACAAATAGCAACGCCACCAAAACAATTGTAATAGGATCCATGGTGATGATTTGTGATTTGTGATTTATGATTTATGATTTAGTTTTGGCTATTGGCTTTTGTTTTTTGGTTTTGACCTCTTGATCTTTTAATTTATTGTTGGCCAACTCCACGTGGCTGTCTATCTGTGTATCCAGCGCCATCTTATCCAGCGCGCGGCTACGCAAGAAACCCCAAATAGCCAATGCGGATACTACCACACAGGCTCCTAAGGTAATATAACCAGCTGTCAGACCTAACTTCCAATAAGCTACTACTACGGCGCCTACCAGGCAACCAAAACCACTGACGCCCGCAATTCCGAACCCCGGCAAAAGGAACATCTCCGCTAATAATAACGCGACGCCCGCGAGCACTAATAATACAACTAAAAAAATATTCATGCAAGTCTTTTGCTAAAAAATTTACAACTATTTTTTTTCAAATCGGGTGCAAAGATACAAAATATCTTTGACATATGCAAGCGCAAGAAAAAAAATTTGCATAAATAAATTAAATATACTACTTTTGCAGCGATTTTTTTGGTGGGTACACCTTAATTATATAGATTATGAGCAAAAATTTGGTGATAGTTGAGTCTCCGGCAAAAGCCAAGACGATTGAGAAATTTTTAGGTACAGATTTTCATGTATTGAGTAGTCAAGGCCACATCCGTGACATCGAACCGCTTGGTAAGAACTCGATGGGTATTGATTTTGAACATGGTTACACGCCCAATTATGTGATTGACGCCACTAAGCAACATTTGGTGGAACAACTTCAGCGCGAAGTCGGCAAAGCGGATACCGTTTGGTTAGCTTCCGATGAAGACCGTGAGGGAGAAGCGATTGCGTGGCACTTGCAGGAAGTGCTCAATCTGGGCAAAAAAGACACTAAACGTATCGTTTTTCATGAAATCACCAAACCTGCCATTCAGGAAGCGATTCTTAACCCGAGGGGAATTGACTATAACCTTGTTAACGCACAGCAGGCGCGCCGTGTGCTCGATCGCATCGTGGGTTTTGAATTATCTCCAGTGCTTTGGCGCAAAGTGACAACCGGTCTCTCTGCCGGTCGTGTTCAATCAGTAGCCGTACGACTGATCGTCGAAAAAGAGCGTGAGATAGAATCGTTCCGCGCTAGCTCGCAATATCGAATTATCGCTGATTTCATCGGAATAAATCCGGGTGATGCATCGGTGTTGAGATGCGAGTTGAACCATCGTTTTTCGCATAAGAAAGATGCGCAAGCATTTTTGGAATCGCTCCCCAAATCCCGTTTCTTTGTAGTGGATGTACAGCGCAAACCTGCCAAGCACATGCCGGCGCCGCCCTTCACCACTTCCACGCTTCAACAAGAAGCTGCGCGCAAGCTGAAATTCTCCGTTTCTAAAACGATGCGTATAGCGCAGTCGCTCTATGAAAGCGGACGGATCACTTACATGCGTACGGATTCCGTCAACCTGTCTTCTCTGGCGTTGGCAACCAGCAAGGAAGTGATTGCTGCCCAATACGGCGAGCAGTACGTACATACACGGCAGTTCCACACAAATGCCAAAGGAGCACAAGAGGCACACGAAGCCATTCGTCCGACTTATATGAACGTACTCAACGCCGGTACTAACCGCGATGAGCAACGCCTTTACGAACTGATTTGGAAACGGACCATTGCTTCACAAATGGCGGAAGAAGAGATCGAACGCACGCAAGTGGAAGTAAGTATCACAGGTACTCCGTATCGCTTCATTGCCACCGGAGAAGTCGTCATTTTCGATGGTTTCACACGTGTTTATGTCCAATCGACCGACGAAGCGGAAGAAGAACGTCACGTGCTACCGGCTATGTCGCTCCGCGAACAACTGCGTCTGCAAGAGGCACAAGCGGTTCAGACCTACAATAAACCGCCTTACCGCTTCAACGAAGCGACCCTCGTCAAACGCATGGAGGAATTAGGTATCGGGCGTCCATCTACATATGCTACTATCATTGAGACCATTCAGAAAGTTAAGTATGTAGAACGCGGATCAGTGGCCGGTACAAAGAGAGAGACATCCACGCTGGTGCTAAAGAACGGCCTTGTAACGGAGAAAAAGAAAACGGAGTTGTACGGCGCAGAAACACAGCGTCTGTTACCGACGGACTTGGGCTTTATCACCAATGATTTTCTGGTGTCACATTTCCCTGAAATCCTCAGTTATGATTTCACCGCGCATGAGGAACAACAGTTCGACCGAATCGCCGAAGGAAGAGCGAATTGGATAGAGACCGTAGATGCGTTCTACAAGAAGTTCCACCCCATGATTACTACGATTCCATCGGGAAAAATCGAGGGGCGTCTATTAGGGAATGACCCTGAATCGGGGTTGCCGGTGTATGCTAAAATCAGCAAGATTGGTCCCTGTGTACAGATCGGCGATGCGACGCAAGACAAACCACGTTTTGCCAGCCTGCAAAAAGGCCAATCGGTCTTCACCATCACCCTCAAAGATGCACTGGATCTCTTTAAGAACGCGTTACCGTACACCTTGGGCGAACACGAAGGCAAACCAATTGTTATCGGCGAAGGCAAGTACGGCCCTTACGTGCGTTATGAGGGCGCCTTCATCTCTATTCCGCGTGGTATCAACCCGTTATCCATTACGATGGAACAGGCACTTGAACTGATTGCAGAGAAGCAGCAAGGAAGCGCCACTATCCATCAATGGGGCGATATCCAGGTGCTGAACGGACGCTATGGTGCTTACATCCATACACCGGAAGGTAATTATCGTCTGACTAAGTCCATTAATGTTGCTGAAATGACCGAAGCACAAGCCCGCGAAATAATGGCTAAATCGGAGCCAATGAGTGCCGCAAAACGCACTTCTCGCAAAAAAAGTGCAAAATAATGACGAAAAAATGCACTTTTATTTGCACATGTCAAAAAAAAGCAGTACCTTTGCACCCGCTTTTTGAAAAAACGAGAAAATTTGCGACAGCAAATAATCGAGTTTTTTGTCAAAAAACCGAGAAGTAGCGCAGTTGGTAGCGCACCACGTTCGGGACGTGGGGGTCGGGTGTTCGAGTCACCTCTTCTCGACAAAAGGATGGTCATTCGGCCATCCTTTTTGTTACGAGGGCTCGAAGCACCCGTGGTCTTATCTCACTTCGTTTGAACGATTATTGCAAAAAATCTTGGATTTTTTTCGTCAAATACTTGCTTATTCCATTTTTTTGTAGTAATTTTGCAGCGAAAAAAGGGAAAGGTCATGAGAAACACTACTCTTCTTGCATGCATAACAGGTTTGTTTTTAGTGTCTTGTTCCACGCACGAAGCGCAGTACACGATTGGCTTTAGTCAGTGTTTCGATGATGCGTGGCGTCAAAAGATGAATGCGGAGATGGAGCGGCAGTTGCTGTTTCATCCGGAAATGGAGTTGCGTATGCGTGTGGCGTACGGCGATGATGCGTTACAATGCGCGCAAATAGATAGTTTTATCGCCGAAGGAGTGGATGCTCTGATTGTTAGCCCGAGTGCAGAAGAAGGGGTCCAATCGGCTGTGACGAGGGCTTACGAATCCGGCATTCCGGTTGTGTTAGCCGACCGAAGGGTTTCAGGAGATCAGTGGACGGCTTTTATAGGCGGCGATAACTACGGCGTAGGAGTGCAGTTTAGCACTTGGCTTAAGCAAGTTCAGTCAGAGACGGATCATCGTTTGCTGGTGTTAGAAATATGTGGTATGGAAGGTTCTACTCCTGCTCGTCTTCGCCATCAAGGATTAATAGAGGGGTTAGCGATAAATGGTGAGGGGGTAACGCTGAATTCCGTCAACGGCAGTGTGAGTGCGTATAAGGCGGCGCTGGCATATTTATCGGTTCATAAGGATGTAGATGCTATCGTTGCGCAAAATGACCGGATGGCTATTGATGCTTCACGAGCCGCACGCGATTTGGATTATCCCCCGCTTCGTATCATGGGCGTAGATGGCGCGAGTGAGGGGCTGCAAGCTATTATGGAAGGGGTGATTGAATGTACTGCTACTTATCCTTCACGCGGCGATTTATTGATCGAGACAGTAGCTCAGATACTGAACGGAGAACCCTTTACGAAAGATTCGATTTTGCCGTCCATTATCGTAGATCGAGGTGCCGCGGAGGCTATGCTGGATTTGTCCTCGGAGATGGATCACGAAGTGGGCACCATCTCTATGCTCAAGCAGCGAACGGATATTCTGAGCAAAGAGTACCGTCAACAACGAACCATCTTATGGTTGATTATTATTCTGGCGGTAGTCACGCTGTTTTTCTTGGTTTATGTATGGCATTTATACCGTCAGCGCAAGCGTTTGCACGAGCAGTTGCTGGAGGCACAGAGTCGGTTGGAAGAAGCCACCCGTAGTAAGTTGACATTCTTTACCAATGTGAGTCACGATTTCCGCACGCCGTTGACGCTAATAGCTGACCCTTTGGGTCAGTTGGAGCGAGACACGGCGTTGGGCGAAGAGCAACATCGGCTAGTGGCTATTGCCCATCGTAATGCACAAGTGTTGCTGCGGCTAATCAATCAGGTATTGGATTTCCGCAAGTACGAAAGCGGCATGTTGAAGCCTAAGATGACTTGCGTGGAGGTTGGTTGGGCACTGAAGGAATGGGTAGAGGCGTTTCAACCGCTGGCTAAGAGACGGCATGTGCATTTATCATACGAAGCACCGGAAGAAGCAATAGAGGCCGTTTTAGACGTAGAAAAAACGGAACGTATTGTTTTCAACTTAGTGGCCAACGCGTTTAAGTTTACGCCTGCAAACGGTCATGTGAGTGTACAATTATGGCGCGAGGGCGAGCAGGTGTGTTTTGCGATAGCGGACACGGGTTCGGGTGTGCCGGAGGAATACAAGCAACGCATTTTCGACACGTTCTTCCAATTGGATGCGACCAATAGTCAGGGTTCGGGCATCGGTCTGGCCTTAGTGCGCTCATTCGTGACGCTGCAAAGCGGTACAATCTCCGTAACGGATAATCCTGAGGGGCAAGGAACGGTGTTTACCGTTTGCTTACCGATAGGAGAGTTGTCAGACGTCAGCTTTCAGCCATCAAAAGTCAGCTATCAGCACATCTCCTCGGAGCAGATCTTGACGGAATTAGGCACCGAATCAACAGAAGAGACGCCGGTAGAAGGCGAAGATGATAAGTCGATCATGTTAGTGGTGGATGATAATGCGGATATCCGTGCGTACTTACGGCAGCTCTTCAGCGACACGTACACGGTTATAACTGCCGAAAATGGTAATACAGGTATCCGTAAGGCGTTTATCAGTGTGCCGGATATTATCTTGTGCGACCTGTCGATGCCGGATATCGATGGTCTGAAGGTATGCGAGCAGTTGAAGAAAGAGCCTGTGACATCGCATATTCCGTTTATGATGCTGACCGCTCGTTCGATGGACGAGCAACAGGTGGAAGGTTACGCGCACGGTGCAGATGCGTACGTGTCGAAGCCGTTTAAGACAGAGGTGCTGAAGGCGCAAGTGGCGGCACTCGTGGCTAACCGTCAACGAGTAATGAGCAATCAGTCGTCTGCCGTCAGTCATCAGAAAACTGAGTTGCAAACCCCAGAAGAGCAGTTCGTGCAACGGTTCAACGATATTGTGCGTGAGAACTTGGATGATGAGAGACTGAGCGTGGAGGTGATTGCCGATAAGATGGCTATGAGTCGTACACAGTTATACCGCAAGATGAAGCAATTAACCCATTACTCACCGAATGAGATTATACGGAACGTGCGCATGCACGAAGCGCGCGCGATGCTCACTAAAGGTACGATGACCGTCAGCGAAATAGCCTACAAAACCGGCTTCACTTCGCCCTCTTATTTCACCCGATGCTACACGGAATACTTCGGTGAAAAACCGTCGGATGTGAAGGGTAAAATGTAAGGTGTAAGGCGTAAAAAAAAAGTGTTGCAACAAAAGTACAAAAGATTGCAACATTTTTTTTAATCTATATGCGCGAAAAGCAGTAATTTTGTCGTCGGAATTGGAAATTATTCATTTAATCGTAAAACAAATGCGTATGAAAAAACAACTAACCAGCTGGATGATGATGCTCTTGCTTATGACATCGTCCGCTGCTATGGCGCAAACGGTTGCGACCGGAACAGTAGTGGACGGTACAGGTGAGGCTATTATCGGAGCCAGTGTATTGGAAGTGGGCACCTCAAACGGTACTATCACCGATTTTGACGGTCATTTTACGCTCACGGTGTCCGATGGAGCACAGTTGACCATCTCGTATGTGGGTTACCAAGCACAGACTTTAGCGGCTGGCGTCAATCTGCAAGTGCGTTTGGCGGAAGACACGGAGGTGCTGGAAGAAGTGGTGGTGACGGGTTATACCACCCAGCGCAAAGCTGATTTGACGGGTGCCGTGAGTGCGGTGAGTGCCAAGGACTTGGAGAAGCAACAGGAGAATAACCCGATGAAAGCGCTGCAGGGTAAGATTCCCGGTATGAATGTGACAGCAGACGGTAATCCATCCGGTGCTGCTACTATCCGTATTCGCGGTGTAGGAACCTTGAATGACAACGACCCACTCTACATCATCGATGGTGTACCTACCAAATCCGGTATGCATGAATTAAACCCTAACGACATAGAGTCTATTCAGGTGCTCAAAGATGCCGCATCGGCTTCTATCTACGGTTCACGCGCTGCCAACGGTGTGATTATCGTTACCACCAAGAAAGGTGCAGAAGGCAAACTCAATGTCAGCCTTGATGCCTCCGTGGCGGTACAATCGTACACGAATAAATTATCGGTGCTCAATGCAGAGCAGTTCGGTCAGGTGATGTGGCAAGCCTATGTGAACGATGGCATGGATCCCAACACGAATGCGTTAGGCTACCACTATAATTGGGGCTATAACGCTGCCGGTTATCCGGTACTGAACCATCTCATGATGAATAAGTATCTGGATGAAGCCGGAACGGTACCGGCTGCTGATACCGATTGGTTCGGCGCTACCACGCGCCCGGGCGTAGTACAAAATTATAATGTCTCCGTGTCACACGGAAGTCAGAAAGGATCTTCGTTCTTCTCGCTCGGTTATTTCAAGAATGACGGTATTATCAAGTTCTCTGATTTCGACCGTTTCTCCGCGCGTATCAATACGGATTATAAGATTATCGGCGATTACGTAACCATTGGTGAGAACTTCACCCTTAGTCGCACAAGTGAAGTGGCTGCCCCTGAAGGCTTCCTGCAGAATGTGTTGCAATTCAACCCGTCGTTACCTATTTACACAACGGACGGAGAGTTTGCGGGACCGGTAGGAGGTTATCCAGACCGTCAAAACCCGTTAGCTCGTTTAACGCGCAATAAGGATAACCGCTATACCTACTGGCGTGTGTTCGGAAATGCGTTTATCAACATCAATCCCTACAAGGGTCTGAACATCCGCACTACCGCCGGTATTGATTATTCGCAAAAGAAACAACGTATCTTCACCTATCCCGTGACGGAAGGAACGGTGGCTAACGCGACCAACGCCGTAGAAGCCAAGCAGGAACATTGGATGAAATGGATGTGGAATGCGATTATTACCTATAACCTTGAGATCGGTAAGCACCGTGCAGACTTCTTGTTGGGTACAGAATTGAACCGTCAGATAGATGAATATTTCTCCGGCTACAAAGAAGATTATCTGGTGTTAACGCCCAATTATATGTGGCCCGATGCGGGTGTAGGTAAAGCGCAAGCCTACGGCTCTTCCGGCAGTTATTCGCTCATTTCGTTCTTCGGCAAAGCGAACTATAGTTACGATAACCGTTATCTCGTTTCGGTAACGCTGCGACATGATGGTTCAAGCCGCTTCGGTAAGAATAACCGCTTTGCTACATTCCCCTCCGTTTCCGCCGGTTGGCGTATTAGTCAGGAGAAATTCATGGCAGGAGCTAACTCGTGGCTCGATGATTTGAAGATTCGTGCCTCGTGGGGGCAGACCGGTAATCAAGACATCTCGTCCACCGCGCGTTACACCATCTATGTTTCCAATTACGGTGTGAACGAGAGCGGTGGTCAGAGTTACGGCACTTCGTACGACATTGCCGGAACCAACGGAGGTAGCACCTTACCCTCGGGATTCAAGCGCAACCAGATAGGAAACGATAACATCAAATGGGAGACAACGACGCAGACCAATGCGGGTTTGGATTTTTCGTTCTTCAAGCAGACTTTCTACGGTTCGTTCGATTGGTTCTACAAGCAAACGAAGGATATTCTGGTGCTGATGGATGGCATCGGTGCGATGGGTGAAGGTGCGGTACAATGGGTGAATGCTGGTGCGATGGATAACATGGGTGTGGAACTGGCACTCGGTTATCGCAATCAAACGAAAGGTGGATTCAAATACGACATCACTGCTAATATATCGCACTATGATAATACGATCACCCAGTTGCCGGCTACTATTGCTGCCCGCGGTACTTTCGGCGGTAATGGCGTTAAGTCAGTAGTAGGCCACGCACTCGGTTCGCAAGTAGGTTACATCGCGGATGGCATTTTCAAGAGCCAGGAAGAGGTAGATAACCATGCCATCCAAGAGGGTGCAGACATTGGACGCATTCGTTACCGCGACCTCAATGGCGACGGAAGGATCACTGAAGCCGACCAAGATTGGATTTATTCGCCGGTACCGGCAGTTTCGTTCGGTGCGAACTTCTATTTTGAGTATAAAGGGTTTGACTTGACGGTCTTCTTCCAAGGCGTAGGTGGGGTACAAGTGATCACAGACCTTAAGAAAGAGACCGATATTTGGGCGGGACTCAATATTGGTTTTCTCAACAAGGGTACACGTCTGTTGAATGCCTGGAGTTATACCAACCCCAATAGCAATATTCCCGCCCTCAGCCTCAGCGATAATAACAATGAGAAACGCGTCTCTACGTACTGGATAGAAGACGGTTCATTCCTTAAACTGCGCAATCTTCAATTAGGTTATAACCTGCCTAAATCGGCGTGCGATAAAATGAAAATGCAGAACTGGCGTTGGTTCGTTTCAGCGCAGAATGTATTCACTATTCATTCCAAGAGTTTTACCGGTGTAGACCCGGAGAATCCTAATTTCTCCTATCCCATTCCGCTGACCGTAACTTTAGGAACTAAAGTAACTTTCTAATGTTTAATGTTTACTAGTGAATGTTTAAAGATTATGAAAACGAATAAATTATATATTATCTTAACCCTCTGCGCCGTTCTCTTCGCTTCTTGCGACAACTTCCTCAATCAGGATGTGCCGCAAGGAATCTTGGACGAAGAGCAGGTAAGCGACCCGCAATATATAGATAACTTAGTTATCTCGGCATACGCTATCTTCATCTCCGCGGAGGATATCAACTCTTCTTTCTCGATGTGGAACTTCGATGTGCGCTCCGATGATGCATACAAAGGTGGTAACGGCACTTCGGATGGCGATGTGTTCCACCAATTGGAGATATCACAGGGTATTTTGACCACGAACTGGAATATCAACGATATGTGGGTGCGGCTCTATAATTGTCTCAGCCGTGTCAATATGGCGATTGATGCGCTCAATAAGATGGACAATTCCTACGAGCTGAAAGAGCAACGCCTGGGTGAAATGTATTTCCTGCGCGCTTATGGTCATTTTCTGCTCAAACGATTGTATAAGAATATCCCGTTCGTTATCAAAGGTAATATGACGCAAGAGGATTACCTCGCATTAAGCAACACCGAATATACAAACGACCAAGGATGGCAGGTGATTATCAACGATTTGGATTATGCTTTCCGCGTGTTACCGGTTAGTCAAGCCGATAAGGGTCGTCCCACCAAAGCGTCTGCTGCGGCGCTCTTGGCAAAGACTTATCTTTACAAGGCTTATCGTCAAGATGACCCCAATACGCACAGCGTAACGGAAATCAACGCAGAGGATCTGCAAAAAGTAGTGGAATACACCGACCCTGCACTCTACGGCGGTTATGGTCTGGAACCGGATTTCCATAATAATTTCCGTCCCGAACCGCAATATGAGAATGGCATAGAAAGCCTTTGGGCAATGCAATATTCGATGAACGATGGTACAAAAAACGGTAACCTCAACTGGTCGTACGGTCTGATTGTACCGAACATCCCTGGTGTAACGGATGGTGGCTGCGATTTCTACAAGCCCAGTCAAAACCTCGTCAATGCCTTCCATACCGATGATGCCGGTCTGCCGCTCATTGACACCTATAATAACAAAGATTTCAATGCCTCCTCCGACAACGCTGATCCGCGTCTATGGCTCACGGTTGGTATTCCTGGATTCCCTTACATGTTCAACACGAACTATATGATGGCAAAGACCAAAACATGGAGCCGTTCGAATGGATTGTATGGCTATAATGTAACCCTCAAGCATAATGTGGACCCCGATAGTGAGTACCTCATTAAAGGTGCTTGGTGGGGCAGTCCGATGAATCGTATTGTGCTGCGTTATTCGGATGTGATGCTCATGCGTGCGGAGGCGTTAGCGCAGTTAGGAACCGACCTCGCTGAGGCGATAGGCTTGGTTAACCAACTCCGTGTCCGCGCCGCACAAACAGGCATGCTGAACGGCTACGATGTCAATTACGGTGCTCATATCCGCGTTATGCCTTATCCTACTACCTATGGTAAGGAAGAGACGCTGGCTCGCGTAAAGATGGAGCGGCGTCTGGAATTGGCTTTGGAGTCAGAGCGATTCTTTGACCTCGTTAGATGGGGAGAAGCAGAAACAGTCATCAATAAATACTATGCAGAAGAGGCCGATAATTGCGCCATCTATTCCGATGCTCATTTCACGGCGAACAAGAACGAATATTTGCCTATCCCGTTCAGCCAGATTGCGGCATCTAATGGGCATTATACACAAAACATAGGTAATTGGTAATGATACGTTAAAATTGCGAATGATTATGAAAAAGTTACTATATATATTATCAGTAATACTGGTTTTCGTCTCTTGCGAGAAGCGCAATTCAGATTTCAATATTAGCGGAGACTGCGATGTGCTGTCCATTCAATTAGATAGTGTGTACAATGGTGTAGTGGATAGAAAAGCCCGCACGATAGTAGTAGCCATTCCGGAAGTGTACGATGAGCGCGAGATGGAGATTACCGCGTTGAGCCTTTCGGAGGGAGCAAGCGCTAATCGTCAGGTAGGAGACCGACTCAACCTAATCGCACCACAGCTTCTTCGAGTTACGAACGGCGATGTGTTCCTCGATTATGCCTTATCCGTCAAACATGATGAAGCGCGCATTATCAGTTTTACGATTAACGGCCAATACATAGGCGTCATCAACCAAATAGCACATACGATCTCTGTTCAAGTACCGGCAGGCACCAACCTTCAGTCCTTGACGCCGACTATCACCACGACCGAAGGAGCCACGTTGACTCCCGCAAGTGGTGTGGCACAAGATTTCAGCCAGCCTGTGGCCTACACGGTAACGTATGGTACAGCATCGCTCACCTACACCGTTACAGTGTCCGAGATGAGTGCGCCGCATGTGCTCTATGTAGGCCTCGCCGCTACACAACAACAACTGCCTATCGAAGAACAAACGGCTGTGACATGGCTATTGAGCAATGTCAATAAATCCGCTTACGTTTCCTTTGCTGACCTGAAAGCAGGTGCCGTTGACCTGAGCGAATGTAAAGTGATCTGGTGGCATCTTCACAAAGATGGTGGCATTGATGGCGATGGGCAGTTCAAGAACAATGCAGTGGAAGCCATTGCCGCAGCCGATGCACTGAAAGCATATTATCAAGCAGGCGGTTCGTTCTTCCTCACTCGTTATGCTACCTACTTGCCCAAATATCTTGGTGAAGCCGATTGTGTGCCCAATAACTGTTGGGGACAGGATGAAGACAAAGCCGAGACCGTCAGCGGGCCATGGGATTTCTCCATCGCCGGTCATACCAACCACGCCCTCTGGCAGAACCTCATCATGAAATCCAATGCTCCGGAGAATGTGTTCACTTGTGATGCCGGTTATCGTATTACCAACTCTACGGCTCAGTACCACATCGGTGCTGATTGGGGAGGCTATGATGACCGCGATATGTTCCGCACCAAGACCGGTGCAATAGACATAGCTGGAGGTAATGACGCCGTTGTAGCATGGGAATACGCGCGTACAGCCGACCATGGTGCAATCGTCTGCATCGGTTCGGGTTGCTACGACTGGTACTCCGTGGCAGGCGATGCCGGTACGGAATATTACCATGCTAATATTGCCAAAATCACAGAAAATGCCATTAATTATTTGAAAGGAGAATAATTATGAAAACGATAAAATCTTACAGCAACGTTAGTTGCGGTCTTATAGCGAAGTGGTCTTACAGGCGACTTGTTGCCGGTCTTGCAGTGCTAACGGTCATGTTCTCTGCTTGCTCGGAGAACATACCTGTAGAACAAAAAGACTGGGACGGTACCACCAACTACTATGCCTCCACGGACGAGAAGCAATCGACCACCTACTACAAACCTTCTGCGGGTTTTGTAGGCGACCCGATGCCGTTCTTCGACCCCGTTGCACAGGATTTCAAGGTTCTCTACCTGCAGGAGTTCCGTCCGAACATGCCGGGCACGTACCATCCTTTCTGGGGCGTGCAGACCAAAGACGTAGCGCACTACGCCTCCCTCAACGAAGTGTTACCCACCGGTAGTATAGCCGAAGCAGATGCCGCCCTCGGAACGGGTTGCGTGGTCTATAACGAAACTGACCAACTCTATTACATCTTCTACACGGCCAACCGCCATCTACCCAAAGTAGGCGAAGATGCGCAGATTATCATGAAGGCAACCTCGCCGGACTTCAAAACATGGACCAAAGACCCGCTCTTCCGCCTTCGTGGCGTCGAGTATGCCTATAGTTCTACCGATTTCCGTGACCCGTTCGTTTTCTTCAACGACGAAGATAAGCTTTGGCATATGATCGTAACTACCAAAGTGGGCGGCAAAGGCAACTTGGCTGAGTTCTCCTCCACCGACCTCAATAACTGGTCACACGTAGGTATCTTCATGCCCATGATGTGGGATCGTTTCTACGAGTGTCCCGATGTGTTCAAAATGGGCGAGTACTGGTATCTTATCTATAGCGAAATGCACAGTGCTGTCCGCCGCGTACAATATTTCAAGGGGCACACACTTGCCGAACTGAAGGCTTGCACCGCAGGCGATGCCGGTATCTGGCCAGACAACCACGAAGGATTCCTCGATAGCCGCGGTTTCTATGCAGGCAAGACCGCTTCGGACGGCACGAACCGCTATATATGGGGTTGGTGCCCGACACGCGAAGGAAACAATAACGCCAAAACGAACTCCGGTTCAGAACCACAATGGGCCGGTTCGCTCGTTGCCCATCGCCTCATCCAGCACGAAGACGGCACACTCACCCTCGGCGAAGTGCCGGGCATCAAAGATAAATACGCGCAAACGAAAGAAATCAAACTGATGGCGCAGAGCGAAACCGGTGTTACACCGGATAATGGAGGTGGGTATAAACTGGAGCCGAATAGTTACGCCCTCTTCAATCGCCTTGATTACCACAACCATCTCTCTATGACCATCACGACCGATGAGGCAACCGATAAGTTTGGCTTCTCTTTCTGCCGCGGAACCAATAGTCAAAGTACTGATAGCGTCAAATACTACACTATCATTGTCAACCCAGAAAGTGCCACTACGCGTAAGGTGAATTTCGAGGAAGAGGGACCGGAAGGAAAAGGTTTCATCGAAGCCATTGATGGCTATGTATTCAACTCCCCTGCCGATAATACGTACCACATCGACATCTATACCGACAATTCGGTTTGCGTCGTTTATATTAACGATAATGTATGTTACACGAATCGCATCTACGGCAATCAACATAACTGCTGGAGCATCAATTCCTATAACGGCAACATCACCATTTCGAACCTGAAAAGAACCCATTATTAGGCCCTTGATACAAAAGTACTACTGTTTGCAACATATGTTATAGCGTATATGCGCAAATAGCAGTACTTTTGCATCGAAAATGAAAACCATTTTTTGTTTAACTATAAATGCATGATTTTATGAAAAAACTTTTCCTCTTTGCAACTGCTTTGTTTGCAGCAATGACTATCAACGCAACCGACATCTGGACAGGTGAAAAACACATTTCGTGGGAAGACGGCGGTATCCAAATCGAGGCTGCTCAGTTCGCTGACGCTGTGGCAGGCCAAAAACTCGTTGTTTCCTTCACAGGCGCTTCGGATGGTATAGAGTTCAAAGTGCTAAATGATTTTCACTACTTGCCGGGAACACATAATCAACAATGGATTAGTGGAGATGGTAATTATAATCTGGCACTTACAGAGGCTGCAGTCGCAGACTTAAAGGCTTTTGGTCTCGAAATCATTGGCGCCAACTTCACCATCACGAATGTAGCGATAGAAGAAGGTGATGCCTTCAAAGAGGGTGGATTGACCATTTGGAAAGGCTATTTCTGGATTGAGGACTGGAATACAATGGAGTTATTCCTCGCTGGCTGGTCGATTGACTGGAGCCTGTACGACAAAATGGTTGTGTACCACGAAGCCGGATTTGATACCTATTTTATGAAAGTGTTGTCTAAATTTGACAACGATGATGCTATCATTTCCCAAACAGCTACTAAATATACGGATCGCTTTGAAATTGATCTCACAGCCGTGGATGTGGCGAATATTTATGCCGATGAAGCTACCACTTCTGACCGCTTATTGGTGCAAGGCAATCCGGAAGACGGTTCTGCATTCAACCTCACCGACATCGTGCTCGTTCCAAAGAACGAGACCGCTGTAGAGAACGTAGGTATAGAAGCAAAAGCCGTGAAAGCGATAGTGAATGGTCAGGTGGTTATCATCCGTGACAACAAGACCTTCAACCTCCTCGGCACACAAATCTTAGAGAAAAATTAAACATTTTTCGTAGACGAGGGCAAGTCGAGAGCATCTCGAAGGCAAGTCGAAGGCAAGCCGTACCTAATTTAAGTACGAAATTGAACATTTTGCTCTCATAGGAAGGGCTATCTTCTAGAATTCTAGAAATCTAGAAAACTAGTAAATTCAGAAAAAAGCGCACAAAAATTTGCATATGTGCGTTTTTTTTCGTAACTTTGCAGCGTGAAAAATGTTGCATCATGAGAAACATAGTTGCTATATTCCTTGTTTGTGCTTGTTTTTTAGGATCTTGTAACAACCCTCAACCGCAGTACCGTATTGGCGTCAGTCAGTGCTTAGATGACGCGTGGCGGCAGAAGATGAACGAAGAGATGGAGCGCGAATTGCTGCTCTATCCGGAAATGACCCTCACCAAACGCATCGCCTACGGCAGTAATGAATTGCAGTGCGCCCAGATCGATTCGTTTATCGCTGAGCGTGTGAACCTGCTCATCGTCAGTCCCAACGAAGCGGAAGAGGTGAAACCCGCGGTCTCACGTGCATTCAAAGCCGGCATTCCGGTCATCGTGGCTGACCGCCGCGTGAGCGGAAATGAGTGGACAACGTTCATCGGGGGAGATAACTACCGCGTTGGACTACTGATGGCGGAGTGGGTACATAAACTTCAATCCGCCAAACATCGCCCCATCCATGTGGTAGAGGTGTGCGGACTGCCTGGCTCCACACCGGCGATGCTTCGCCATCAGGGCTTGATGGAAGGCTTGGCCTCTATGGGGGGAGTACAACCATCTATTACACCTCTACAAGGAGAATGGTATCGAGAAAACGCCTATGACGCAGTACTGGAATACCTGCGCAAGCATAAGAATATAGACGCCATCGTTGCGCAAAACGACCTAATGGCCATAGGCGCCGCAGAGGCAGTTCGCGACAGCAAAGGGTATGGCGCAGGCAGCGTGCCCATCATGGGCGTTGATGGAATACAAATAGGTATAGAGGCTGTGGCAAAAGGACAACTGGAGTGCACCGCCACATACCCTTCACGAGGAGACATCATCATCGAAACGGCTTTCCAAATACTGACAAACACGCCTTTCAAACGAGAAACCGTTTTAGAAACAACCCTCATAGATAACATTGCAGCTAAAGCGATGCTCATCAAAGAGGCTGAAGAACGCCACCAAATAGAAACCATCCGGATTATACAGATGCGTGCAGACAGACGCTGGCAAAGCATGAATGTTAGTCGCATCACCTTAGTGGTTGTCCTTGCAATCGTTCTGTTATTGTTTTGCTACGCGTTATGGACCCTTTTTATCAAGCAAACCAAAATACAACGAGAGATACGGAAAGAGATTCTACCGCAATTAAAAGATGTGCAACAAACAATTCAACTCAGCAAACGCGACGAGGCTTTTGCCGAACGATTAAAACAAGTGGTAGAAGAACATCTAACCGACCCGAACCTGAATGTAGAGTTTTTGAGCAACATGCTACACTTAAGCCGCACGCAAATCTTCCGACGCGTGAAAGCAATCACCGGCAAGGGCCCCTTGGAATACATTCGCGAACTTCGCCTGATGAAAGCCGATGAATTGCTCCAAACTACAGACATGACGGTGCAACAAGTGGCATTGGAACTGGGCTTCTCCAATCCCAGTTATTTCACCAAATGCTACAAAGAGCTCTTTGGCCATCTTCCTAGTACCCGAAAATAAAATCCACCAAATAGAATATGCTAAATGTTGCAAAATATGTAAGATTTGTTGCAGTGTAACAAACAAGGCATTTTTTGCAACATATTTATTTGCACGTACGCATAGATTGTAGTACTTTTGCAGTACCAATGCAATCCCTATTATGCAGATGAAGACACAAAAACGACTTTTTTTAACCACCGTGATGCTGTTGTTAGTAGGAGGAATGTCAATTCTCGCTCAAACAACAGCAACTGGTTTTGTAGTAGAGGCTGAGACCGGAGAACCGATTATTGGCGCTTCTGTCTTAGAGGTGGGAACCGAAAATGGTACCATCACCGATTATGATGGTAAGTTTACGTTACCCGTTGCTGCCGGAGCCACGCTCTCCGTTTCTTATGTAGGTTATAAAACACAGACCTTAGCCGCCGGAACCAACCTGCAGATTCGTTTGGCAGAAGACGCAGAGGTGCTCGAGGAAGTGATCGTGACCGGTTATACCACGCAGCGTAAGGCTGATTTGACGGGTTCGGTAGCAGTGATGGATATGAATACTGCCATCAGCGAAAGTAACGCCAACATGGTCAGTTCCCTACAAGGACGTTTAGCCGGCGTGCAGATCATTTCCGATGCCGCACCGGGTTCAAGCGGTAGTAGTATTCGTATTCGTGGTATGGGTACAATGAACTCCTGCGAACCATTGTACATTATTGATGGTGTGCCCACTTCGGAGAACCTCAACTCCCTTAACCCGGCTGACATTGAGTCTATTCAAGTCCTCAAGGATGCTGCGAGTGCTTCTATATATGGTTCGCGCGCGTCTAATGGTGTAGTAATCATCACTACGAAAAATGCTAAAGGCGAAAAACTGAATGTTAATATAGGTTACTCCGCTACGGCACAAACGGTAGCTCGCACCTTCCAAATGCTCAACGCTGACCAATGGGGACAAGCGTACTGGGCTGCCTATAAAAACGCAGGCATCATCCCGTCGCATCTTTTCTATACAGAAGTGAGCGGACAACCCGTCCTAATTCAGTATTTGGATGATAAAAACAAAGTGCCCTCTTCCAACACCAATTGGCAGGATGAGGTGTACCGTACCGCATGGACCCACAATGTGAATGCCAATGTGGCCCTTAATACGCAAAAGGGAGGTTTCTATTTCTCCGGCAACTATATGAACCAGCAAGGTTTGATTAAAGAGAGTTACTACGAGCGCTTCACCGCCCGTATTAATAGTGATTTCAAACTCGGCAAATGGGTCAAAGGCGGCGAGAACCTCATGGTGGCCAAATGGAAAGGTAACGGCTATGGTACCAACTCTGACGGCGGCATACCCTTCTTGGCGATGCGTCAACATCCGGCCATTCCTGTTCGAGATTTGGATGGTAAGTTTACCAGCCCGTTGACACTCGTCAACTCAGATCTTGCTAACCCGGTACAAATCATTGAAAACGGAAAGAACAACTCCTCCGACTCTTGGCGTATCTTTGGAAATGCCTTCTTGGAAGTCAATCCGTGGGTTAAAGGTCTGTACATTAAAACGAACATCGGTATTGAGCATATTCAATACCTGAATGATAACCTCAATAGACGTGTTAATCCCTCCGACATTGCATCAGTGGGACGTGACTATGGAACAGGCGACACTTGGACCTGGACTAACACCATTGCTTACTCCAACGTGTTTAAGGAAAAACATCATGTGAATGCGTTGTTAGGTACAGAGGCTATCAGTTATAAATATCAATCAATTGGAGCCTCGCGTCAATCTTACATCTTTGAGACAGAGCACTTCATGACCATCGATGCCGGTGATGCCACAACAGCCACCAACGGCGGTGGTAAGCAAACATGGGCGCTGTTTTCCGTCTTCGCGAAAGCCGACTATAACTATGCGGACCGCTATCTCATTAGTGCCACACTTCGTCGCGATGCTACCTCTCGCTTGGCCAAAGAGAATAACGCCGGCATTTTCCCTGCAGTCTCGGCAGCTTGGCGTTTTACTGCAGAACCTTTCTTCCCGCAGCAACAATGGTTCACCGATGCAAAGATTCGCGTAAGTTGGGGACAGAATGGTAACGCGGCTATCAGCAATAACTACGCTTCCTATAGTACCTACGTTTACGCAGGCAACGCCTATTACGACCTGAACGGAACGAATGAGACCCCGATTGCAGGTATTGCATTGGCTTCCACCGGTAATAAGGATCTGCGATGGGAGACCACTACGCAAACGAACGTAGGTTTGGACTTGGGATTCTTCAATAATTCGCTCACCGTCAATTTTGACTGGTATCTCAAAGAGACCAAAGACATGATCACCGTTCCGCCCGTACTATCCACCGCAGGTGAAGGTGCATCTTACGTAGCCAATACAGGTGACATGCGCAATATGGGTGTGGAACTGAATGTCGATTATCATAGCCCTAATTACAACGGCTTCACATGGTCCGGAAACTTGAACTTAGGACATTATAAAAATACCGTCGTCAAACTCAACGACTTTACGCAATCGATGGGTGGAGATGTGCGCTTGATGGTTGGTCAACCGATGGGTGTGTACTATGGTTATGTAGCCGACGGCCTTTTCCGTACAATGGAAGAAGTGGCGAACCATGCAGACCAACAAGGAAAAGGCTTAGGCCGTATTCGCTACCGCGACATTGACGGAAACGGTTATATTGACGAGAAAGACCAATGTATTATCGGTGACCCGAACCCCAATGTATCGTTAGGTCTCAATCTTGATTTCAAATACAAAGGTTTCTCCCTGTCGATGTTCTTCTATTCCGAAATGGGCTTTGATGTCATCAACTCCACCAAGCGTCAGTTGCACTTCATGAGTTACGGCGACCGCAGCTCCAACCGCAGCGTGGACATCCTCAATGCATGGAGCATGGCAAATACCGATGCCACCATCCCTGCTATCAGTGCTACCGATGTCAATAATGAAATGCGAATGTCCACCTATTACGTAGAGGATGGAAGTTACGTCAAGATGAAATATCTCAAACTGGCATACGATCTGCCTAACAAAGCCGTGAAAGCCATTCATGCGCAATCAGTCAATGTGCATTTCCAGATTGAGAACCTCTTTACCATCACGCGCTATACCGGTTTGGACCCCGAATTGCCATTAGGCACTTGGGGAGCACGCATCGATAACGGACCTTACCCACGTTCCCGTAACTTTACTATGGGCGTCAATTTCAGTTTTTAACTCCTAACCGAAGATGAATATGAAAAGCAAAATTTGTATATTTTTGTTCGCCGCACTGACCTTAATCAGTTGCGACAGTCTGCTGAACCAAGAACCCTATGGTGCTTTCACCGCTGATCAGTTGGATGATAACTCCGTAGAAGGTCTGTTGGCAGCGGCATATGCCGGTTTGAATGCACACTACTTCGGTAATAACGAGGCCTTTGCAGGACCGAGTACCAACTGGATCTTTGACGTCCGTTCAGATGATGCTTATAAAGGTGGTGGCGCCATCACAATGGAGGCCAACATCCACCAATTGGAAGTGGGCATCATCAATAGCGATAATGTCAGCCTTGAAGATAAATGGAAAAATGATTTCTATGGTATCACGCGTGTCCACAAAGCAATGAAAGCTTTGGACGAGATATCCAACATCGCACATATAGACCAGATGCGGGGTGAGTTAATGATTCTACGTGCTTGGTACTATTTCGACATGGTGCGTATCTTCAAGCATGTACCTTATTTCACCTATACAGAGGACCCGAGTTTCGTGCGCAATGACGTCTATACCCAAGATAGTATTATGCGTATGCTGCAGCAAGATTTGGAAAAAGCCTTCCTTATAATGGAGGAAGAGTCACTCTCCCCCGCGCGGTTCAATAAATACACTGCAGCGGCTCTGATGGCGAAGATAAGCGCACAATTGAGCGACTGGCCTATGGTAGAGAAATATGCGGCGTTGGTGATTCAATCCGGCAAGTACCAACTCTACAATAACTTCGCCGACATGTCCAAGATTGAGTTTGACAACCAATACGAATCCATCATTGCTCTCCAATGCGTCGTTACCAGCGACTTCGGTCAAATCAACTGGTCCAACCTGCTCAATACAACTTATTCGGACGGTAACCTGTACGGCACGGGGGATGATTTCTTCATTGCCTCCCAAGATCTGGCAGATTGTTTCCGCACAGATGCAAACGGTCTGCCGTATTTGGACCCGGCCGTAGCACCTCAAGGAGGTACTAACCGTATGAATGGCGGTTACAAAGGCAATACAGACCCCCGTGTTGATTTCACTATCGCTCGTATTGGTCTGCCTTTCCGTGGACACTTGTACACCCGCAAATGGTGCCGTGCCTATGACATCTATGGCGAGTTCAGCGGCAAGAAATGGCTCGTAGAACCCGAATCAGACCAAATGGTTCGTGGCTTCCCATGGGGCGCAAGCAACCTCAATTTCATCTTCCTCCGCTATGCGGATATTATCCTGCTGTATGCAGAGGCGCTGATTGAGCAGAATAAGAACTTGGACATTGCGCGCCAGCACATCAATATGATTCGAGAAAAAGCGGCTCGCTCCATCGATCCGTATTACTCGCCGGTTGATCTCAATCCGATGATCACGAACTACAAGGTAGGCGAATACCCATCTGCCGGTTGGACACAAGACTACGCCCGCAAAGCCGTGCGCATGGAGCGTCGTATAGAACTGGCCATGGAGGGACACCGTTGGTTCGACCTCTGCCGTTGGGGCATTGCCGTCGAGACGATGAATGCATACTATCAATCTGAATCCGAACTGCGCTCTTACCTTAGAGGCGCTTCCCTCTCTGAACAGAATGTCTATATGCCTACTCCTATCGAAGAAGTACGCACAGCAGACGGGCTCTATAAATAACAGCTTAACAGTTTAACGAATTAACAATTTAACGTGACACTGTCACTAAAAATTATACTATGAATCATTTTCGTTCAATCATCTTATTTGTTTTGACAAGCGTTTTCTTCGCTTCCTGTACGCATGTGGAATTGGAGCCGCCTGCTAACTTAGGACGAAAGAAAGTGTATAATCTCCAATACACCAGCGAAGGTCGTACTGTTTATCTGACCTGGGACATGGATGTGGATAGCACCATGTGCGGTATGCAGGTAGCGCGAAACGGCGAGAATCCGCTCAATATAGACTCGTTGATGACTTCCTACACCGTGCGCCATGTCACTCCTAATGAGGATGTGCTCTACACCGTCAAAATACGGTACAAAGACTCCATCGTTTCCGAAGGTGTATCTGTGCGTGTGCGCGTTCAATATGATAAACCCATCCATGTGGGTTATGTGATGTCCGCTCCCTCTATTGGCGATTTAGCGGATGATGACGAGCGCGCCGCAGCCGAGTGGTTTGAACGCGAGTATGTACGGAGCAATAGAGGACGGTTCATTGACATGTGGGAACTGGACAAGGTTAATTTGGATGAAGTAGGGTGCTTGTGGATTCACATAGACCGCAAAGGAATGGTAGAGGGCTGGCAGAACCTATCCGGCGGATTCAATGATCCTGTGTTTATCGCTAATCTAAAAGCCTTTATGGGCGAAGGTGGACACCTCTTCCTCTCGAACCATGCTACCCAACTGCTAACCGCCGTAGGCCGTCTGACCGAAGACCAACGTCCTAATCAGGTTTCTACCGGCGATGGTGGCTGGGGAGCCGATGTGTGGACCATGAACGCTTGCTTGGGCTATAGCACTGAAACTGTCTATGACCACCGCGGACATGCGTTCTTCGAAGGAATGACACTCGATTATTTCAATGAGTATGAGTACACCTCCTACCCGATGCTTAGCGCCGGCGTACGAGAAGACCATAACTGCCTATGGGATTTATCCAAGATTAAGTTCACTTCCGGTTCCGATAAGATTCGCGGATGGGAATTGGCTACCAAATCGACCGCATTGGCTACATGGGGACAATACACCGACCTCAACATCATCGGTCTCGTGGACTTTGATCCCACGGAGGTGTACCGCGGACGCATTGTAGCAATGGGATTAGGTTGCTATGAGTGGGCAAAAGATGATGGCAATACCTACCAATACCAGATAGAGCGATTGACGGAAAATATTTTGGAAAGTTTGCGCAAATAATATGAAAGCATCAAACCTACATATCATAGCCATTCTACTACTTTGTACCTTATACATAGTACCTTCGTACCTTTCCGCACAGGTTCACCTGCCGATGGAAGTGGTGGATGGCAAGATTCAAGAGACTACAAGCGGAGAATGGTATACCGTCCATGGTAGCCGTACTCCCATCAGTATTCCTGCAGCAGTAGGAAACGGTTTGCGAACCGATGGGTATTCATCATACGCGGAAGTGCCTTTCTCTCATCTCATTCATAACAATGCCTTGGGCGTGAATATGAAAGACTCCGTTGTCTCTACTCTTACCATCAGTTTCTGGTGTGCAATAGAGACCTATCCCATGATGACTGAAGGCACTATGTCGCCCAACCACCAACTCTATGCTGACATCATTGGAAATATAGACGATGAGAAACATACCGGCTTTGTATTCCAAGTCAGCAACCAAGGACGGTATCGCTTCCGTTGTTACTCCTCCGGATGGGAAGTGACGTGTGATGGCGGCGACCAAAAACTATGGTGGAATGACTGGCATCACATCGTAGCTACCATCGATGGGTATAATCAAGAAATCCATTTCTACGATAATGGTAATGAAGTGGCATCTACCGGTTGTATGTATGATGCTACAGTAGGAGAGAAACCCCTGCTCATTGGCAAGAGCGCCACGGATGTGATGGGAGGTATGTTTGCCCTCAATTATTTCAACGGCATCATTGATGAGATTCGTATTGATACGGGTATTTGGGCGATGCCGGACATTGCAGCCAATGTGCCGCAGAATGAAGGCAATTTCAATATTCCTATCGAAGCCTACGCCAATGATGTTTGTCGCCCGCGATACCATGGTATGCCGTCGCAAGGCTGGACCAATGAATCGCATGGTATGGCCTATAGTGACGGGCGCTACCATCTCTTCTTCCAGAAGAATGGTAACGGACCCTATATGTGCCGCTTGCATTGGGGGCATATCTCTTCACCGGATCTGTTCCATTGGCGTGAAGAAGTGGTGGCACTCATGCCTGACCAAACATACGACATCAAAGGTTGTTGGTCAGGCTGCATCGTGCAGGATGATGAGATAACGGGCGGTGCGCCATGGGCATTGTACTCGGCTATTGGTAATATGGAGACCTTTAATCCTGAAAACCCCGATGACGGTAGCCACTGCGAGCTAATGTTCGCTTCGCCTAAAGACCTGGGACTCAAGTATTGGCACAAACATGCGGCACCAGGTATTCGGTGCTCCTATGACGATGATTTCCGTGACCCTTATTTCTTCCGTGCTAATGGTAGACCTTACATCATTGCCGGTTGCGGCGGTGGTGGATTAGGCTTCATCACTCTGCATCGCTACGAAGGGGATGGTCGCTGGTCCAGCGATGGCGATAAGTTCTTCCAGGTTGACGCCATGGCCGACTGTGGACATTTTTGGGAAATGCCTAATGTGACCCACCTGCGGGATGGGCTATGGGTGTTCACCTGCACCCCGATGTCCACTTCCTATGGCGTGCGCTGCCTCTATTGGATTGGATGGATTGACGGTGGCGGACATTTTGTACCTACACAAGGCCCACTCACCGTTGAACTGCCGGGTATGGCAAAGGATGGTTTCGGCCTTCTCTCGCCCACTGTCTTCCAAAAAGACGGCAAGACCATCGCCCTTGGTATTGTGCCGGATAAAGCCAGCACCACCCTCAATTATACATTAGGGTATGCGCACTTATACTCCTACCCGCGCGAGTGGTACCTCAACGACCGCGGACAATTCTGTCAAGCGCCGTATTCGGGTCTCTTCGACATGCGTACGCCTGAACGGAAAGAAATGCCTTATCGCCAAATGCTACCTGACACGGTGATTGACCTCTCGCCGGTAGAGGGTCGCTCGGTCGAGTTATGCACTTCTTTCACTGTAGGAGAGGCTAAAGTGGGCTTTACACTGCTCAAGAATAACTACGGCGGCATGCAAGTCTATATAGACCCAACGGATAAGAGTCTGGTAGTGGACATGACCACCATCGGTCGTCGTGCCAATGATATCGGCGTCTTTGACGGCATCTATACCAGCGTTATTCCTTCCGGTCTGGAAAAAGGAGATGTTTGCAAACTGGATGTGTTCTTTGACCACTCTATTCTGGATATTTTTATCAATGATCAATATGCCACCTCCATTCGCGTCTTCCCATACGATTACACCGCTAACGGGTGTGAGTTCTTCGTTGAAGGCGAGAAAACGGATGTGCGCGGTGTGTACGCATATGGCATAGGCGAAATCACCCACTATGCTAAAACAACCGACACGGAGTCGGTAGCAGAATCAGCGCCTTTCACAATGCGAGGCAATATAGTGGACTACACCGTTTCCTACCCCTCCATTATCCGCGTCTATGATAACTTAGGCCGACTGGTTCAGGCGCAACCGGTAGATGGTAACGGTCAAATGGAGATCCATCACAAAGGCTATTGCATCATTACCCTCGATAATCCACACGAACGTTATTCGAAACCCTATATGATCTTATGAGAACGATAAAATCCATAGTCCTTTGTATATTGTTCCTCTGTGCTTTTTGGCTGGT
The DNA here is from genome assembly GCA_017444615.1 of Paludibacteraceae bacterium. Lineage (GTDB taxonomy): Bacteria > Bacteroidota > Bacteroidia > Bacteroidales > Paludibacteraceae > Colicola. The sequence continues at coordinate 55,196 of JAFSWF010000071.1, read as the reverse complement.
TGCCTGCAAGCCGGAAGAGGTGCCTGTACCCGTTGTACCCGACCCTGACCCAGTAGAAGACACTACGCGTCACATCCCCCTTGCTCGCGAAGACCAGATTGCTTTCCTCAGCCTGTACAGCACTCCGGAGCAATTGGTGAACGAAGGAGATGATGACGAAGCCACTGCTTGGTTATGGATGCACCAGCAGTTCCCGCAAGCACTCTTCCTGCCTTTCAATCAAATCAAAGAGCACACGCTCGATTCGTTGCGCGTTCTGTTCTGGATAAGAGACGTTGAAACGGATAATATCGATGACGTAACCACTATCCCCGCCGATGCGCTCAATGCCGTACAGTTCATCGAACCGTGGTATAAAAACGGAGGCAACATCATTCTTTGGTCTCATGCCGTGCTTTATATAGAGAATCTCGGTCGTCTGCCGCAAGGCACTTACACCGCTCCTTCGCATGATTGGGAATGTTTCTGCGGAAAAGGAGGTCTGGACTTGGGTCATTGGCTCATGGCAGTACAACTCTTCCCAGGGGGTAAGTTCAAAAAAGACCATTCCACCCATCCGCTCTTCAAGGACATCACCATCTTTACCGATAATAATGTCCGCGGGTTCATGGTCAAAGGCCCCGGATGGTCGGAGAACCATAACTGCCTCTTCTTCAATTACCCCCATGAGATAACAGGTCGTAGTTGGCAGGCAGAGATCTGTTATACGCTGCTCAAAGACTATTACGGTATCACGCCGCTGGGTGTGTGGGATTCGCAAATCAACTGGGTGTCTCAGCTCAACGTCTATGAGTTGCAGAAAGGCAATACAGACTATAAAGGCCGTGCACTCTGCGTTGGCAACGGTGGATGCGAGTTCTCTATGAAAGACTACCGTCAGGTAGGCGTGGATGCCAACGGTGCACCCATCTATGAAACCACCGATGATAAATCACCGTTCCCGCATAATAACTGTTATCAGGAAAATATTTTACTCATGGCGCGCAATGCCATCGAATACATGCGTTTAGGCAATGAATAATTACAAGTCAGCTATGAAAAATCTCCATCATATATTCCTTTGTACATTGTACATTGTCCCTGTGTTCCTTTTCTTTGCATGTACGCAGACACCCGAAACGCCGGTAGAACCGCCTGTGGTACCACCGGAGGACACTACCGTTGTTCCTGAGCCCGAGAAATCACCCAGTACGCGGCAGGAGCAATACCGTCCGCAGATTCATTATACCACTTGGTGCAACTGGAGCAATGACCCTAATGGTTTGGTCTATAAGGACGGCGTATGGCATATGTATTACCAGTATAATCCCCATGGTATTGAATGTGATTTCGGCGGAATGAGTTGGGGACACGCCATCTCACGTGATCTCATGCATTGGGAGGAACATAACACCGTTCTTTATCCCGATGAGCGCGGCGCTATCTTCTCCGGTTGTAGCGTGGTGGACCATGATAATGTAGCCGGTTTTGGTCATGGTGCTATCTTGGCATACTACACCGCTGCCGGTGCCAAACAATTGATTTGTTTGGCTATCAGTACCGATAATGGCGAGTCTTTTTGGAAATTTGACGGTAATCCTATCGTGCCCAGTTACGAACTCAATAATTTCCGTGACCCTAAGATTACATGGGACCCTATTCGCACCCGCTGGACCATGACTGTTGCCAGAGGTTGGGACCTTGGTATTGAGATTTGGCATAGTTATAACCTCATGAACTGGGAGTATGACGGCATCTTCCGCGTGGATATTCATCGGTGCAATCTGGCGCAATGGGAGTGCTGTGACCTGCTCTATTTTGATGATGTGAATAAATGGGTAATGATTGTCAGCATTAACCCAAATGGTTATATTACCGGTTCGTCCACCATGTATTTCGTGGGCAACTTCGATGGCGTAACCTTTACCCCCGATGCCGATGATTACCCGTTGTGGTTGGATTACGGGGCTGATAACTACGCCGGTGTCACATGGGCGAATGCCCCCGGTGGACGCAAAGTGCAACTGGCATGGATGAATAACTGGGATTATGCTCCGCAATGTCCGCCTACGCAATGGAAGAGCGCTTATACTATTCCGCGCGAGTTATCGCTCAAACAAAAGGGCAACCATTATGTGCTCTGCTCCCAACCCGTACGCGAAATCAATAAACTGTCAATGGGTTGGCAGACCTTTACTGAAACGCCCTATACTATCCCCGGCGATTATGTGGATGCATGGGAGATGAAAGCCTCTCTCTCCACCAAGACAGATGCTACAATCACCCTCTCTAACGAAGCCGGAGAGCAATATAGCATCTCCTACGATGCGGACCAACGCCGCCTCTATTGCAATCGCTCCGGCAAAACCGGAGAGTATCAGTTCAGTGCCCTCTTTGCCGTGCCCTCTATGAGCGGTCCAATTGAAGGTAATAGCGATCGAATGGATATTGACATTGTGGTGGATAAGAGCAGCGTAGAGGTCTTTGCTAATGATGGTGCATGCTGCTTTACCAACACGGTGTACCCTAAGAGTATTTACCGCACCATTACCATCGAAGGCGATTGCACCAACGCGCAAGTACAGCCTCTTGAAACAATCTGGAAATAAAACATCACACCTAATAAAGCACACATTATGAAAAAACTTTTCCTTCTTTTCACCCTTATCCTTGGTCTCATTCCAATGAGCCAAGCCAAGGTAGCCTTCCTTGTTCCGGCGGATAACACCGGTGTGGAAGCCTTGCAGTACGAAGAGAATGACGGCTTCGAGCAGAGTCCCGAACGTCGTGCTTGGTACTGGTTCAATGAGAATTTTGTTGCCTCTAGCGAAGGGCAGTTCCTCTGCTTCAATGACCTGAGCAACATTCCCTCCGATGTGCACACCCTTTGGGTCTATGTGGACCGCGTAGGGTTCACAGCAGAAGATTTTGATGCTCTCTTTACGGAGGAGCGCGTAGCGCAATTGCAATCGTTTGTTAATGCCGGCGGTAATGTACTGCTCGCCAAACAAGCCACCCGTTTGGAGAAAGACCTCGTAGGTGCCACAATGGACAATGACGAGGTCATCACACCGGATTATAACTGCGGCGGCTATATCGATCCCGCTACTTGGGCTGTGGATTACTATTTCTTTGACCTTCCGGGTTGGGGGTCTAATATTAGCCACCCCATTTTCAAAGATGCGCCGCATAAGAATGAGAACGAAGCGGAGCTCATTTGGACTGATGGCAAACGGTTGACGAACAATAACTGCGGTATGGGCATCGGCGCCTTTGGTATGGCAGATAAAGATGATTATACTGCTTTAGCGAATTTCCAAGGCCGTAATAACTGCCGTGTGTTGGGTTCGTGGGCCAATGGTAATACCGGATGCGAATACGGCGGCATCATTGAGTTCAACCCTAATAGCACACGCAAAGGAGCGGTATTGATGTTTGGTCTGGCTGCGTACTCATGGAGTTACAGTAATGCCGGTAACGGATGGGATAACACGCAGGTCATTACTCGCAGTGCCCTTAAGTACTTGGAGCATATGCACCCCGCCTATGCGTTAAAAGAAGTCGCGTACCTGCTTCCCTCTTCCATTGAGTCGCTAAAAGGATGGTATGATGGCGAACAACCGGAACATAACGCCGCTGTTTGGTTCAACGAAACCTATGTGCAGAGCGGCAAAGGTTGCTTTATCACCATCCAAGACCTGCCGTACGCCTATGCAGCCGGTGTGCGCACCTTATGGGTGAACATTGAGCGCGTAGGTATAAGCCCTGAAGATGGTCTCTTCAGTCCGTACCGTGAGGCACTTAGCAAATATATTCAAGCAGGCGGTAATGTGCTGCTGACCAAGCAAGCCGTTTATCTGACATACACCATGGGGCGTATTGGTTATGCACCGGCGTTCAACTCAGCACTGGAATATACTACGGAGGACCGTGGCAATGAGCGCAGCATGCTCACCGTAATGGGTTTGAGCGAATGCGTGGATGAGCAACTTAACATGAGTGGTCATCAACTGTATAACAATATGCTTGGCTATTGGGAAGCGAAGAATATGTTCTTGGTTGGCGCTGAGTGCAAAAAAACATACGATTACTGCTCGTGGCAAGATTTCTTCCGCGCATCGGACGATGACACGCATTATGATAACTGTCTTATCCAACGCGTACGCGATTTTGAGACCGACTGGAATGCTACGGTGCTGGCTATCCAAGGCAATATAGGCGATTACTGCTTGAGCAATATTGTGGAGTTCAATGCCACCGAAGAATGGCCCGGTCGCATACTGACTATCGGTGCCGCAGCTTATCAATGGGGCACGAGCAATAATGGTATTGAGCGCAATAACGTCACCACCCTTACTACTAATGCCCTCGCTTATCTGCAGAATGAGCCGATAGAGGAAAAGGTGTATACCCGTTATAGCGCACCGCAGATCTTCAGCACCATCTGTATGGATTATGCGGTAGCGGCAGACAAGATTGAGGGTGCTGAAGTCTATTCTATCTATAGTTTCGATCAAACCGGTGATTCGGTTATCCTCGTTCGCAAAGAGGCGATGGAGGCCGGAGTGCCTTATATCTATTATACCACCACCGGTGTCTTCAAAATGACCTTCAGCGGAGTGCGCGAAGAAGCGAAGGCAGAGAATGGTTTGATCGGCTATATTAACCTCTATGCATCGGACACCAAGCAGGTAGATGAAGGTATGTATATTATCGAAGATAATGCGGTGCAAGCGGTAAAGAGCGATGCGCCAAAGGCCATCCAAAGCGGAATGGCATATGTCGATGCAGCACAAATCCCCGAATTTGTAGAGCTACCACAAGAGGTGGAATATACTAAGATAGAGATCATCAAAGCGCAACCCTCGGGCATAGAAGACGTTGATGCAGAGACTCTGTCTAACGGTATTTATGACCTGCTCGGTCGCAAAGTTTCGAACCCCTCTCGCGGTATTTATATCCTCAATGGACAAAAAGTATGGATTCAATAAATAATTAACCCAATTAAAATTTTAGTATTATGAGAAAATTATTCTTTTTAGTTGCTTTATGCTTAGCAACTATGGTCAATGCCAAAGTGGCATTCCTCGTTCCAGCGGACAATACGAATAGGGATGCATTGCGGTATGAAGAAGTGGACGGCGCAGAGCAAAGTCCTGAGCGCCGTGCGTATGATTGGTTTAATACCAATTACGTAGAGGCCGGTAACGGTCAGTTTATCTGTTTCAATGACCTGAGCAATATTCCTACAGACATCAATGCCATTTGGATATATGTAGACCGCATTAATTTCACTAAAACAGGAGATGATAGTTTTGATGCATTATTTGCAGACTATATTGATGAATTACAAGCGTTCGTTAATGCCGGAGGTAATGTCTTTTTGGCAAAACAAGCTACTCGTCTGGAGATGAGTCTCGTGGGTGCTACAAATGGCCAAAGTAGTGAAGCGGGGACAGGTGATGTGATAGAACCTGATTTCGGTAATGGGGGCTATCGTGCTGCAGACACATGGGGCATGAGCATTAAGTTCTTTGATGCAGATGGTTCCAACGAAGGACATCGTATGTTCTCTACGATTCCCCATATTATAGACAGAGACGGATACCGATATGCTGAATTGATTTGGTCTAACGGCAAACAAATCACCGACAACAACTGTGGTATTTCTCTTTACAATATGGGAATGTACTATTATGAAGGAGAAGAACTTAAAACTAATGTAAATGATCGCGACCATTTAATTGCTTTCCAAACTCGCAATAACTGTAAGGTTCTTGCCGGTTGGGCAAATGGTACAGGCTGCCATTACGGAGGTCTTATCGAGTTCTATCCGACTGATACTCGCAAAGGAACGGTGATTACCATGGGTCTTGCGGCCTATTCTTGGATTAACAATAATGCCGGATGGGGATTTGAAGACACCGAGGCATTTACTAAGAGCCTTTTGGAATACTTGAACACCCCGAAACCCACACTCGCATGGAATAACGAGACCGTTCCTGAATCCGGTGTGATTGGCTCAGAGCATTACATGACTGCTACAACGAATGACTCACATTATACCATTACCTACTCGGCAGATGATGCTACCATCGCCAATATTGGCAGTGGGGATGGAAATATTTACTACAACTATTTCGGTACTGCCACCTTCAAAGCTTCGGTCAGTGGTGACGGTTGGACAACTCCGAAAAGCGATGTAGTTACGATTAACTCGGCTGAGATTCCTGTAACCGGTGGTGACCAAGCTGTCAAATTCGCGTATGTACTGCCATATTCGTTGCATACAATGTCCAACTATGATAACGAGGAAGGTCTTCGTCCTGACTTTGAGGCAGCCAACTGGTTCCGTGAGCAATTCATTGTTGGGGAAGTAGGTGGTCAGCATGGTTGCTTCATTCGTCCTTCTGATTTAGCTTCTCTCAACTCGGCTGTTAAAGTGCTTTGGATCCATAATGACCATGTAGGCAAAGAAAGTGCTGATTATTACAATGACCTTGGAGGTGACACCTTCCGAGACAACCTTGCAGCCTTTGTCAATGCCGGTGGTAATGTGTTCGTTTCCAAACAAGCAACCCGTCTCGTAGGTGACCTCGGTCGCAATGACTATCCGCAATACCAAAATGGTGGTTATGCAGAGCGTGGTCCATGGCGTGTGGGTAATAGCTGGAACTTCGAAAATGGCGGCGCAATTGACCATAGTACCCATGCTGTCTATGCGAACATGGGCACAAATACCGAAATCATGGCATGGGGACAACATACTGATAATAACTGCGTTTGGTTTAATTTCGCAGATTATGGAAAAAACGATGCGCAACGTCTTACCCAATACGAGGCCGATCATAACTGCCGTGTACTTGGAGCATGGGGACATGACGATACAGACGGTGTCAATAGTATCATAGAGAACGTAGGTATGGCCGAGTTCTATCCTACAGCAACTGGCCGAGGCACTATCATTGCAATGGGTCTAGCCTCTTACCATTGGGCAAGTCCGACGGATGCCATTAAGATTCTCACCCGCGACATCCTCTATTACCTCAATATTGATGAGGTACCCGGATTTGCATGGGTCGCTGAACCGACAGATGGATATGTGAATAATGAGCAAATCGTGCAAATAGAGGATAAATCGTCTGCGCTCGAATGGATCAGCAGCAATCCAGATATCGTAGAGATCGTAGCAGATCCGGAGCATGAGAATGACGCTAACTACAAGAAACTCGTTCTTAAGGCAGAAGGTGAAGCAACTATCACCGCTACTCGTAGTGCCGATGGTTATAAGATTCCGAAGAACGTAACCGCTACTACCCAAGTAACCAAAACGATTACGGTTTCGAAATCTACCCCTACCGGCGTTGAAAATACCAATGTTAATGCGGTGAAAGCAACTAAGGCGCTGCGTAACGGTCAAGTAGTTATCATTCGTGACAACAAAACATACAACGTGCTTGGGGCACAATTATAATACCTTTTAAACGGCATAGGCGGCCGACTACCGCCTATGCTGACTTGTTCATAACATAACACAAAACACAACACTCATGAAACGCATTCCTTTGTACATTGTACTTTGTCTCTTTGTGCTTCTCTCGGCATGCACCAAGCCGTCTGAGCCTTACCGTTCTGTTTATCACCATACGCCTGAGGCTAATTGGATGAATGATCCCAATGGTATGTTCTTTGACGAGACCACCGGTCTCTGGCATCTTTATTACCAGCATAACCCTGAGGCTCCCGTTTGGGGTCCTATGCACTGGGCGCACTCAGTGAGCAAGGATCTTATTCATTGGGAGTATCTGCCGATAGCTATCTACCCCGATGCCAACGGCACTATCTTCTCCGGTTCTGCCGTCATTGACCGTGCTAACACAGCAGGTTTCGGAGAAAACGCTATCATTGCCATCTACACCTCTGCCGGTGAGACACAAAACCAATCGATCTCTTATAGCCTTGATGGCGGGCGTACGTTTACTGCTTATGAAGGCAATCCGGTTCTTATGGGTGACATTCCTGATTTCCGCGACCCCAAAGTGTTCTGGGATGAGCAGTCTAACCAATGGACGATGGTGCTGGCATGCCAGCAGGAAGTGCGTTTCTATGGTTCGCCTAATCTCAAAGAATGGACGTTGCTCAGCCGCTTCGGAGCTGAATATGGTGAGCACGGTGGTGTGTGGGAGTGCCCGGACCTTGTTCAATTGAAAGATGAAAGGATGAAGGAGGAAGGAGATAAGTGGGTGTTGTTACTCAATATCAACCCGGGTGGACCGTTCGGCGGTTCGGCTACCCAATACTTTGTCGGTAACTGGGATGGTAAGACCTTTACGTGCGAGGATGCGCCGGAAGAGATTAAGTGGCTTGACTACGGCAAGGACCACTATGCGACCGTTACATGGCATAATGCGCCCGATAACCGCATTGTGGCCATCGGATGGATGAGTAACTGGCAATACGCCACCATTGTTCCAACCGTCGCTTTCCGTTCGCAGAACACCATCGCACGCGATCTCTCGTTATATATAGATGACGCGGGCGAGGCACGTGTACGCGTAGTGCCCTCTCCGGAATCATGGGCTATCAAAGGCAAAAGTATCAAACGTCCGACCGATGCGTGCATCATTGAGCTACACCTTACCGGCGAACAAGATGCAGTCATCACTCTTTCGAATAATAAAGGCGAGAAAGTGACGATGACGCTTGATGTGCACAGTCATACCTTCTCTATGGACCGCACCGCCTCGGGCGACTGCTCTTTCTCGCATGAGTTTGCCGCCGTCACCACCACTCCCCTCTTTGTACAACGTTCATCATACACCATACACCTCTTCATCGACCACTGCTCTATTGAAGCTTTTGACGGCGATGGTGCATGGGCGATGACCAACCTCGTCTTCCCTTCTGAGCCCTATAATCACCTTGAAGTGCAGGGCGGAGAAGCCACTATCTACGAAATTAAGAATTAAGAATTAAAAATTATATACCAATGACTACTGACAAATCGCAAATGAGCAAGCTGGTCTTGCTTCCTGTACTCCTTGCTTTCTTCACCATGGGCTTTGTGGACCTCGTCGGCATCGCTTCCAACTACGTGCAGAAAGATCTCGGTCTCACTCATGCGCAGGCGAATATCATGCCTTCGCTCGTCTTCTTCTGGTTCCTCTTGTTCTCCGTTCCGACGGGAATGTTGATGAATAAGATTGGCCGTAAGAAAACCGTGTTGCTTTCTATCATTGTTACCGTGCTGTCGCTTGTTCTGCCGCTTTTTGGCGAGAGCTATGCACTGATGCTTATCGCATTTTCGCTGCTGGGCATCGGTAATGCATTGATGCAAACATCTCTCAACCCGTTGGTGTCGAACATCGTAACGGGCGATAAACTGGCATCGACCCTCACTTTTGGTCAATTTGTCAAAGCGATCGCTTCTTTCTCGGCTCCTTACATCGCTATGTGGGGTGCAACGCAAGTGTTACCGTCCTTTGGATTAGGCTGGAAAGTGCTGTTCCCTATCTATGCGCTCATAGGTATATTGGCAATCCTCGCCCTCGGTTTTACGCACATTGACGAAGCTCCGGCTGATAAAGCGGCATCGTTCAAAGAGGCTTTCGCGCTGCTTGGCAAACCTTATATTCTCTTGTGCTTCCTGGGCATCATGTGCCACGTAGGCATCGATGTAGGAACGAACACTACCGCTCCGAAGATTCTCATGGAGCGTCTCTCGCTCAGCCTTGACGAAGCGGCTTTTGCGACCTCGCTCTATTTTATCTTCCGTACAATCGGATGCTTCAGCGGTAGTTTTATTCTGCGTTACCTCTCGGCACGCTCGTTCGCTGTCATCTCTGTATGTATGATTGTAGCTTCGATGATTTGCTTGTGGTTCGGTACGGCGGCTTGGGCACTGTACATCGGCATCGCATTGGTAGGATTTGGTAACTCGAATATCTTCTCCATTTGCTTCTCGCAAGCATTGCTCTATGATCCCGACCACCAGAATGAGATCTCGGGTCTGATGATCATGGGTCTATTCGGCGGAACGATTTTCCCGCTGGCAATGGGTCTGATGTCAGATGTGATGGGTTCAGCAGGTGCAGTCCTCGTTATGGCTATCGGCGCTGCATACTTATTGTTCTACTGTTTTAAAATAAAGAAATCATGAGTAAATACGTAATCGGAATCGGTGAGGCGTTGTTTGACTGCCTGCCGGAGGGGCGCAAACTGGGTGGTGCACCCGCTAATTTTGCCTACCATGTATCGCAGTTCGGACTCAACGGATGTGCCATCTCTGCTATCGGGGATGATGAGTTGGGAAAAGAGATTGTTGAGAAGTTCAATGCAGTTGGACTCAATCATATTCTGCCGGTTGTAGAACAACCTACCGGCACGGTTCAGGTCACTCTTGACGACAAGGGTGTGCCGCAATACGACATCTGTTTGGGTGTGGCGTGGGATAATATTCCCCTCACTGATGAAATGCTTTCGGTGGCTAAGAACGCGCAAGCTATCTGCTTTGGTTCGCTCGCTCAACGCTCCGAAACCAGCCGTAAGACTATTCAGGCGTTTCTCGATGCAGCCCCTGCAGATGCTCTACGTGTTTTTGATATCAACCTCCGTCAACATTGGTTCACCGCAGAGATCATCGCCGATTCGCTCAGCCGTGCAAACGTGCTCAAAATCAACGATGAGGAACTCGACGTAGTAGCAACGATACTCTTAGGAGTTCCGTCTAATCCGGAGAAACTTATTGCTACGGACGAAGAAAAAACACGTGTTGTCTGCCGCGAACTGATCGCTAAATATGACCTGCAGATGCTCATCCTCACTTGTGGTGATAAATGCTCGTATGTATTCACCCACAGTGAAGAGAGTTATGTAGCAACCCCAAAAGTGACTGTAGCAGACACCGTAGGTGCAGGCGACTCTTTCACCGCTACTTTCGTGGCACAATACCTGCTCGGCAAACCTATCCGAGAAGCGCACGAAAAAGCCGTAGCTGTTTCAGCCTTCGTCTGCACTCAAAAAGGCGCAATGCCTGTCCTTGAGGACCGCTATAAATAATACAACAAAGCAAAAAAGATTGGTATTAGTATTGGAAGCGTGTCGCTGTGAAGCGCTGCGCTTTTTTGTTGCATCTAGTTTTCTAATTATCTAGACTTCTAGTAGGGGCATTATGGGCGCTAAATGTTCAATTTGGGGTCTAAATTAGGTACGGCTTGCATTCGTTTTGCCTTCGACTTGCATTCGACTTGCCTTCGACTAAGGAAAATGTTCTATATTTCCAGAAGTTTGGTTGGGTATTAGGGCAGACATTATTAAGGGGCAGTTGAGGGGAAGAAGGGCGCATCGAAAGCGTGTGACATAGATGGAAGAAAAAATTTTTCTATAAAAATTTGCACATGTCAAAAAAAATGTGTACCTTTGCGCGTAATTTCCGAAATAGGCACTTTAAACAACAATAATATATGGGACTTTTTTCATTTACTCAAGAGATTGCCATTGACTTGGGGACAGCGAACACCATCATCATGTGTGATGACAAAGTGGTGGTAGATGAGCCTTCAGTAGTGGCTATTTCGATGGCGGACAACAAGATGGTTGCCGTAGGCCGCAAAGCGCAACAGATGATTGGTAAGGGCGGGAACATGATTCGTACCGTTCGACCGCTGCGCGATGGTGTGATTGCCGATTTCTACGCATGCGAGATGATGATTCGCGGTATGATTAAGATGATTCCTAAGCAGAGTCGTTTATTCACTCCGTCGATTCGCATGGTGGTATGTATTCCTTCAGGTTCAACGGAGGTGGAGATCCGTGCGGTGCGCGACAGTTCGGAGCATGCCGGCGGCCGTGATATCTATATGATTTATGAGCCGATGGCCGCAGCGATAGGTATAGGTATAGATGTAGAGAGTCCGGAGGGCTGTATGATTGTAGATATCGGTGGCGGTACGACGGAGATTGCTGTTATCTCGCTGGGTGGCATTGTGAGCAACAAGTCCATTAAGATAGCCGGAGATGACTTCAACCAAGATATCATCGAGTATATGGGTCGTATGCACAACCTGCGTATAGACGAACCGACGGCCGAGCGGATTAAGATTCAAGTAGGTTCAGCGTTACCGGAACTGGAAGACGCGCCGGAAGATTTTATCGTGGTCGGCCCGAACAAAGTGACAGCGTTGCCGATGTCTGTTCCTGTGAGCTATCAGGAGATCTCGCATTGCTTGGAGAAGAGTGTTTCGAAGATCGAGGGTGCTATTCTGCAGGCCTTGGAGAGCACGCCGCCTGAGTTGTATTCGGATATTGTGAAAAATGGTATTTATCTAGCCGGTGGTGGTGCGTTACTGCATGGTTTGGCTAAGCGTTTGACGGATAAGATTACAATTCCGTTCCACGTAGCGGATGATCCGTTGCGCGCTGTAGCCCGCGGTACAGGAATAGCACTGAAGAACGTGAACAACTTCGGCTTCTTGATTCGCTAAATAAATTAACAATTAATAATTAACAATTAACAAAGCGTTCTAGTGGTTTTTGTACAACGTTGGGTGTCAGTTCGGATTCAATGAGTTTGTACCAAACCCCGTCAGCCCTTTGTACATTGTAAATTGTACATTGTAAATTCTATTTATGCAGACATTGCTTAAAATACTGCAGCGGTATAGCAACTTCCTTGTCTTCTTGATACTGGAAGTTGCTGCGTTTTTACTGATTGTGTACCATAACGCAGCTCCTCGCAGTCATGTGTTGAGTAGTGCCAATGCGTTCATTGCGTGGCAATACGAGCAGGAGAGTGAGGTGCGCGGTTACTTCTCCTTGCGTCAGACGAATGAACAATTGGCGGCAGAAAACGCAGTGCTACGCAATCAGATAGAGTCGATGAAATCGGGAGAAATAGCCCCTAACGTGCATTATATGCCGGCTCAAGTGGTACAGATGACGACCGATGAGTTGCATAATTATCTGACGATTAATCGCGGCAGCAAAGATAGTGTTGTGCGTGGTCAAGGCGTGCGCAATGCGGAGGGTGTAGTCGGCATCGTGCGAACGGTAGGCCCTCATTATAGCGTCGTACTGCCGATCATCAACACGCACACACATATCAGTTGCCGGTTTACGAAGAATGATTACATCGCTACGCTCGTATGGGACGGCAAAGACACGCGCTACGCCAACCTGACCGATGTAGCCGCGCATATGGTTATTAACGCCGGTGATACGATTGTGACGAGCGGTTTGAGTCCTGTCTTTCCCGAAGGAATACCCGTTGGAATCGTAGAAAGTAGCCGTTTACAGGCCGGTGATTCGTACCACACTATACGCGTACGATTGAACACCGATTTCAAGCGATTAAAGCACGTAGAAGTGATACAAAACCGCTCTAAAAACGAATTGGAGGAATTACAATATGGATTGGACTAAGCAACTCATACGTTACATCATCGTGATGGTCCTGCAAGTGCTACTCTTCAATCAGTTGCAGTTATGGGGTGTTTGCCATCCGTATGTGTACCTGCTATGCCTGCTGATGATGCCTATCACGCTGCCACATATAGCGGATATGTTCATTGGCGCAGCGGTGGGATTGGTGATGGATATGTTCTGCAATTCGTTAGGCATTCATACCGCAAGCTGTATTTTGGTAATGTTCATCCGACCGTATCTACTGGCGGCGTTTATCAACGAAAAAGACCGTCTAAATGAGCAGATTAGTGTTCGCACTATAGGCTTTGAGGCATTTATCAAATACGCAGTTATCTTAGTGCTCGTTCACCATTTGGCGATCTTTATGCTGGCTGCATGGAGCTGGAGCCATATAGGTTTTGTACTGGCAGAGACGGTGGTGAGCAGCACCTTGACTATTCTGCTGATTTTAGGATACAATCTACTGTTTGACCGATGATTAATGACCCGAATGATAGTCGCAAGTACGTGATCAGTGGCATCGCCATTGTGATTGTATTGGTGTATATTATTCGGTTGTTTTACCTGCAAATCATCGACCAATCAACACAAGGTCAAGCGGATAATAACGCGTTGGTTAAGCAGACTATTTATCCCTCCCGCGGACTAATATACGACCGAAACGGTGAGTTATTGGTCTTTAATCAGCCTATCTATGAAGTGACGCTGACGATGCGTGAGATGGGTGCAAACTGGGACACGACGCAATTCTGCCGCTGTATGCACATCAGTCGTGAAGAGTTTGATTTGCGGATAGCGGATATTAAGAACCGTCGCAAGAACCGTGGTTATTCTCGTTGGACGCCGCAGGTGTTTCTATCGCAACTCAAGAAAGAAGACATTGCAATGCTGCAAGAGGAATTATTCTTATTCCCCGGTGTGCAGATCCAGAAACGCACTTTGCGAGACTATACCTACAAAGCCGCAGCACACGTGCTGGGATCAGTAGGCGAGGTGAACCAAAACGATATAGACCGCGATCATTACTATGCCCGAGGCGACTACTCCGGACGTGATGGTCTTGAGCGCACGTATGAGCAGCAGTTACGCGGCGAGAAAGGAGTGGAAGTGCTGATGCGCGACTCGCGGGGGCGAATGCAAGGCAGTTATCAAGATGGTGCGTTGGACCGCAACGCCGTTGCAGGTACCGACCTCTACACCACATTGGACATTCAACTGCAGTTGCTGGCAGAAGAGTTATTAACCGGCAAAATAGGCAGCGTAGTAGCCATCGAACCCCAAACAGGCGAGATCTTAGCCTTGGCTTCCAGTCCGGCATGGAACCCCAAAGTACTGGTAGGCAAAGAGCGAAGCAAGAACTACAACACCCTATTGAATGATCCGCTCAAACCGCTGATGAACCGTGCTACGCAAGCTATGTACCCTCCCGGTTCAACCTTTAAGACCATTCAAGCGCTGGTTTGTTTGCAGCAAAAAGCCATCACCCCCAACACGTTATACCCTTGCAGCGGACCACAGAGCAGTCCCATCAAATGTACTCACCATCACGGTTCGCCGGTGGCATTGGGTGAAGCGATTGAGCAGAGTTGCAATCCCTATTTCTGGTGCGCCTTCCGAGACTTGCTGCAGAAAGATGGATACGGCGATGAAAACGAGGCTTTTCGGCATCGTTACGAACTATGGCGCGAGGCGGTGATGGCTTTTGGCCTGGGTCAACGGTTCACAGATACAGACCTGAGCGAACAATCGGCAGGTAGTGTGCCGAGTACCAAACTCTTTGACCGCATATATGGCAAAACAGGGTGGAAAGCAATCACTATTCGTTCCCTAAGTATCGGGCAGGGCGAGATATTAGTGACTCCGTTGCAGTTAGCTAATCAGGCAGCCGCTATCGCTAATGAAGGCTATTTCATCACACCGCATCTCAATAAGAATGATTCGATGAGTACGCACAGACATGAGTTGGCGATTGATACGAAACATTTTGCAGAGGTGAAAGAGGGCATGCATCGCGTAATGAAATACGGTACCGGCCGGTGGTATCCCATTGACAGCATTGAATGCGCCGGCAAGACCGGAACGGCCCAGAACCCGCATGGCAAGGATCATGCTATCTTCATCGGATTTGCGCCGGTGGAAAATCCTCAAATTGCCGTTGCGGTAGTGGTTGAAAATGCCGGATTTGGTGCAACCTGGGCATGTCCGGTGGGCAGTTTGCTCTTTGAGCAATACCTAACCGGCAGCATCAAACGAACGGGATTACGAAAGAAAATGCGAGAGAGTATTTTGAATGAGAGCGTCCAGAACTGGTAACATATGGCAAAACTTAGATTGGCCGACGATAGGTCTCTTCCTCGGCTTGGTGCTATTTGGATGGTTAAACATCTATGGCGCCAGTTATACGTTTGACCAAACCAGTATCTTCGATTTTTCCAACCGCGCCGGCAAACAATTCACGTGGATTTTGGGTTCGCTGGTATTAGGGGTGGTACTACTGCTGATTGATTACAAAACGTATGATGTGTTGGCCTATATTGCCTATGGCGCCATGCTATTACTACTGTTGGCAACACCCTTCTTGGCCCATGATATCAAGGGTTCGATGAGTTGGATTTCGTTAGGTCCTGTTAGTCTGCAACCGGCTGAGTTTGCCAAATGTATTGTGGCTTTAGCCATTGCCAAATATATGGGTCGATACGAGTACAAGATACGAACTTGGCGCGATTTGATCGTACCTTTTGCCATCATCGGCGTACCGGCGCTCATCATCATGGTGCTTCAGAAAGAGACCGGTTCGGCGCTGGTCTTCGCTGCATTTCTGCTGGTTTTCTATCGACAAGGAATGAGCGGTTATGTGCTGTGGGTAGGCGTTGCAGCGGTGGCGTTGTTTATTATCAGTATTCGATTTAGCGCAGTGGCGTTACCATTAGGAAGCGGAAGTGTGGGAGTGTTGGCATGTATGCTTCTGCTGACATTAGTGGAGATTTATTTCACATGCAAGGAAAATAAAAACGGTCTATTATGGCTGATTTTGACGGGAAGTGTCATGCTTGTTTACGGTATCGGACTTGTGGTGAATATTTGGATTCAAGTACCGTTTGATTGGTTAAGCATCGGTGTGGTGGTGGCGCTGAGTATCTACACCGTGATTGAAAGTTTGTATTGGCGAAAATACCAGTTACTGATTGTAGCGCTATTCAGTTTATTCTGCATCGGTTACACGCAGGCTTGCGATTTTGTGTTTACCAAAGTGCTCCAACCGCATCAACGGATACGTATCGAAGTGCTGCTGGGTATGAAAGAAGACCCAGCCGGAGCAGGCTACAACGTCAACCAAGCACGTATTGCCATTGGTTCCGGTCAACTCTTTGGAAAAGGCTATCTGAATGGTACGCAGACGAAATTACAATTCGTGCCGGAACAAGATACGGACTTTATCTTCTGCACCGTAGGCGAAGAATGGGGTTTTGTGGGGTCAGTGATTGTGCTGTTAGCGTATCTGTTTTTCATCCTACGGCTGATTGTGATAGCTGAGCGTCAGCGAACGATCTTCAATCGTATATACGCTTACTCCGTTGCCAGCATTTTTCTATTCCACCTAACGATCAACGTGGGTATGGTATTGGGATTATTGCCGGTGATTGGTATTCCACTACCGTTCTTCAGTTATGGCGGTAGTTCGTTATGGGGTTTCACATTGCTGCTCTTCATCTTACTGAGGTTAGATGTAGCGCGCACAGAACAACTACGCTGATGGCATTTGTAACAGACCCTATAGGAATCGCGGGTGAGCAAGAAGCCGCTAAGCTATTAGAGAAAAAAGGCTTCAAAGTGATTGAACGCAATTGGCGTATGGGACATTTGGAGGTGGACCTGATTGCTGAGAATCGCCATGAGATAGTGTTTGCTGAAGTGAAAGCACGTACGAGTACTTTTGGCGATGTGCGACCGGAAGAGTTTGTGGATGCGCATAAGAAACAACGCATGATAGCGGCTGCCAATGCGTATATCAAGTACCGCAAAACTGAAAAGTTGCTGCGATTTGATATCATCGGTGTGCTCCTTCACCCGGAGACATTAGAAATAACGTATCGATGTCATTTAGAGAACGCCTTTTATCCCTCTAACCGAACACTGAACACGGGTTCATTTAACGGGCAATGGAAATGGGAACATCGAAATAAAACAATAGGAAGCAAACGTAGATAGAAATGGATTTTAGATACGATGTCATAGTAGTAGGAGCAGGACACGCCGGTTGTGAGGCTGCCAGTGCAGCGGCGCGGATGGGAAGTAAGACCTTACTCATCACAATGGACATGAATAAGATTGCCCAGATGAGTTGCAATCCTGCCGTTGGAGGAATAGCTAAAGGTCAGATTGTGAGAGAGATAGATGCGCTTGGAGGGCAAATGGGTATTGTGACGGATAGGACGGCTATTCAGTTTAGGATGCTCAATAGAAGCAAAGGAGCAGCTATGTGGAGTCCGCGTAGTCAAAGCGATCGTAAGCGTTTTATTGAGGCATGGGTGGATGTGTTATCTCACACGGATAATCTCTTTATATGGCAAGACACTGTTGTTAGTCTTATTATCAAAGATAATAAGGTTTGCGGTGTAAAGACGGCTTTAGGCATAGAGATGGTTGCAGGCACCGTAGTACTGACAAATGGTACTTTCTTGAATGGATTGATGCATTGCGGCAAGACACAAATACGGGGTGGACGAACCTCCGAACCGGCATCATATGGTTTGACTGAACAGTTAGTGGAGTTGGGGTTCCAAGCCGATAGAATGAAAACCGGTACTCCTGCTCGTGTGGATGCACGTTCTATTCATTTCGAGGAGATGATCCGGCAAAATGGAGATACAGATTGGCATCAATTCTCGTATTTGAGTAGCGTTCGTAGAGAACTGAAACAGATGCCTTGCTGGATCACCTACACCAATCCGAAGACGCACGAAGCCTTACGCGCCGGATTAGCCGATTCGCCCCTTTTTAACGGACAAATACAAAGTATCGGTCCGCGTTATTGCCCCAGTATAGAGACCAAGATTGTTACGTTTGCTGACAAAGAAGCTCATCAGTTATTCCTGGAACCCGAAGGCGTGGATAGTAATGAATATTATGTGAATGGTTTTTCCAGTAGTCTGCCATGGCAGGTTCAGTTAGCGGGATTGAGGACAGTCAAAGGATTGGAAGATATTGTGTTGTATCGCCCCGGGTATGCCATTGAATATGATTTCTTTGATCCGACACAACTGCATCACACTTTAGAGACCAAACGGATCCAAAATCTCTTCTTTGCCGGGCAGATCAACGGCACCACCGGTTATGAAGAAGCGGCTGGACAAGGGTTAGTGGCCGGTGTGAACGCACATATCAACGTTCACGGAGGAGCACCTTTTACCATGGGAAGAGACGAGAGTTATATTGGCGTGCTGATTGATGATTTGGTTAATAAGGGCGTAGATGAGCCGTATCGTATGTTCACTTCCCGCGCGGAATACCGTATCTTGTTGCGGCAGGATAATGCGGACGAGCGATTAACCGAACGCAGTTATGAGATGGGGTTAGCCGATAGAGCACGCTACGACGGGTGGAAAACTAAACAAGACGCCTGTGAGGAATTTATCAGCTATTTGCGTCAAACAATTGTTCATAAAGGAGAGATTGACGGTTGGTTGGAAAGTATCGGTAGTAGCGCGCTTCATGAAGGAAGCAAACTAAGCGATTTGATTCTTCGTCCACAAGTAACTATTGGTGGGTTAGCAGAAGTGCTGCCTTCATTAAAAGCACAACTAACCCATCTTTCCGAAGAAGTGGTGGAGAGTTGTGAGATACAAATTAAGTACGCCGGTTATATAAAACGCGAACAAGTAGAGGCCGCTAAACTGCAACGATTGGACCAAATACGTATTCCGGATAGTTTTAATTATGACGAAATACAAAGTTTGAGTACCGAAGCAAGACAAAAACTAAGCCGTATTCGTCCGCAATCTATTGGCGAAGCGCAACGTATCCCGGGCGTTAGTCCAAATGATATTAGCGTGTTGCTGATACTAATGGGAAGATAAGAACGATGTACAAAGGGATAATGTACGATGTACAAAGGATGATTTTAGTTTGCAAACAAACTAATAAAGAATGTTTCACGTGGAACAAACAATAAAACATATACAATTATGACAGCAGAAGATGTAAAAAAAGCCATTCGTAACGTGCCGGATTTTCCAATTCCGGGTATTCAATTCAAAGACATTACAACCGCTTTGGCAAAGAATGATTGCTTGAAATGGATGCGGGATGAGATTGTAAAACGTTACAAAGATTTAGGGATTACTCAGGTAGTAGGTATTGAGTCGCGGGGATTTATCTTAGCGCCGGCTGTGGCTATGGAGATAGGCGCAGGATTTGTTCCTATCCGTAAGCATAACAAACTACCGGCAGAGACCGTTTCTATCACATATGCTAAGGAATATGGAGATGACACTATTCAGATGCACAAAGATGCACTCAATGAAAACGATGTAGTCCTTATCCATGATGACATTCTTGCAACAGGAGGTTCGATGGAGGCGGCCATAAATCTGGTTAAAAAATTAGGCGTTAAGAAGATCTACGTCAATTGTGTTATAGAACTGGAAGGTCTGCATGGACGCGAGTATCTGGCAGGAAAAGCAGAGGATGTAGATTGCCTCTTTGGCATCGAAGTGGATGAATAGACCGGCTTTGCCTAAAAGAGTAAAGACCGCTTCGTTGAAAGACAAAAGACAAAATGTCGAAAAAGAGCGAGCACATAGGATTATTATTAAAACGCATACCGGAAAGTCCGGGTGTGTACCAATACTTTGACAAGGACGGGCAAATCATCTATGTGGGTAAAGCTAAGAACCTGCATAGACGGGTGAATAGTTATTTCAATAAAGATATTGTTTCGTCTAAAACGAGGCAATTGGTAGCACACATAGCAGATATTCGTTATGTGGTGGTAGATAGTGAGCAAGATGCTTTTCTATTGGAAAATAACCTTATCAAGCAATACCAACCTCGGTATAACATATTACTCAAAGACGGCAAATCATATCCATCTATTTGTATTACCAAAGAACCCTATCCACGTATCTTTAAAACTCGTAATATAGTCAAAGGTAAAGGGGAGTATTATGGTCCGTACAGTTTCAGTTATAGCGTAGATTTGGTGTTAGAATTGATCCATAAGCTATATCCTATCCGCACATGCTCCATGCCAATAACAGCCGATTCCATCGAGAAAAAAAAAGTGCGTGTTTGTTTAAAATACCACTTAAAGAATTGCTGCGGCATATGTGAGTTGAAAGCCGGAAGCGAGCACTACAACGAATGGATTGACCAAGCACGTAAACTTATTAAAGGGGACGCGCATGACATCGGAGAGCAGTTGGAGTCAGAAATGATGGCCCTGGCAGTAGAGATGAAATATGAAGAAGCAGCTGCCACCAAACAAAAACTGGATTTGCTGGAGCAGTTCAAGAGTAAAACGATTATCACTAATACGCATGCAGGAGATATAGATGTGTTCGGTTTTGACGAACAAAATGAAAGAGTATATATCTCTATGCTACATGTACATAACGGTTCTATCGTTCAAGGTCAGACGATTGAATACCGTCGTAAGATGGAGGAGGAGGAGAAAGAAGAACTCTTGGCGATGGGGATGATAGAACTAAGGAGTCAATTAGGGAGCACAACAAAAGAGGTAATTGTTCCGTTTATTCCGGAGGTATTTGATGATTCGCTGCATATCCATATTGCCTTTAGCGGAGATAAAAAGAAGCTTCTGGATTTGGCAATGCAGAATGTTCGGCAATATAAGTTAGACCGAATTAGACAGGAAGAAAAGCTCAATCCTGAGCAGCGGGGTGTTCGTATTTTGACGGAATTGCAACAGATGATGGGTCTCCCTACTCTGCCCCGTTGGATTGATTGTTTCGATAACTCGAATATACAAGGTACGAATGCAGTGGCAGGTTGTGTAGTTTATCGAATGGCCAAACCGAGTAAGAGTGATTACAAGCGATTTGACATCAAAAGTGTCGGTGGAATCGATGATTATGCCAGTATGCGGGAGGTAGTGAGACGACGTTATCAACACTTGTTAGATGATGGTACTCAGATGCCTGATTTGATTATTGCCGATGGTGGTATTGGTCAGATGCACGCTATTCGTGAAGCAGTGGAAGATCAATTAGGGTTGCAGATTCCTATAGCAGGATTGAAGAAAAATGACAAACACCGCACGCAGACGCTTTTGTATGGTTTTCCTCCGCAAGAGATTAGTATGCCTGTGACAAGTGAAGTGTTTCGATTATTGACGAATATACAAGATGAGGTGCACCGGTTTGCCATTTCTTTCCACAAAAAGAAACGCAGCAAGGCACAGATTCATAGTCAACTAGATGATATACAGGGAGTTGGCGAAGTTACTAAACAAAAGATACTAACTCATTTCGGTTCTGTGAAGCGTGCTAGAACGGCTTCGAAAGAAGAATGGGTTAAATTACTTGGAAATAACAGAGGATCAAGCATTTACGAACAAATTCAGGCTAAAATAAGTCTCTGAGAATTGAATAAAAAGCAAGAATATGCGTACTTATACGATAAAAAAGTGTGCTTCCGAGCACTCCGAAACACTCCAACTCTTCAACGAACAAGGTGAAGAAGTGAGCGCGCTTGATATTTTACGAGTTACTGAGCCTCATCGAGTGTTTGCCTTCGAGGGTCAGATGGGGGCAGGTAAGACCACCTTCATTAAGAAACTGTGTGAAGAGATGGGTACGATGGATATCGTTAACAGTCCTACCTTCGCCATCGTCAATGTGTATGATGTAGAACAACCTTACCGCGGCGAGGTGTACCATTTTGATTGTTATCGATTGAAAGATATTCGTGAGGCGATGGATTTCGGAGCAGAGGAGTATCTGTATTCAGGCAATTATTGCTTCATCGAATGGCCGGAGATGATTGAGGCTCTATTGCCTGAGGACACAGTTCACATTTCCATTCAACCGATGGAGAATGGAGATCGTAAATTGGTAATTGGTGATTGGTAATTGGTAAATTGTAATTGAGTTATGATAGGCGTGCAGAATATACATAAATCTTTTGGCGAATTAGAAGTGCTAAAAGGAGTTAACCTGGAGGTAAAGAAAGGTGAGATAGTGGCAATTGTGGGCAAGTCGGGAGCCGGTAAGACTACCCTACTCCAGATTATTGGAACCTTAGATAGGCCTACGAGTGGCAAAGTGCTGATTGATGGAACGGATGTGTTTGAGATGAGAGATAAGGAGTTAGCGGCTTTTAGGAATAAGCATGTGGGCTTTATCTTCCAGTTCCATCAGTTATTGCCGGAGTTCACGGCCTTGGAGAACGTCTGTATTCCTGCGATGATTGCACGTGAGAAAGAGTCGGACTACACCGCCAGAGCAGAGAAGTTACTGCGTGAGTTGGGTTTGGGTGACCGAATGGATCACAAGCCGAATGAACTGTCAGGCGGCGAAAAACAGCGTGTAGCCGCAGCGAGGGCACTCATGATGAACCCTACTATTATTTTAGCGGATGAGCCTACCGGTAGTTTGGATACGCAGAACAAGAAAGAGTTGAGCGAATTGTTGCTGAAGTTGCGCAAGGAATATGGTCAGACAATTCTGCTGGTAACGCATGATAAGGAGTTGGCAGGGATGGCTGATAGAGTGATAGAAATTGTGGACGGAAGAATCAGCCTACCCTAACCCTCCCTAAAGGGAAGGGATTCAAAGTTTAATATGAAACGATACCTTTATATATTTTTATGCATGCTCGCAATGACATCATGTCACCAAAGGAGATCATATTTCCCTAAAGCGAGTGAAATGGAGCCACAAGAAGTTGATATTGTGCGGTTTGATAAGGCAGTGATGAATGTACAAAGTGACGATGAGCAATGTACGAAGGTGGATATTGGGGTATTGTATGACGAATTTCCTGAATTCATGCCATTATGGGTGGAAGATATATTAGGTATTCCTGCGGCAGATACAACCTATTTAGCACAGGCTTTACCGCAATTTTTGAACGATACTGTGTATGGGTTTAAGCAGACGAATGCCAAGGAACTGGAGGTTTTTGCGGATGTAAGCGATTTAGAAAAGGCGTTGGGGAAAGCGTTTGCGCGGATACAATATCTTTATCCGGAGGTAGAAATCCCTACCCTATACTTGTTTATATCGGGTTTTCAGACGCCCATTTATTTCGGGGATGAGTTGATAGGCATTGGAGCTGATATGTATTTGGGAAGCGATTATGAGTACTATAACCGCGTAGTGTATGAGTATCAGAAACAAACCATGCGGAAGGAATGTATTCCGGTGGATGTTGTGAGTGCTTATTTGTTTAGAACCCTACCCTACACCAGTACGAAAAGTAGGTTGTTGGAACAGATAATCTATCGGGGTAAAATAATGTATTTGGTGGCACAGATCTTTGATGAGCTGCCCGGATATGAAGTGATGGGTTGGACTAAAGAACAATGGCGATGGTGCGAGAAGAACGAAGAAGCTATTTGGCATTTGGTGATGGATAAGCGGGATTTATTCAAAAGCGAGAGTATTATGTTGACCAGTTACTTGAATGATGGTCCATTTACGGCAGAGGTGTCGCAAGATTCGCCCGGGAGGTTAGGTGTTTGGTTAGGTTGGCGGATTGTGGAGAGTTATATGGCACATAATGAGGATGTTAGTTTACAAGAACTGATGGCAGAAGGGGATGCACAGAAGATACTGGAACTGAGTTTTTACAAACCTTAGTTAATTTACGATTGGACGATTGACGATTGACGATTTATTTACGATTGAATTTAATTGATGATTTTATAAAAAGATATGAACAGAGAAGATTTTCCGATATTGAAAGAGCAAGTGCATGGGAAGGCGTTGGTGTACTTGGATAATGCGGCAACGAGTCAAAAGCCTCAGCTTGTGTTAGATGCGATCATTGAGGCTTATACGCATTGGAATAGTAATATCCACCGCGGTGTGCATCATTTGAGTCAAGTAGCAACGATGAAGCATGAAGAGGCCCGGCAAGCGGTGGCAGATTTTATCGGGGCAAAAAGCAACGATGAGATTGTGTTTACCAAAGGTACAACGGATAGTTTGAATGCGTTGGCGTTTAGCCTAGGAGAAATGAAAAAGCCTACCCCTTCCCCCTCCCTGAAGGGAAGGGAAATAGATTATATCCAAGAAGGGGATGAGATACTTGTTAGCGGATTGGAACATCATTCGAATATTGTGCCGTGGCAAATGCTTTGTGAGCGCAAGAAAGCTGTTTTGAGAGTAATTCCCTTACGAGAAGATTTATCGCTCGATATAGAGGCTTTTAAGGGCCTTCTGAACGATAAGACGCGGTTGGTGAGTGTGGCGCATATTAGCAATGTGTTAGGTACGATTCAACCGGTGGAGGAGATGATTCGTTTGGCGCATGAGAAAGGTGTGCCTGTTTGTATCGATGGTGCACAGAGTGTGCCGCATATGAAGGTGGATGTGCAAGCCTTGGATTGCGATTTCTTGGTTTTCTCAGGGCATAAGATCTATGGTCCTACGGGTATAGGTGTGTTGTATGGCAAGCGTGAGTGGCTTGAGCAATTGCCGCCACATGAGGGAGGAGGAGAGATGATTAACCATGTGCGTTGGAGTGGTACTACCTATAATGATTTGCCGTATAAGTTCGAAGCCGGTACACCGAATTTTGTAGGCTCATACGCGTTGGCAAAGGCTTTAGAGTATATACAAGATATCGGTTGGGAAGCCATCGAAGCCCATGAACGGGAGTTGACGGATTATTGCGAGGAGCAGTTGGTACAAATGGGGTGTAAGGTGTATGGTGTAGGGTGTAAAAAGGCGGGGGTGATTAGTTTTAATGTGTATAACGGCGAGGAGATCATTCACCCGTTTGATGTTGGTACTTTGTTAGATCAGCAAGGCATAGCGGTTCGAACCGGACATCATTGTGCGGAGCCGTTGATTGACGAGTTAGGGGTACCCGGGACAGTACGGGTGTCGTTTGGGTTGTACAACGACAAAGCGGATGTAGATGCATTCATTGCAGCGTTAAAAAAATCAATAGGTATTTTGGCGTAATGTTAAAATCACGGGATAATATACGTAGTATATTATATGGTAAGGTAGGATACGTGATTAGTTCGAGATGCATAGTGCTTGCCTCTGTGTTTGCTCTAATCAGCAGCCTGAGCATGGTGAGTCCACGTTTGTATGCTGTGCCGCTTCGGGAGGGGGAAAATAATGAGCCGCTGCGGGTGGTGAGTTATAATGTGGAGAATTTGTTTTATCCGGAACGGGATAGTGTGAATAGCGATTCGGTGTTTACGCCAGAAGGTGAACGGAGATGGTCTTATACACGTTATTACCGCAAAGTGGAGAATATCGCGCGTGTGCTGACCGTCATCGGGGAATGGGATGGAGTAGATATCATAGGGTTGCAAGAGGTGGAGAGTAGGGAGTGCGTAGAGCGGATTTGTAAGCGTTTGCGGGGGGATTATGGATTTGTGCATTACGATAGTCCTGACAAGCGAGGGATCGATGTAGCGATGGTGTATAAGAAAACGCGGTTGGATACGATTCGAAGCGAACGATTAAAGGTGAAAGGTGAAAGGGAGGGCGAGCAGTTGATCACGCGGGATATATTGTATGTAAGCGGAATAGTAGATAAGCGGGATACAATCCATTTCTTTGTTTGCCATTTACCCAGCCAGCTAGGCGGTAAGGCAGAGAGTGAATGGAAACGTCAATGTGCCAAAGCGGTTCTACAACAAGCGGTGGACTCTATTTTGGCGGTAGAGGAGACGGCTAAGATTGTGGTGATGGGGGATATGAATAGTGCGCCGAAGGAAGACCTTCAAGGATTAAGGAATAAAATGAAAATTGAAAGGATAAAGGATATAGGCACGCATAAGTATAAAGGGCGATGGACGTGTTTGGATCAGTTTTATCTATCGGAAGGGTTGGATAGTATCAGCGAGATGAAGATTTTTGATGCCGAATGGATACAAGAAACGGATGAGAAATATTTGGGTTTGCGGCCTAAACGAACCTATAATGGTTTTCGGTATCAAGAAGGTTTTTCGGACCATTTGCCGATTGTATTGAACATAAACTTATAATAACATAGCATTATGGAAAATCTTATTACATCCGTGCAAGATTTGCTTGCATCTACCTCCGGAACTTTAGCCGGAATTGCGCTCATTATGGCAGGAATAGCATGTATTATTATCCTGCTGCTGATTATCTTTTTTATTCGCATTTATATTGCTTATTACATGGCTAAAAAACGTCACCGCGATCCGTTAGCATGGGCGTTACTGTCGTTCTTTGTGTCGCCTATTTTAACTTGGATTTTGCTGCTTATTTTAGGGGACGCCAATTAAAATAGATGCGTATGAAGAAGGGATTTTGGTTGGCTTGGATAGCTGGTATAATGATGGCATGTAGTCCTAAGAGCGATTGTTTGTACGAAGGAATGACGTTTGCTGACGAGCGGATGGAGCGCGGTGTGAAGCAAGCGGCTGCTTTATGGCGTGCAGAGGATGGTTCGAAAGAAGAATTTCAGGCTTTTGTAACGGCCCATTATGCTCAAACAGAAGAAGAAAGAACGGCACTATTTGAGAGCCTCAGCCGATTGATGGAGCGATTGAATGAAAGTGCCGATGTGCTGACGATTGAATTGCTTAAACCCACGCAATTAACGAACGCCGGTGAACCTACGGAGATAGATTGGATCATGTCCGGGTACAACGCTTCGGCGCATGTAGCGGATGATCTGTTTGCTAACAAAGTGGCGTTCATATCCATCCTCAATTTTCCTTTCTATAGTTTGGAAGAGAAGAATCGATTAGGGGAGCATTGGACTCGCCAACAATGGGCAGAAGCTCGTTTGGGCGATGTGTTCACGTCTCGTGTACCGGCAGAAGTGCAAGCTGCGCTTTCGCAGGCTTTTGCGAACGCGGAGAATTATATAGCGGATTATAATATCTGCATGGACCAGCTGCGTACAGAAGATGGTCGCCAACTCTTTCCGGATGGTATGAAACTGCTCAGCCACTGGAACTTACGGGATGAGTTGAAGGTCGATTATGATAACCAAGAGAAGCAAGAGATGATTTATCAAGTGATGAAACGTATCGTCACCCAAACTATTCCTGCTGACGCCATAAATAATGCGGATTATGTTTGGAAACCGTATTCGACTACCGATGAACGCGAACCGGACACGCGCTATCAGAAGATTTTGGATGTGTTCCACGCCATGCAGTTGATGGATGCATATTGTCCGTCTATGCCGACGGCTATCATCCGCAATTTTGAAGGCGACATAGAGATGCCTGCAGAAGAAGTGGAACGTTTATTCAAGGAGTTAATAGGCAGCGAGCAAGTACGCAAGGTAGCAGCAGAGATTAAGACTCGTTTAGGTAGAGATTTGCGGCCTTATGATATTTGGTACGACGGGTTTAAGGCGCGCAGCGGAATGGATGAGAATAAGTTGAGTGCAGAGACTCGCAAGCGTTTTCCTACGCCGGAGGCATATGAGAAAAAAATAGCCGGTATGTTGACGACCTTAGGTTTTCAAAAAGAAAACGCGGAAGACATAGCCCGACATATAGTGGTCGAACCTGCGAGAGGTTCGGGTCATGCTTGGCCATGCGTAGGACGAAATGAAAAAGCGCGTTTGCGGACGCGTATCAACGCCGACGGTATGGATTATAAAGGCTATAATATCGCCGTGCATGAGATGGGACATAATGTGGAGGAAGTGATTAGTCTCTACCGGATGGATTACTATATGCTGCATGGCATCCCTAATACAGGTTTCACAGAGACAAGCGCTTTCTTGTTCCAAGCCCGGGATCTGCAGTTACTAGGCTATAGTAAGCAGGAAATGAATCGTGAGGCTGTTTTGGACCAGTTCTGGGGAATGTATGAGATTATGGGCATGAGTTTAGTAGATATGAACATGTGGCGATGGTTGTACGCCCATCCGAAAGCAACGGCTTCTGAGTTACGAGAAGCCACTTTGCAGATAGCAGCCGCTATTTGGAATGCGTACTACGAACCTATTTTAGGCGAAAAAGACTGCGTGCTATTAGGTATTTACTCGCATATGGTTAATAGTCCCATGTATTTGCCTAATTATCCGATAGGGCATATCGTGCAGTTCCAACTGGAAGAAGCTTTGGCTGATAAGACACCAGCTCAATGGGCACAGAATTATGAGCGTTGGTATCGCTTAGGTCGCTTGACGCCTAATCATTGGATGAAACAAGCGGTGAATGGTGAACTATCCGTCCAACCAATCCTGCGTAAAATAGAGTAATCGATGCCGGAGATTGTACTGCATTATATATGGGAGAAATGTCTGTGGGCAGGATTTGAACAACAGACTACAGACGGCAAACCGGTGGAAATTCTATCGGTTGGGGAGCATAATAGAGATGCAGGGCCTGATTATAGTCACGCGCGGATCCGGATTGATGGTAAAGAGTGGGTAGGTAATATTGAGATCCATGTGTGCTCGAGCGATTGGTTTAAGCACAAACATCATCTGGATAAAGCGTACGATACAATTATTCTGCACGTCGTTCGAACAGCCGATAAACCTATTTATAACTCCCGCGGTGAACTCATTCCGCAATGTGTGCTCAATTATCCGAGTGACCAGGATTATCTGAGCGGTTTATTTGAATCGGCACAACAAATGGATAGTGCCGTGGGACGAATAGGCTGTGCAGAACAGTTATTGCGCGAACCTGCTTTACTGACAGAAGGATGGCGTAAGACACTGATACTAAAACGCTTAGAGTGCAAACTCGCATCCATCGAACGTCTATTGGAAATAACAAAAGGCAGTTGGGAGCATGCTTTGTATATTTCGTTAGCCCGCAATTTCGGATTCCATACCAATAGTGTGCCGTTTGAAGAATTAGCTATTAATACACCACTTTCCTGTTTGCAAAAACATCGTAACAGCCTCTTTCAATTGACGGCTATATTATTAGGACAAGCCGGTTTAATTCATGAGGATGAAAACGAATTGCAAAAAGAATACGCATTCTTGCGAACCAAATTCGGCTTAACACCTTTGGATGCCAGTATCTGGAAACACGCACGGATGAGGCCGCAGAATAGTCCCGAACTGCGGATTAGGCAGTTTGCACAGTTATTGCATCAATCAGAGAACCTGCTGAGTAAATTGTTGGATACGAACGAGTTGAGGGAGTTGGTGAAATTCTTTGAGTTTGGAGAGGACACCAACGTGCCGGCTTTTGGAAAATCCAGTATAGATATTTTACTCATTAACACCGTGTTACCATACAAATACGCCTACGCTAAACACCATCATCAAGAGGTAGATGTGCTGCGGCTGATGGAACAAATCCCAGCAGAGAATAATACGATTATTCGTCAATGGCGGGTGTTAGGTCAGATAGTAAAAAATGCAGCAGATACGCAAGCCTTACTGCATTTGTACCAGAATTACTGTCAACACCACGAGTGTATCAACTGCGAAGTGGGGTATAAGATTTTCGAGAACCGACAGTTACGGTTGTTTTAATCTAATTTTCAGCTCATAGAAAGCATTCGTTCAATAGAAACAACAGCTTTCTTAGCAACGGTAGGATCAACGTTTATCTGAGGCGATTCATTCAAGAGACAGTTATACACTTTCTCCAGCGTGTTCATCCGCATATACTCGCACTCATTGCAACTACACCCTACACCTTCGGTTACTTCAGGCGGAACAGGTATAAACTCCTTATCCGGACACGCACGTTGCATCTCAAATAAAATACCGCTTTCTGTGGCGATTATAAAGCGTTTGGCGGATGATTGGATAGTGTGCTCAAGAAGTGCCTTCGTTGAACCAATTACATCACTCTGCGCTAAAATAGGTGCCTTACATTCCGGATGTGCCAACACTTCCACACCCGGATTCTCTTTCTTCAATTGCAGCAACGCCTCCAGCGAGAAACGGCTATGCACATGACAGGCACCGTTCCAAAGAAGCATCTCACGGCCGGTGACGGAATTTATATAACTTCCTAAGTTATGATCCGGTCCAAAGATAATCTTGGCATCCTTCGGCAATTGATCCACAATTTTCTTCGCATTAGACGAAGTTACCACAACATCGGTAAGCGCTTTCACATCCGCAGTCGTATTCACATAACTAACCACCATATAATCGGGATGTTGCGCCTTAAACTCCGCCAAATCCGACGCCTTACAGCTATCCGCCAAAGAACAACCGGCATTCATATCCGGGATGAGCACTTTTTTATCCGGACAAAGGATCTTCATCGTCTCTCCCATAAAATGCACCCCACACATTACTAATATATCCGCCTGTACGCGCGTAGCTTGTTGCGCCAATGCCAAAGAATCTCCGATGAAATCGGCCACTTCTTGTATTTCCGGACGTGTATAATAATGCGCAAAAATAACTGCGTTCTTCGTCTTCGCTAACTCTTTTATTTTATCTATATATTCTTTATTTTTAAAATCCATGGATATATTAGTATGTTGAAATTGTAAATAAAATCAGTAACTGTTTGAAAATTTGAAGATTTGAGTATTTGACGATTGTTTGTTCAATTTTAATAAATTTGATAAATGCAACGTGGAACAAGTTTTAAACTGTGTAACAAAAGGGGTGTTAATAATATGTTTATAACCACTTTTTTAGTCTGAAAATCAGCAAAATAAGTACAACCGATAAAACCATCAGACCTAATGCAAACGGATAACCCAATTGCCAATGTAACTCCGGCATAAAGTCAAAGTTCATACCATATAAACTACCGATAAGAGTAGGTGGCAGGAAGATGATGTTGATCACCGTGAATATTTTAATAATCTTATTTTGTTCGATGTTTACCAAACCTAAGAAGGTATCTTGGAGGTAGTCCAGACGGTCAAAACCAAACTTCGTATAATCAAAAAGTGAGTTAATATCCTTAATAATCATCGTCAAACGCGGCTGAAGTTCTTCCGGAAAGAAATCGCACTTCATAATATTTGAAATAACGCGTTGTTTATCCATGATATTCTGACGAATAATGGTCACTTTTTCTTGCAAGTCCTTGATTTGTACCAGCAAGTCTTCATCTACGTGATCTGAATCGGCGTTAATTTGTTGAGAGAGTGAGGTAATCATATCCGTTGTATCCTCAATCAAGTCGGCATCTTTTTCTACACGAGTCTCAAACAACGCCACCAACACATGATAGCCTGTCGGAAAATTGCGGGTATTAACAAACACTTTCTTAAACGTCTCATTAAAAGTGTCCAACTCAACATCCCGAATAGATACCAGAATACCGTTTTTGATGATGAAGTTCACCGGCTCCATCTCAAAATCATTCTTCAAGAAGTTAGAGTTAGCCACGATTGAGTCGTCCGTTTGGATATAACGGGATGACATCTCAATCTCTTCCATCTCTTCGTCTTCCTGAATTTCTATCTTCAGAAATCCCTCTAACGTATCCTCCGTTTTATCGCTTACATCCAGCAGATCAATCCAGATGATATCTTTCTTGTCCAACTCTTTCAGCGCGGAGATAGAACGTGCTACTTTGATTTTCTCCTTATCTTTATAGAATATTTTGATTTCAGACATGATTTTCAGCAATTAAATTGGTTAGTTCAATAAATTCTTCTACACTTAACTGTTCCGGTCGCCTCGTTAAAAAGTACTCAAGTCTTTCATTCTTTTTTCCCTCTCCTTGGGAGAGGGTTAGGGTGAGGTTTTTTAACGAATTCCGCATCTGTTTTCGGCGTTGATTAAAAGCTGTCTTAACTACTGTCTTAAACAACTCTTCATCGCAGCCCAACTGTCTTCGTTTATTCCTACTCATCCGAATAACAGCGCTTTTTACTTTAGGCGGAGGATTGAACACATGTTCGTCCACCGTAAACAAATATTCTATATCATAATAGGCTTGTAATAAGACAGATAATATGCCATACGCCTTCTTACCCGGCTTACTGGCTATCCGCTCGGCCACCTCTTTTTGAATCATGCCAGAACAAACAGGAATACGGTCCTTGTACTCCAGCACTTTGAAGAAAATCTGCGAGGAAATATTGTACGGATAATTGCCGATTACATTAAACTCACCTTCAGGAATCAGTTTATTCAGATCCAGTTTCAAGAAATCGCCTTCCACTAAATCCAACTCCGGATACCATTCCTTCAGATACGCCACAGATTCACGGTCAATCTCTATTGCCGTGAGTTGAATGTCTTTCTTCTTTAATAAAAATTGGGTAAGAACACCCATCCCCGGGCCTATTTCTATCACTCGCACCTTTTCATCTGACGGCTGACGGCTGATAGCTGATGGCTGGATGGTTTCAGCAATCTTCTGGGCGACGTTCAAATCCGTCAAGAAGTGCTGACCCAAAAACTTTTTGGCTCGTACTTGTTGCATTTTCAGGGTGATAGTCGTCCATATAATTATTATTTTAGTTTAACATATCCCTATTATTATATACCTATTACTGCATTCCACACGCATGTAACACGCATACCACAGGGAACCCTTCCGGGCTTTTGCGGCTGCAAAAGTACAAAAAAAAATCGAACTGACCAAATATTTTTTCATTTTTGTGCATATTTTTATAAAAATATTTGCATTTTCAGAGGTTACATATCAATTTTTTTAGAAAATTGCATTTTTTCTTGCATATCTCAAAATTTTATTGTATCTTTGCAGCGAATTTATTGTGACGTAAAATCCGTCACGTAAAAACCGATACGTATAAAATATTTAAAATCTGCATGTTATGAAAGAGAATATCCTGTATTTTAACCCATTTTCTATTACCTCTTATATTGGACCGGAATACTTTTGTGACCGTATTAATGAAACCAAAGAAATACTGGACGCTTTGCGTAACAGGCGAAATGTGACGTTAATCAGTCCGCGTCGTGTCGGTAAAACGGGATTAATTCAGCATTTATTTCATACGCTTGATCCCAAACAGGTACATTGTATATACGTGGATTTATTTAGCACATCCAATTTGCAAGAGTTCACGAAAGTCTTTGCGGAAGCTGTGTTGAGCGCGCGTATTACTCCTTATTCGGAGCGCGTGTGGCAAGAGATAACTCATTTCTTTGGCTCCCTGCGTCCGATCTTTACGCCTGACCCTGTTACCGGAATGATGCAATGCTCAATTGATATTCAACCGCAACGTGAAGAATGGACGTTGCAACAAATTTTTGCCTATTTAGAGAAATCGGCGCTCCCTTGTTATATTGCGTTGGATGAGTTCCAAGTCATCGCCGAATATCAAGACGTGAAGATGGAGGCCTTGTTGAGAAGTTATATTCAGCAACTGACTAATGTGCAATTTATCTTCGCCGGCAGCAAGAAACATATGATGACAGAGATGTTTGCTTCCGCTAAGCGACCCTTCTACCGTAGTTCACAAATGATGAATATTGATGTTATTAACGAGCAGCAGTATTATCTGTTTGCATCGAAACATCTTGCTGCAAATGGTCAACAGATAGACGAAAATACATTCCATGAACTATACCGGTTGGTGGATGGCTATACATGGTTTGTACAGGCGCTATTGAACAGACTTCATCAGAGCAAAGTGCAGCAAATAGATTTTAATACGGTGTTGCAAACTCTTAATCAAATCTTACAGGAAGAAGAGGCTTCGTATCAGATGTATTGTAGGTTAATAACAGATCGTCAATTACATGTTATTCAGGCTGTTGCGAAAGAAGGCACAGTCAAAGAACCAGGAAGCAATGTGTTCCTCCAAAAATACCAACTTGGTGCGTATAGTACTGTCCGCGGAGCTATTCAAACCATGGTGGAAAAAGAACTACTCTACCAAAAAGATGATGGAAGTTATGTTGTTTACGACAAATTCTTCGGACTTTGGTTGCATCGACAACATTAATCCCACTTTCTTTCCAATTTATTTGCATATTCAAAAAATTTTTTGTACCTTTGCACCCGAAAAAGCACCAAAATATATATACCGAATCATAAACAAACACTCATCGCCGTATGGAACTAATCTGGAAAATTCTTAACGAACTGGCTGCACTTGTCATATTGCTTAATTTTGCAGCATGTGTCGCGCTACTCGTTCTTACTTTCAAAAGAATAAATTTTTACCGCAAGAAACAAAGAATCATTCGCGCCATAATAATCGCCGTAGTATCTATGGCATGTCTCTTATATTCACTTTCAGCAGACAAATCTTACGCCATGCCCTTCTTCGCCGGAGGAATGGCACTAACCTTCTTCTATGCGGTTATGCTGCTTCGTCAGTTTGACGATAGCCGTGAAAAGAAAAATAAGGTCTTAATGAGACTACTCCGTTGGTCGATTCTCATTATGTTTCTTTTCGGTGCTATACCTGCACTCTTCATCCCGGGAATGGAAGGAAAACTGACTGCGCTTGGACTTGTGGTTTTAACTACGTTCCTCGCTACCATAATGATTTTTTATCTTACTATAGACCTCTCCGAAAGAGACTACTGCAAGCAATGCGGCTATTACGGAGCTGTTGATTGCACCAAGGAAGATGTCCTCAAAGAAGAAACAAAATCATGGGATTCCGAGGAATGGACTGAAACAAAAAGAGGTGGAACTAAAGTGGGGGAATCCGCTCACGAGACTTTCCATAACACCCGAGTAAAAAAACTCGTGCTAATGCACATGAAATGCGAACATTGCGGATATGAATTCCAAATCCAAGAAGAACGCGAAGACCATTTTAAAGTAAAGAAATAGAAAAAAAAACATACTTTTATGAAGAAAAAACCGGTTACTGATGTCGAACACTTAGCGATGATAATAGTCCTCATGGATAACTACATGGCCTCATGGACAACAAGTAAAGTGGACGAAGTGAACAAGAAATCAATACTCTTGTACGGCTTTGTAAAACACCTCGAGCTGATTGGCGAAGAAGCATCAGCTCTGACCGACGAATTCAAGGGAAAATATAACATCCCATGGACACAACTCGAATCCTACAAAAATGTCTTCCACTGGGATATTACCGCCGAAGAATTACATGACATTAATTATGATCCTTCATTCTCCGGCACTTGGACAAAACTACTGAAGATATTCGAC
Organism: Paludibacteraceae bacterium; assembly: GCA_017444615.1. Taxonomy (GTDB): domain Bacteria; phylum Bacteroidota; class Bacteroidia; order Bacteroidales; family Paludibacteraceae; genus Colicola. Next base: position 19,591 of record JAFSWF010000071.1, on the reverse strand, counting down.
CAAGTTTCATAAATGAATCGCCTCGCGCAACTCATAACAAAGATCATAGATTTCTTCTATCCGCCGTTCCGAAACATCCTATCGGAACAACTCTTCCGCTATGCCGCTTGCGGAGGGGGCAACCTCGTACTCGACTGGGTACTATATTTCCTCGTCTATAACTTTGTTATAGGACACGAGATAGTTAATTGGTCATTTGTTATTGGTAATTGGTCATTTAATCAAGCTCTCACGCCGCATATTGCTACGCTGTGTATTGTTTTTCCGATTACGTTATTGACTGGTTTTTGGCTGCAGAAATACGTTACCTTCACCCGCTCCAACCTTCATAGTGCCAGACAACTACTCCGTTATATCCTCATCGTAGCCGTCAACCTCGCCATCAACTATTTCGGACTCAAACTATGCGTCGATCTATGGGGCTGGTACCCGACGCCTTCGAAAATGGCAATTACACTTTTAACCGTCGTAATAAGTTATTTGGGACAAAAATATTTCACTTTTCGCGTCAATAAATCGTAGAAAAAACAAAAAAGTGCAATAACTATTGCATATTTGCAAAATTTTTAGTAATTTTGCGCAAAATTTTGTCAAAGGAGTAAAAAAATCGTTTATACAACAGGCTCTATGTTATACACGCTTTGTTCGCAAAATCTTCACACGGAAACGACCGATATGCCCTTTAAGGTATCGGATTCTTTTATTGCTGAAAATCAAGTCATCTCTATTCTCACAGGTGGCACAGAAGATCAGTTCTTAGACCTGATTAATGAGAAGAAGATTGACTTAACACGCCCCGTTTATCTGATGGTCAGTGGCTTTAGTAACTCCTTACCTGCGGCATTGGAAATCTTGAGTTACATCCGCCAGCATAAGGGCGAAGGGAAAATCATGCACTATGCGGAAGATGTCGTCATTCCCGATGTCACAGACACCGAATCGCTTACGCGTACACCGCTCGAAAAAGTGACGAAGAACGAGAAAAAACAACATTTGGGTATCATTGGAAAACCCTCCGATTGGCTGATTGCATCGCAAGTGAACTACAAAGAGGTGCTCAATAAGATGAATTGTGAACTGGTGGATATCCCCTTTGAAGAACTATCCAGTTTAGGCGTAGTCGATCCCGGTATGAAAGGAGCTGAGGCTATCTACACACGCTTGAAAGAGATTATCGCCAAGCATCAGTTGGATGGTATAGCATTGCGCTGTTTCGATCTCTTATCCACCGTTCAAAACACCGGTTGTATTGCCGTCAGCAAATTGATTGACGAAGGTATTCCTGCAGCGTGCGAAGGAGATATTCCGGCATTGCTTACGATGATGGTTTGTAAGAAACTAACGGGACAAATAGGCTTTATCGGTAATCCTTCTCGCGTCGAATCTGACGGTCGAATATTACTGGCCAAATGTACCGTGGCGCTTTCCTTAACGCAAAAGCATGAATATACCACCCATTTCGAGTCAGGTATAGGCGTAGCTATCCACGGCGAGTTACCGGCAGGCGATTATACCTTGGTCAAACTGGGCCCCGCCATGAAACGATTACTGGCGGTGAATGTGAAAGTGACAGGGTGTCAATACGAGAAAAACCTCTGCCGTACACAAGTATGGATCAAAACGACGCCTATTGTAAGTCAGTATTTCCATACTTCACCGCTCTCCAACCACCATGTGTTAATCCCCGGTCACCATGCCGCTAAATTCTGGAGACCATGATTCATATTCTCTCATCAGAAATGCACAATGAAACGCTTCATTTGCCCTTTGAGGTAGATAAAGCGTTTGAGGAAAACCACCAATTGGTGGCTATATTAACAGGTGGCACCGAAGCGAAATTCGTGCAATTGCTCAAAGAAGGGGCGATTGACTTAAGCCAACCCGTTTATCTGATGGTCAGCGGGCAAAGTAACTCCTTAGCCGCTTCGCTGGAGATATTAAGTTACATCCGCCAACATAACGGTGTCGGGAAAGTGATGAGGCATTCAGCAGATCAAGCCGAAGCAATCCTAGACAATACAGCTACTCTCACCGTAAGACCGTCGGAAGCATTGCTTCATAACGACAAACCCTTACGCTTGGGTGTAGTCGGCTTTCCTTCAGATTGGTTGATAGCCTCTCGCGTGGATTACGAAGTAGTACTGAAACGGATGAATATCGAATTAGTGGATGTGCCAATAGAGGAAATAACCGCCTTAGGTCAAGTGGACCCGGGAATGCAAGGCGCCGAAGCGGTATATAAGCGCTTAAAAGAGATTGTGCAAAAATACAATCTGCAAGGCTTGACGCTGCGATGCTTCGATCTCCTTTCTACCGTCAAAAACACCGGTTGTATCGCGTTAAGCAAACTGAATGATGAAGGTATTCCTGCTGCGTGCGAAGGAGATATTCCGGTCTTACTAACGATGATGCTGTGTCAGAAACGAACCGGAGAGTTATGTTTCCAAGTGAACCCGGCACGCATTCAATCCAACGGTGAGATGCTCTTCGCTCATTGCACCCTTCCGCTCAAAATGACCTCCTCCCATGAATATACTACCCATTTCGAATCAGGTATAGGTGTAGCTATCCATGGCGATCTGCCTACAGGCGATTATACCTTGGTCAAACTAAGCGGCGATTTGAGTAGGTTATTGGCGGTAGATGTGCAATTAGATCGTTGCCAGTTTGAACCCAATCTATGCCGTACACAGGTATGGATTCAATCTACGCCGGCTGTAAGTCACTATTTCTTAACGGACCCGATCGCTAACCACCATGTATTAATCCGTGGCCATCATGCCGCAAAATTTAATTCATAGTTATCAATTATCAAGATTTGACTTTGTCAAATAATCGTGCCCTTTAGGGCTAAGAATTATCAATTATCATGAAATTACCCGAAAATGCAGCCCGACCTTTAGCGTCGGGGGAAAAATACAAACCCATCTTACGGCCGGATAAAGAATATCCCGAAGTAACACCTTACAGCGTGTCCATCGGTGTACTGATGGCGGTTATCTTCTCTGCGGCTGCTGCCTATCTGGGACTCAAAGTAGGACAAGTCTTCGAAGCTGCTATCCCAATCGCTATCATCGCCGTAAGCCTCTCTTCCGTCCTTAAGCGAAAGAATGCCCTCGGCGAAAACGTTATGATTCAATCAATAGGCGCCAGTTCAGGTGTCATCGTTGCTGGAGCTATCTTCACGCTTCCTGCCCTCTATATTCTCCAAGCCAAATATCCGGAGATGACGGTAACGTTTGGTCAGATATTCCTCTCCTCCCTCTTAGGTGGTTGTTTAGGAATACTGTTCCTCATCCCCTTCCGTCGGTATTTCGTCAAAGAAAAACATGGCGAATATCCCTTCCCCGAAGCCACCGCCACCACGCAAGTCTTAATCTCCGGTGAAAAAGCAGAAACACCAAACTCTGCTCGCCCCCTTCAGGTGGAGTCGGAGGGGGCTTCCTCTGCCAAGCCCTTATTATGGGCCGCAGCTATAGGAGGACTCTATGACTTCGTCGTTTCCACCTTTGGACTCTGGACAGAACAACTATCCACCCGCATGATAGGGTTGGGTGAAGCCTTAGCCGCGAAGACCAAACTGGTCTTCTCAATCAATACCTCTGCAGCAGTTCTCGGACTCGGCTACATCATCGGACTCAAATACGCTGCTATCATCTGTGCAGGTTCGTTCTTTGTCTGGTGGGTGTTACTGCCCATTTTAGGCGCTATGCCCGGATTGGAATCCGTTGACCCACAATTACTCTTCACCTCCTACGGACGAAACATCGGCATTGGCGCCATCGCCATGGCTGGTCTCATCGGTATTGTCCGTTCGTGGGGCGTCATCAAAAGCGCCGTAGGATTAGCGGGAAAAGAACTGTCCGGTAAATCCGGCAAATCCGGAGATTCAGGCATAACACCTCGTACAGATAGAGACCTGAATATGAAAGTGTTATTACTTGCAATCGCAGTAGCACTCGTCTGCACACTCGTCTTCTTCTGGGTAGGTGTACTGCATAATTTCTGGCAAGCACTCGTTGCCTTCCTCGTAGTAGTCATTATTGCCTTCCTCTTCACCACCGTGGCTGCTAACGCCATCGCTATCGTAGGCTCCAACCCCGTAAGCGGAATGACCTTAATGACACTCATCATCGCTTCCGTGGTCTTTGTGGCCGTAGGCATGAAAGGAGCCAGCGGAATGGTAGGAGCAATGGTCATCGGAGGTGTCGTTTGTACTGCTCTCTCTATGGCGGGAGGATTCATTACAGACCTTAAGATAGGTTATTGGATTGGTTCTTCTCCCTACAAACAGCAAACTTGGAAATTCTTAGGAACACTCGTCTCTGCCGCTACAGTCGGTGGTGTGATGATCGTCCTCAATAAAACCTACGGCTTCGTCGGCGAAAACGCGTTAGTAGCACCGCAAGCCAACGCCATGGCGGCAGTTATCGAACCGCTGATGTCCGGACAAGGAGCACCGTGGATGCTTTACCTCGCCGGAGCGGTATTAGCCCTCATCCTCGCCTTACTGGGTGTACCTGTACTGCCCTTTGCATTAGGTATGTTCATCCCTCTGAGCCTGAACACACCCTTATTAGTAGGCGGTGCTATCTCATGGTTAGTCGGACGAAAGAAAGAGAGTGATGGAGCAGAAGCGGAAGCTAAAGCGCAAGCGCGTCAAGAGAAAGGAACACTCATCGCTTCAGGTTTTATTGCCGGAGGTGCCCTAATGGGTGTTGTCTCCGCTATCGTGAAGTTCTGCGGAGCCGATTGGTATTTGACAGCTTGGGCTGGAAGCGGAACGGCTGCGTTGGTAGGAGTAGTGGCGTATTTGGCACTTATAACGTATTTTATTTTAGCATCCAACAAAACATCTAATACAAAATAATATTTATTAACTATTTAATTATTCATTATTATGGTATCTTACAAAGAATTAGGCCTTGTCAACACCCGTGAGATGTTTGCTAAGGCAATCAAGGGTGGCTACGCTATCCCTGCTTTCAACTTCAACAACATGGAGCAACTCCAGGCTATCATCAAAGCTTCGGCTGAGACCAAGTCTCCGGTGATTCTCCAAGTTTCTAAAGGTGCGCGTAACTACGCTAACCAAACCCTTCTTCGTTACATGGCACAAGGAGCCGTTGAGTACGCGAAAGAACTTGGTTGGGAGCATCCGCAGATCTGTCTGCACCTCGACCACGGAGATAGCTTCGAACTCTGCAAATCTTGCGTGGACTTCGGTTTCTCGTCTGTCATGATCGACGCTTCTTCTCTCCCCTATGAAGAGAACATTGCCCTCACTAAGAAAGTGGTAGATTACGCTCACCAATACGATGTAACCGTAGAGGCTGAACTGGGTGTGTTGGCAGGTGTTGAGGACGAAGTTTCCTCAGCAGTTAGCCACTATACTAAACCCGAAGAGGTGGTAGATTTCGCTACCCGTACAGGCTGCGACTCGCTCGCAATCTCTATTGGCACCAGCCACGGTGCATACAAATTCACTCCGGAGCAATGTACACGTGACCCGAAAACCGGCAAACTCGTTCCTCCTCCATTGGCATTTGACGTCCTCGACGCTATCATGGAGCAACTCCCTGGCTTCCCCATCGTGCTTCACGGCTCGTCTTCCGTTCCCCAAGAGTACGTAGATATGATCAACCAATACGGTGGCAAACTGCCTGATGCAGTAGGTATTCCTGAGGAACAACTCCGTAAGGCTGCTAAGTCCGCTGTTTGCAAGATTAACATCGACTCTGACTCTCGTCTCGCCTTCACTGCTGCAGTTCGTAAGGTATTCGCAGAGAAACCGGGTGAGTTCGATCCGCGTAAATACTGCGGCCCCGCTCGTGACTTGATGGAGCAGCTCTACAAGCACAAAATCATCAACGTCCTCGGTTCGGACGGCAAAGCAGAGTAAATCATAAATTTGAAACCATAAATCATAAATAATAAATGGCTTTACCATTTATGACAGCCGAACAGGCTGCTGAATTGATTCAACATGGTGATGTCTTGGGCATGGGGGGCTTTACCGCCACCGGTGTGCCCAAGGCTGTTCCGTTTGCACTCGCTCAACGTGCAGAGCGTCTCCATGCCGAAGGCAAACCCTTCCGCGTAGGACTCGAGACCGGTGCTTCGATGGGTGATAGTTGTGACGGCGCACTCGCTCGTGCTCATGCGGTCGAGTTTCGTACACCTTACCAATCCAATAAATCCATGCGTGAGGAGATCAATGCTGAAGGAACACATTACTTCGACATGCACCTCTCCCACATGGCGCAAGACATCCGTTACGGCTTCCTTCCCAAACCCAAATGGGCCATCATCGAAGCGTCCTACGTAGGCGAAGATGGTACAATCGTACCCGCTGCAGGTATCGGTATCATGCCTACCATCTGCAACCAAGCGGAGAAAATCATCGTCGAACTCAATGAGATGTTCCCCGCTGCGATGCGTGGCATGCACGATCTCTACGAACCCCTCGACCCGCCTTATCGCAAGGAGATACCTATCTACAAACCCTCTGACCGCTGCGGCTCAGATCATATAAAGGTTGACCCTTCGAAGATAGCAGCCGTCGTAAAGACGAACCGTCCGAACGAGATCCCTGCCTTCACACCTGTTGATGAGGTAACCGCTAAGATTGGTGCAAACGTAGCGATGTTCCTCGAGGCAGAGATGAAAGCAGGTCGTATCCCCGCTTCCTTCCTCCCCATCCAATCGGGCGTAGGAAACGTAGCGAACGCGGTCCTCGGCGAACTCGGTAAGAACCCGCATATCCCGCCCTTTGAGATGTATTCCGAAGTCATTCAAGACTCCGTAGTAGACCTCATCAAGGCAGGACATTGTAAGTTCGCTTCCGGTTGTTCGCTCCGACTCGTAGAGTCGAAGATGGCTGAAGTGCTCGCCGACCTCGATTTCTACCGTGACAAGCTCTTATTGCGTCCGCAAGAGACATCCAACAGTCCCGAAGTAGCGCGTCGTTTAGGTATCATCGCCATCAACACTGCCCTCGAAGCAGACATCTACGGAAACGTCAACTCCACCCACGTAACGGGAACCAAAATGATGAATGGTATCGGCGGTTCAGGTGACTTCGCCCGCAATGCCTATATATCCATCTTCACCACAGCTTCGACCGCAAAGAACGGAGCCATCTCTTCGATTGTGCCGATGGTAACGCACCTCGACCACTCCGAGCACTCCGTCAAAGTGATTGTTACGGAACAAGGAGTAGCCGATCTGCGCGGAAAGAGTCCGCGGCAGCGTGCGCAAGAAATCATCAATAACTGTGTGGCTCCCGAGTACCGTGAGATGCTACGCGATTATCTCAAGCACGCCAAACACGGTCAGACGCAACATAACTTATCCCTCGCGTTTGCGATGCATGAGGAGTTCCTCAAATCAGGCGATATGCGTAATACCAAATGGGAGAATTATCTGCGATAAAGAACCATTAATAAGCATAGAGCACCTGCTTTTAGGGGTCCAAAACAAAGAAAAAAGCGACATTTTGGCGCTTTTTTCTGTTTTTTCTTGCGTATATAAAAAAAAAGTTGTATCTTTGCAGCGAATTATGTGCAGAAGTGTGCGTATTGACGACTTTTATAACTAATTATATAAATTTTTTAAGAACATGAAAAAAGGTTTATTCTTTTGCCTCATTGCTACGGTAGCATTGTTGGCGTCGTGTAACAAATCGTTGCCCCAGCCGGAACAAATCACGGTTAATCCCAGTCCGCTGGAGCTCAAGGGTGGTAAGGTGAATGCCGACATTACCGGTACTTTCCCTGTTAAGAAATTCGCTAAGAAAGGTGTGCTGGTAGTTACTCCTGTCCTCAAATATGATGGACAAGAGGCTGTAGGCGAGCCTAAAACCTATGTAGGCGAAAAAGCGAAAGAGAATGGTCTGACAGTTAACTACAAGGAGGGTGGTACCTATACCCAAAGTTGCTCGTTCGACTATGTTCCTGCTATGAGCGAATCTGAGCTTTATCTTCGCTTCGAGGCTAAGATTGGTAAGAAAGTGATTGAGATCCCTGATCTCAAGATTGCAGATGGTGTCAACGCTACTGCTGAGTTGGCACAAGCTAAAGACAACAAGATTGTCAACACTCCGGACAAGTTCCAACGTATTATTCAAGAGACTACCGAGGCTGACATCCGCTTCTTGATTCAACAAGCTAATCTCCGTTCCTCTGAAACCAAATCGGAGCAAATCAAGAACTTGCAAGCCGCTATCAAAGAGGCGAACAGCGCAGAGCGCAAAGCTATTAACAAAATCGAAGTAAGCGGCTACGCTTCTCCTGATGGTGGTTTAAAGCTCAACGAAGGTTTGGCTAAGAATCGTGAAAAAGTGACTGAGAACTTCTTGAAGAAGAGCCTCAAAAAGGACAAAATCCAAGGTGCTAATGTGGAGTCTAACATCACTGCAGAGGACTGGGATGGCTTCCAGAAAGCAATGGAGAACAGCAATATGCAAGACAAAGATCTTGTTCTCCGCGTGCTCTCTATGTACAGTGATCCCGAGGAGCGCGAGGCACAAATCAAGAACCTGAGCAATGTATATGGCACAATCGCTAAGGACGTGCTGCCGGCACTTCGTCGTAGCCGCCTCATCTTAACAACCGACCTGATTGGTAAGAGCGATGAAGAGATCTTGGCACTGGTAGAGAGCGATCCTACTCAACTTAGTGTAGAGGAGTTGCTCTATGCTGCTACGCTGGTAGAGGATAAAGCTAAGAAATTGGATATCTATGCAAAGGCAGCTAATATCTACAATGACTACCGCGCATGGAACAACATCGGTGAGATTTATTTCGCTGATGGCAACATCGCTGAGGCTCGTCGTAACTTCACCAAGGCTGCAGAGATCAACCCGAATGACCCCGATGTTCAATACAATGCAGGCGTTGCAGCCTTGGCTGACGGTGATTTGGCAAAAGCAGAAGAGCATTTCGGTAAAGCAGCTGGCACCAAGGGTAACTTGGATGCAGCTCTCGGTACGCTCTATACACAGAAGGGTGACTATGCTGCCGCTAAGAAAGCTTATGGTGAAAATGCCACCAACAACGCAGCCGTTCAGCAAATCCTCAACGAGGATTATGCAGCCGCTTCGAAGACCCTCAATAACGTGAAGGAACCGAACGCTACTACCGCTTATCTGAAGGCCGTTGTAGCTGCTCGTACGAACGACAAAGCAGGCGTGCTCGTTAACCTCAAGAGCGCTGTAGAACAAGATGCAAGCCTCAAGGCTCGTGCGAAAGCAGACATCGAGTTCTCGAAGTTCGCAGAGGACGTTGAGTTCCAAGCTATCGTTAAGTAATGTCGGTATTATTTCCGAAAGTAAATAAACCCCGTGAGTGGGACTATCGCCCCATTTACTATGACAAGGAAAAGGAGGCGCGCAAGGATAAAAAACTTGCGCGTCTTCATCACGGGTCTTTCCGCGAGGAACATGAGAAGAATATGACCACTGCCCGTAGGCAACGGTCTTCTAAACTCGTCTTCTGGATTGTACTGTTCGTACTGCTGATACTGACGTTTTACGTCTTTCTTTGATTGGTAAACAATAACTCATCCTTTTCACGTGGACGTCATCCATTTATTACCGGATAGTGTGGCCAACCAGATCGCGGCGGGTGAAGTGATCCAACGCCCCGCCTCTTGTCTGAAGGAACTGGTGGAGAACAGTTTGGACGCGGGTGCTAAACGCATTCAGGTCATTGTTCGTGATGCCGGTCGCACACTGCTGCAGGTCATCGATGATGGTTCGGGTATGAGTGAGATGGATGCCCGATTGGCTTTCGAGCGGCATGCTACCAGCAAGATCTCGCAGGCGCAAGATCTGTTTACACTCCGTACAATGGGTTTCCGAGGCGAAGCCTTACCTTCTATCTGTGCGGTGTCGCAAGTAGAAATGCAGACTCGGCGCTCAGAAGATGAGATGGGCACATTGCTCGAGATCCATGGTTCGCAAGTGATAAGACAAGAGGTTTGTAGTTGCCCTGTAGGTACGAACATTAAGGTCAGTAACCTCTTCTTCAATGTGCCGGTTCGGCGAAAGTTCCTCAAATCAGACCAGACGGAATTGCGTAATCTGTTGACGGAGTTCTATCATATCGTGTTAGTTTATCCGAAAACGGCTTTTACCTTTGTTCACAATGATGAGATTCTGCTGGAACTGCCGGTAGGAACCGAGAAACAACGCATAGAAGCCATTTTCGGTAATCCCAAACGAAATGTCTATACATCGGGTTTTGTAGATGTGAAGACCGATACGGAGTTGGTTTCTATCCGCGGATTTGTGATTAAACCCGAAGCTGTCACACGTAAGGCAGAGCAATATTTCTTTGTCAACGGACGCTATATGCGTCATCCCTATTTTTTGAAAGCGGTGCAAACGGCGTATTCGGGCATGTTACCCAACGATTACCAGCCGTCTTTCTTTATCTATTTTGACATCAACCCCGAGGCGATAGATGTCAATATTCATCCTACCAAAACGGAGATTAAGTTTGCTGATGAGCAGACCATTTTCCAGATTTTGATGGCCTCTATCCGCGAAGCCTTGGGTAAATTCACCCTTGCACCGCAGATTGATTTTGACACGCAAGGAGCAATAGACATCCCCCTTCCTACTAATGAGCGTATGGTTAGCCGTCCTATGGTAGGTGTTGACCCAACCTATAATCCCTTCCATACGCGTAATCAGTATGCGCCTGCAAGTGTGCGGAATTGGGAATCGCTCTACGGTGCCACGCCTTCCCAACCCTCCAATACCATCTATCCGGATGAACTGCCTACCGTCCCTGATGCGTTGCTGTTATCAGAGGAACACTTGGATAGTTGTTCTATGTGGCAGTATAAGGCTAAGTATATTTTGATGCCTACGGAAGGCGGGGTATTACTCATCAACCAGCATCGCGCGCATATAACAATATTGTACGCGCAATTCCTTGCACAATTAGCACAAACACAAGGCGCTACGCAACAACTTCTTTTTCCGGAAATACTGTCTCTACAACCCGATGAATTGGTCTTGTTTGAACGTATCATGCCGGATTTGAGTGCCATAGGCTTTGATGCGGAGCAACTCAGTCCGGATAGTTATTCGGTACAAGGTATTCCGGCGCAACTGACGAGTCAATCGGCTCTGCCGGTATTACAACATATACTGCAGCAAGTACGCGAAAGAGGTGCCAATACCCAAGAGGAATGGCGTCAACAAATCGCTTTGTCGTTGGCCGAAACGGCTGCCATTCCATACGGCAAAGTGCTCACGGTGGACGAAATGCGCGATTTGGTGCGCAAACTGATGGCCTTGCCTTCCTTCCGTCGCACACCCGATGGCAAAATAATCCTATCGCTTCTCGCAGACGAAGAGATAAACAAACGTTTCTGAAACGTAACAAAACATAAGTAAACCATGAGACATTTATCTTTGTACATTGTACTTTGTCCATTTATCTTTCTATTGGCATGTACACCCACGGACCATCTTACTATCTTGCATACGAATGACACGCATTCGCAGATTGAGCCTAAATCCAATGGTCAAGGCGGCTATGCGCGTCGAATGGGCTTGATCAAGCAGGAACGTAAAGCAGACAAGAACCTGCTCTTACTGGATGCGGGAGACTATTGCCAAGGCACGCCTTATTTCAATTTCTACCACGGTCGTGTAGAGATAGATGCAATGAACCGTATGGGCTACGATGCCGCTACGCTCGGTAATCATGAGTTTGATAATGGGATAGATACTTTAGCGGCAGTGCTCAAACTGGCCCAATTCCCCATTGTATGCGCTAATTATGATGTGCATGGAACGGCGCTGAAGGAAATCATTCAACCGTTCACCATCATTCGTCGAGGGGGACTGAACATAGGGGTGTTTGGTTTGGGATGCGACCCCAAAGGGTTGATTGCGGATAAGAATTTCGCTCCCCTGCAGTACTTACCCCCCTATCAGGTGGCACAAGAGATGGCAGACACGCTTCGCGCACAGGGATGTGATGTAGTGGTTTGCCTCAGCCACTTAGGCACCTATGGCAAAACGAAAGAAGATGATTGCGATTTTGAGATGGCGCAAGTAACGCGTGGAATAGATGTCATCATAGGCGGGCATACCCATCAGTTGTACGATAATTTGCGTGTTCCCAATGCAGATGGAGATACCATCGCTTTATGTCAAATGGGCAAGAGTGGAGCCTATTTAGGGAAGATTGTGCTACATTTAGGTGACAAAACTGCAAAATAAGTAAAAAAAATTTGCATATTTCAAAAAAAAGCAGTAATTTTGTGCCGTTTTTGCAAAATAAGCGAAAACTTAAGTTTACGAAAATTAATAATTACATAGTAGATATTAACTTTAAATATTTAGTATTATGGCTGAAATTGAAGCAAAAGTAAAAGCAATCATCGTTGATAAGCTTGGTGTTGAGGAGTCTCAAGTAACTAAAGACGCTAACTTCCAAACTGACCTGGGTGCAGATTCTTTGGACACGGTAGAAATGATCATGGAGTTTGAGAAAGAGTTCGGTATTTCTATTCCTGACGAGGACACTCAGAAGATTGCTACGGTAGGTGACGCTATCGCTTACGTTGAGAATGCGAAGAAGTAATCCTGTCAAAAGGATGGTTTACGAGTTTACGGCAAAAACTGTAAACTCGTACCTTATATATATAGGTAAAGAAAAATGCAATTACGACGAGTAGTCATAACGGGACTTGGAGCACTCACTCCGGTAGGCAATTCTGCCCCCGAAACATGGGAAGCGTTAGTGCAGGGGAAAAGCGGTATTGCGCCCATCACCAGCTTTGATGCAAGCCTGTTCAAGACCCAATTTGCCGGTGAGGTCAAGGGCTTTAATCCTGAAGCGGTGATTGATCGCAAAGAGGCGCGGAAGATGGATCGTTACTCCCAGTTTTCCCTCTGTGTGGCCGATGAAGCGCTGCGTGATAGCGGATTGGATTTGGAGAAGGAAGACCGTAGCCGCGTGGGCGTTATATGGGGAAGCGGCATGGGTGGTTTGCAGACGATGGAGGCGGAGATCATTGATTTCGCTAAGGGCGATAGCGTTCCCCGTTTCAATCCCTTTATGATCCCGAAGGCCATACCAAGCATGGCGGCGGGAATGATTTCTATCCGTTTTGGGTTAGGCGGACCCAGTTTCTCCGTTTCTACAGCTTGTTCCTCCTCTTCTCATGCAGTGGGCTCTGCGTTTGACCAGATTCGTTTAGGCCACGCCGATGTGTTACTCACCGGCGGTGCAGATGCGGATGTAACCTATACCGGGATAGGTGGGTTCAATTCCTTGCACGCCCTTTCCACGCGCAACGAATCGCCCCAAACGGCCAGCCGACCTTTCTCCAAATCTCGCGATGGGTTTGTGTTGGGCGAAGGGGCTGCTTGTTTGATCCTCGAGGAGTATGAGCACGCCAAAGCGCGTGGAGCGAAGATTTATGCAGAGATGGTGGGCGAAGGAATGACGTCTGATGCTTATCATATGACGGCGCCAGACCCTGATGGCAAAGGAGCGGAACGGGTGATGACATTGGCCATCAAGGATGCCGGATTACATCCTCAGGACATCGATTATATCAATACACACGGCACTTCCACGCCCTTAGGCGATGTGACGGAACTGATGGCGATCAAACGTGTGTTTGGCGAGCATGTGTATGAAATGAACTTGGATGCCACCAAGTCTATGACCGGTCATCTGGTAGGTGCCACCGGCGCAGTGGAGGCCATCGCTTGTATCATGGCGCTCAAAGACGGTATTATTCCGCCTACTATCAACCATGATCCTGAAGATAAGGATGACCAGATTGACTACCGCATCAATTTTACGTTTGATAAGGCGCAAAAGCGCGACATCCATTACGCGCTGAGCAATACCTTCGGCTTTGGAGGACATAATGCGTGTCTGATCTTTAAGAAATGGGAAGAGTAACCCCATTAATTGTTACTCATATTAGTCATTATTAGATTTATTTAAGGTATTATGATTACAAAAATTGGCGAGAATGCAGGCCTGGTATGGGGTGCATTACTCAACGGAGCACAGGGATTGAAAGCTCTGAAAAAAGCTACTAAGCTGAAAAACGATGAGCTCTATTTGGCTCTCGGTTGGCTCGCTCGCGAAGGTAAAGTTACTTTCACTGAGACTGAGGCTGACACGGTGGTAGCATTGGCATAATGAAACTATGGTTATAGCCATTGTAGGCGCTTCGGGCGCCGTTGGGCAAGAACTATTGCAGGTCTTAGCTCAACGCGATTTCCCTATCTCGGAGCTGCGACTGTTTGGGTCGCAGCGTTCCGAAGGGAGAACATATGTATTTCGCGATAAAGAGTACAAAGTACAGTTATTGCAACACAACGACGCTTTCAAGGGCGTCGATATTGCTTTTGTCTCCGCGGGCGCAAGCGTGTCACGCGAGTACGCGAGCGATATAACGCGCTTCGGGGCAATCATGATTGATAATTCTTCGGCTTTTCGTATGGATGATGATGTGCCTTTGGTAGTGCCTGAGGTGAATGCCGCCGATGCCCTAAACCGTCCTCGTAACATCATCGCCAATCCTAATTGCACCACCATCCAGATGGTGGTAGCCCTGCAGGCAATCGAGCAGATTAGTCATATCCGCCGTGTGCATGTAGCTACTTACCAAGCCGCTTCGGGCGCCGGTGCACAAGCGATGAAAGAGTTGGAGAACCAATACCGGCAAGTGCTCAATGGAGAAGAAGTGACGGTAGAGAAATTCGCCTACCAGTTAGCCTTCAACCTCATTCCGCATATCGATGTCTTCACCGAAAACGGCTATACGAAGGAAGAGATGAAGATGTTCCACGAGACGCGTAAAATCATGCACTCAGATGTGCGTGTAAGCGCCACTTGTGTACGGGTGCCTTCGCTCAGAGCCCATAGCGAAAGTATTTGGGTAGAGACTGAGCAACCGATCAGTGTGGCGGCTGCACAAGCGGCTTTTGCCAACGCTCCCGGCTGTGTGCTGATGGATGAACCGGCTGAAAAGAGATATCCGATGCCGCTATTCCTCAGTGGTAAGGATGAAGTGTTCATCGGTCGCGTACGCAAAGATCTAAGCGATGAATGTGGGTTGAGTTTCTGGTGCGTGAGTGACCAGATCCGCAAAGGCGCTGCACTCAATGCCGTACAAATAGCAGAGTGGTTAATGACCAATGGTAAATGGTAAATGACCAATGGTAAATGGTAAATGACCAAATGGTAAATATCATGGCTCCCGTGGGGTGCTGGGAGAGTCTGGCAGCAGCGATACAAGCCGGTGCTACCAGCGTCTATTTCGGTATTGAGCACCTCAATATGCGTGCCCGCAGTTCGGTTAATTTTACAACCAAAGACCTGCAGGAGATCGTGCGCATTTGTCAGGAAGCGGGTGTCCAAACGTACCTCACCCTCAATACCGTCATGTACCCGGAAGATCTGCCGCTGATGCGGGAGATAGTGGACACGGCCCATACTGCCGGTGTAGATGCTATCATCGCCAGCGACATTGCCGTGATGCAATACTGTGCACAAGTAGGCCAAGAAGTGCACCTTTCCACCCAGTTGAACATCGCTAATACCGAAGCGCTCAAGTTCTATGCGCGCTTTGCAGATGTCGTCGTGTTGGCGCGCGAGTTGAATATGGAGCAAGTGGCATCTATTCATCGCGATATTGAAGAGCAGCATATATGCGGACCCAAAGGCGAACTGCTGCGCATTGAGATGTTCTGCCATGGTGCCTTATGCATGGCGGTAAGCGGTAAGTGTTACCTCAGTCTCAATAACTACGGCCTTTCTGCTAACCGAGGTGCCTGTGTGCAAGTTTGCAGGCGGGGGTATACCGTCAAGGATAAATCCTCTGACCTCGAACTGGATATCGACAACCAGTATATAATGTCGCCTAAGGATCTGAAAACCATTCATTTCCTCAATAAGATGTTGGACGCCGGAGTACGCGTGCTAAAGATAGAAGGGCGTGCACGAGGTGCCGAATATGTGGACACGGTGGTGCGTTGTTATCGCGAGGCGGTAGAAGCCTGGCAACGCGGCGAGTATGCCAATGAGGCGATTATCGAACCGAAGATTGCCGATTGGAATGAACGCTTAAGTCGCGTCTTCAATCGAGGCTTCTGGGATGGGTATTACCAAGGCCAGCGATTAGGCGAATGGACCCATGTGTATGGCAATAAAGCCACCCGCAAAAAAATATACGCCGCAAAGTGCACCAATGTGTTCAAGCAACTGAGTGTGGCGGAGTTTGTGGTGGAAGCCGTGGAAGCGGTGGAGGAAGGGCAAGAATGGCTCATCATCGGTGAGACAACCGGCGTCTATGAGTGCCAAGCTCAAGGTTTGCGGGACAAAGAAGGTCATCCTACAAAACGCGTTCCGCAAGGACAAGTGTTCTCTGTCAAAACGGACCGTTTGCTGCACCGAGGCGATAAATTGTTTATTTGGAATACTACCGAACAATGAATGGTATAACGCACATCATCTCTCCTGCTAACGCGGGGTGGGTTAGTTGGATTCTGCTCGCCTTAATGGCTTGTGCACTCGTGGCTGAGTTCCTTCAACGCGGACTCATCTCGCAGGCAGTCCAATCACTCATAACGCGTAGCAACCGCACCTATAAAGAGGCGCAGGTCAATCTGTGGGCGCAAGCGCTGATTTATATCTTCCGTATTGGTACCATCGCATTGGCGCTATGCTTGTGTTGCTATAGCGGCGAGACCTTTACATTGGCGGCTTTCGGGGCTGTTTGTGGTCTGATCATCGGTCTCTTGATCCTCAAAATAGCCTGCCAAGGAGTGCTGGATTATACCTTCCGCTTTTCCCGTATGTTCGAATCGGCCTATGAACCGTACGCCAATATCATGACGCTCGTAGCGCTTATCTTGTATCCCACCATCCTTGTCTTACTGCGGGTAGATAATACCATCGCCGCCAAGTGGTGTGTAGGGATAGTGGCAACAGTGTTTATGCTGCTTTGGCTATACCGCGGCGGGCGTATTTTTATTCAATCTCCAAGGGCCATCCTTTATTTTGTCATCTATATGGCTACCTTGGAGTTTTTGCCGATGATGGCGTTGTATTATTTGTCTGAAATAACGATCAAACATCTATGATAAAAAAGATTCTTTTTTCTCAACCGCGTCCTACAGTTGCGCACAATCCTTACACCCGTTTGGAGGAGCAGTTTGGTGTGCAATGTGATTTCTATCAGTTCATTCATATCGAAGGGCTCACAGCGCGGGAATTTCGCCAGCAACGAATCAATCCGCTGGATTTTACGGCGGTCATCTTGAACTCTAAATTAGGAGCTGACCATTACTTCCGTATGTGTGAAGAGATGCGACTTGTCGTACCTGATTCGATGCATTATTACTGCAATTCAGAGCAAGTGGGTTTGTATTTGCAAAAATACATACAATACCGTAAACGCAAAGTCTTCTTCCCCGAAGTCGGTAACCGCTTTGAAGATCTGCTACCTGCCATGCATAGACGGCCTAACGAACGCTATCTGATGGTCCTTTCGGATATCCATAACGACGAACAAATCAATATGTTTGCCGAGAATAATGTGGAGGTGCAACCCGCAGTCATGTACCGAACCGTCACTACGCCTTGGCCCGCGGAACGTCCCTTTGATTATGATTTGATTGCCTTGTTCACTCCCGCCGGCGTTACTTCTTTACGGGAGAATTTCCCCGACTGGCAACAAGGCTCCACCCTCATCGCTGCCTTTGGCGAAGGCACTATTCGTGCCTTGGAAGAAGCCGGTTATCGGGTGGACATAGAGGCAGGGCAAGGCAAACCTTTCGCCTCGCTTCCCCTCGCCATCGCCGATTATCTGGAGAAGAATGCCTAATACGTTTCCCAAAAATAGCAAACTCTGTGGACAATTGCGTATTGCGCGTTTGTACAAAGAGGGGAAGCGCTTCGTCGCTTGGCCGCTACGCGTCACCTATATGCAGGTCCAACCCGCAATGGCCAATGGCCAACAGCTAATAGCCAACAGCCAAATATTGGTTTGGGCTCCCAAATCGCTCTTCAAACATGCGGTGGATAGAAACCACCTGCGGCGACTGATGCGCGAAGCTTATCGGAAGAACCAGCATCTATTAGGCGAACAACACTACCAAATAGCCTTCAATTATATGGATAAAGAGATTCAATCCTACCAAACAATTGAAAAAGCGATATGCAAGGCTCTGAAGAAGGTGAAAAATGAAAACTGAAAGGATGAAGGAGAGGAAGACCAACGACCAATGACCAACGACCAACGACCAATGACCAATGACCAATGGAAAATCGTGCTCCGCAAGATTTTCCTTCTTCCCGTCTATTTCTACCGCTACTGCATCTCTCCCTTCACACCTCCCTCGTGCCGCTATACGCCCACATGCAGCCAGTATATGGTAGAAGCCGTACTCAAATACGGTATCTTCAAAGGCGGATGGCTCGGCATCAAACGTATCTGCCGCTGCCACCCTTGGGGCGGCTCCGGCTATGACCCCGTGCCGTAAATGACAAAATGGCCAAATAAATGGTAAATGGTAAATGACCAAATGGTAAATAAAATGCGTATCGACATCATCTCAGCTTGCCCAGAATTGCTGGAATCACCACTCAATCATTCGATTATCCAACGCGCTAAGACCAAAGGTCTATGCGAAATCTATGTCCATAACTTACGCGATTGGACCCTTGATAAGCATCGCAAGATTGATGACTACGCCTTCGGTTTTAGTGCCGGAATGGTGCTCCAGATCGAACCCATCGATCGGCTCATCACCCATCTGACCTCCGAGCGACACTACGATGAGATCATCTTCACCGCTCCCGATGGCGAACGATTTGACCAAAAAGCCGCCAACCAACTGTCACTCAAACAGAATATTATCATCCTTTGCGGCCATTACAAAGGCGTGGACCAGCGTGTTCGCGACCATCTCATCACACGCGAATATAGTATCGGCGATTTTGTACTCACCGGCGGTGAGATGCCCGCGGCGATGATGACCGATGCTATTGTGCGACTGCTACCCGGTGCTCTCGGGGATGTCGAGTCCGCACTCAATGATTCTTTCCAAGACGGACTACTCGAAGCCGGCGTCTATACACGACCCGCCGAATACAAGGGATGGAAAGTGCCCGATATCCTCCTTTCCGGACATCAGGCCAAGATTGAAGAGTGGATGTACGAACAATCAGTAGCACACACCCAACAAAGACGCCCCGATCTATTAGAAGACAAATAACGTCTGTTATATGCCATGAAAAACCGCACGCACATACGATTCTTTTTAGGGATTTTATGCAGCATTGTATTGTTCTCTTGTTCCCCGCGAAAGATTCGTGAAGCACAGTCCATCGTCGCTCAGGCGGACAGCCTGCGTGAGGAGGGAAAGATGTATGGTATAGATGACGGCGACAGTGCAACCCTTGCTCAAACCTATGAAATAGTAGATGCGATCCCCCTTCCTTTTAGGAAAGGGATGGGGTTAAGCCGCACTTATTCCCACGCCTGTTACCATTACGGACGTTTACTGCGCGAGAAGGACAATCCTGTAGCAGCG
>JAFSWF010000070.1 GCA_017444615.1 Paludibacteraceae bacterium | reverse complement strand
ATGTAGTTCTGGTTGGTGGCAGAAGCAGTACCGGAAACTTGGTTGCCCCAGAAAACTGAATTGTATACTGTGCCCTCTATACGGCAACCGGCGTAGCGTCCCTCCGCACCTTGGTTATTGCAAACGGTGTTGTTGATAAACGTGCCTTTACCATTCAAACAAGCATTATAATCGGAGAGGTTATTGTATAATACGCAGTTGCGAACAATACCTGATGCATTGTATATACCGCCTACTCCGCCTTGGCAGTTGCGGATGATACAATTCTCCACAATACCGCCGTCGTGCATATAAATAGCGCCGGCGCCACTGGTTTTGTCCTTGCGGACACAATTCTCGAAGATACAATTGCGGATGACTCCTTGATATCGGGCAGTATCATTTTGAAGCCAAACTCCGCCGGCATAGGAATTACCGGTTGTTTCACAATTGCGAATAATACAATTGCTGAGGGTCATGTTTCCGCGCATAAAGACTGCTCCACCATCCCATTCTCCGTGTTTAGCGTTTTGGATGATAAAACCATCTATTGTCATGGGTTCGGCAGGTGGATTATCGTATTTAACCACCACATAACTATTCAAATCCGTTCCATCCAAAATGGTTTCATACAATTCAGGATTACGCTCTCCCGTTTCGGCTTTATAGCCACCCAAATAGGTAGTACCGTTTTGGGAAGATAGAGCGATGGCTTCATTGTACACACCTTCGGCCACAAACATGGTGTCGCCCGGGCTGACAATACTCCAAGTCATTGAGCCGATAGTAGGAGCCGCATTCGCCCATGACGAACCGTCCTGAGTTCCTGCTCCACCGGCAATAACGTACTTGTTCTTTGCTGACGCGCACAGCACTGCTGCGCAAAGCGTCAAAAGAAGTAGAAATCGTTTCATAATATCTATATTTAGAGGTTAATTATCCATTCCACCCAAACTGTTCGCGGCCGATGCGCTCTACGTCTTCGCGACAGGTGAAAGCGGTGGTGCCACCGGCTGCCGTTGTGTTGACGGCTCCGGTCATGTTACCGTACTCTTGGCATTTATCCAGCGCGTCACCTGCTGCGAAACGCGTCAGGAAACCGCTGTTGAACGAGTCGCCTGCGCCGATACAATCGACGACATTCTTGTTGAGCAAGGCCTCCTGTTGACGGTCGGGCTGCCCTTTGCGCATGAGAATACTACCCTTGCTGCCGCACTTAATAACCGCGGCATTGGTGTACGGACGGATGGCCTCGATAGCTTCTTCGAGCGTCTCTTTGCGCGTGAGGAACTTCAACTCCGTCTCATTAGGCATAAAGACCGTGACAAGCGGCAGGATAGCCTTGTAGTCGAGATCCCATTTCTCTGCGGGATCCCACTGGCTGTCCAAAGAAACCGTCACGCCATGCTGCTTGCAGAGCTCAAGGATCTTCAGCAAGTCGCGTTTCACACCGCTCTGCATGTAGATGGACGATATATGGATGTGCTTGGTCTGCTCGAAAACCTCGGGGTTGATGTCTGCGAGTGACATAAAGTCCATGGCGCCTTGGTAGGTCAAGTTAGCGCGGTCCTCGTCATAACTCATGCAGATAGTAGCGCCGGTGGCGTGCTTGTCCTGGCGGATGAGGAAGCGCGTGTCCACGCCCTTCGCACGCAGAGAGGTCTCTACCAAGTCTCCGAACGAGTCATTGCCGATCATACCGCAGAACGCCACTTTGGCTCCGAGCGCTGCGGCGTTAGCCGCGAAGATAGCCGTTGAACTACCCAGCGTAAGGGTCATCTGTTTGGCAAACTTCTCTTTGCCCACTTCGGGGAAACCCTCTATCTGATTGAGGATCAGATCCACATTCAGTTCGCCTAATGCGATAATATCAAATGTTTTCATCGTATTAATAGTATTTTCCAAATAACTCATTCATCTTCGCGAACCAACTTGCCGGATAACTATGTCCCATCAGCGGTTCAATGATGTATTCTTTCTTGTCTGCCGGCGTGGCGAGGTTATTGAACGGCACCAGGTTCAGACGCGCGGGGCACACATCATCCGCCAAGCCGCTGGAACCCAATACAGCGCACGAGATTCGCGGCGTCATGTGTTTGATGTCAAAATATGGTAGGTATTGCACACTGGTTTCAATAGGCACCCCGTCCACATAGTAGTGGTCGTTAATCTCCCAATAAGCGAGACTCGGGATATCTATAGCATCCGCGAAATCGCCCATGAATGCTACGTTCGCCGCTATTGCAGTGAAGGGGTAGTCACTCAATGCCGCCGCCACATAAGTCAGCGCTCCGCCTTGACTGGAACCTTCGGCAAAGAGCTTGGTCATGTCGCTACTCTCGCGCGTAGCCATAAAACGTATCGCCTGCACTACATCCATGTACGCGCCCCTATAATAATAGGAGTCTTTCTCACCTAAGTTATACCTGAACCAGTCGCCGTATATATTCACCGTCTCCTCCGCCACACCCAGATTGGTGCCGGCAGGACGGTTATTCAGATACTGACCGCGGTGCGACAGATAGAACTCCGCCTTGTCGCTACCCCACGGACAAGACACTTCGCCCGTATAACCCTGCGTGTCATAACCGTAGAAATGGAAGATGACCGGATGCTTCTTGCCGTCCTGCGGTTCGCAGTAATAGCCGCGGATCACCACCGGTTCACCATCCAGTCCATCCGGAATAGAATTCATCTGAACCAGATAGACTTTGCAGGAGGCATTGCTCCGCTCAGGAATCTCCGTCAGTTGTGCATTCATATCAATCGCCTCCAGCTGGTCTTTTGCAACCTGCCAGAACTGGTCAAAGTCCGCCGGCTTGTCGTTGGCAGAAGTGATCTCAAACGGATCAATCGCAAAATTGAATGTACGCGCCGGCTTGCTGTTTATCAAACACTCTGCGCGGTAGATACCCGGCTCGAGGTTCTCAGAAGTCGAGATAACAAAATCCTGCTCCGCATTACCGGCTACCTCAATACTATCGGTAATGGTCGTCACTTCTTGGTTCTTATCCGTGGTTATCTTCACAACTACCGGCACTTTCACACTCGCTTTGTTCGGGTTCTCCACGCGGATAGTAATCTGAGGCTTACCACTCCAGACCCAGTCGTTCGTTACCGGCACAGACTGCTTAAGCAGACTTAAATCCGCCGGTTCAACGGTCTCTTGCGTCTTCTTTTCGCATCCGCAAGCCCCTAATACCATCGCCCATAGGACGAACAAATAGAGTTTTTTCATTTCAGATAATCGTTGAGGTTAACGATGTTGAACGCGTTATAGTACTTGTCCATATTATGCTCGATGCGCATGAGGACAACCTCCTCGGCATGGATACCCAACCGCTCGAGGTTATCGTAAAGCGTCTGACGTGCTACCAGCGCTTCGGGTTTCTGCCAGATATACCGACAACCGGTCATCACGAGCCATAACTGACGCTCAGGCGTGCAGTCCTTCAGGTCTTTGCCTACCTCCTCGCCGTGGAGCCATTTTTTCCAACGCCCCGACTCATATACGCATTTCCACAGCACCTCGGTCATGTGGCTGAGTTGTGCTACCTTACCTTGTTCAAACAGTTTTTTCTCTTCCTCTTCGAGCTCTGCGAGCGCCTCGTACTCGTTCATGGTGAATTCCGGACCTACGTTAGCAGCACCCATGCCTGCCTTCGGGTAGTCCTCGGGGTTATCGACATCGTCGGAGTAGTGACCTTTGATATAACTGCCGTACGGACGCACTTTGGCGGTCAGTTTGCGGGCAACATCGGCGTCGAAGAACGTGGTGTGCAGGTCGGTTCCTACTTTACCTACAATGAAGCATGGCCAGATATCATCCAGACCTACCTCATGCAGACCGGCTTTGAGCCCCGTGAGGAAGGTGTCAAACGTCTTATCGTCTGCCAAACCGCCATGCACTTCTTCTGTGCCGACTTCATAACTGATAGGCGGCAAATTCTGTGCCTTACGGAAATCTTCAGCATGTTTAATCAGTTCAACCGTGCGTTTTACCACCACATGAATGTCAATAATCTGTCCTTTTGGCAGGAAAATATCCACCGTCGGGTCAACGTGTATTAAGTCATATCCCGCCAGAATGGCAGCCTCGTAACTTTTCTTCACGCCATCCATGGCACGTTCGGTATCCCAACGCTCGATACTCTGTTTGTCCTTCAACCATGGACCGCCGTGGTCAATTGCCACTACATATGGACCGGTGTAGTGCACCGCTGCCGCCTCGCGAGCCAGAATCTTGGTAAACTCTGCTTGCGTCATGCCGGTATAACCGCCATCGCAATCCACCTGATTGAGGGTGGTAGCGAAATAGATGGGGGAGTTGTTGCGTTTCGCTGCGCGGAACGAAGCTTTGATAACAGACAGGGAGTTCGGGCACGCTGCAAACAAGGTCATCGGAACTCCGGTTGCTTTTTTACGTTCCTCCATCACGCGGAGGATATTTTCAGTCTTTGCCATATTCGTTTAGTTTTCAGATTTCAGTATTCAGTATTCAGTAGTCAGTAGTCAGATTTTTTTCGTTATGACGTCATGACGTTATATCGTTATGACGATTATTCGTAGATGGTTACTCCTTCAACCACGCGGTGGATGTTTCCGCTGACGGATGGGGCGTCCGGATTGAGCCCGTGCGCGAGCGACGCGTAATACCCTAATAATTGTCCCACGAGCACGTACGGGAGAACACCATAGAACTCATTCTCTTTCATTCCATAAGGCATTTTTACCACCAAATCGGCTTTCACTCCGGGCAACTGAGGTGCCTCTCCGGCAATAACGATTACTTGCGCCACCGGCTTATTATTACCGTCCACTTGTTTGATCAGATCGCGTTCGTACCGCTCGATACTCTCCTCGCCGGTCATCAGATAAACCACAATCGACTTGTCATTCACCACTGCTTTGGGTCCATGACGGAAGCCCAAGAAACTATCAAACTTACAAACAACAGCTCCGTCGGTCAATTCCTGCAGTTTGAGATGGCACTCTTCCGCAATGCCCTTCAATGCGCCCGAACCCAGGAACACACCGCGCTCAAACGGACGGGAAGCGATCTCTTTCAACTTCTCTTCATAGTCCGCAATCACCGCCTCTGCGTTCTTCACCGCCTTTTCAATCATCTCAACGTCCTTCTCCAAGGTGTCTATATGACCAAGCATCAAACAAGTCAGCAACATCGTCGAGAAACTGCTGGTCATCGCCAGACTCTTGTCATCCGTTTCTTCCGGTAAGAGAAGCAAAAGGATATTTTCCTTACCCTCAGCCTGCAACGCCAACTTACCCTCCTTGTTGCAAGTGATATAAATATGCGCCACGTTCTTGCAGAGTTTATTGGCCAGATTGACAGCCCCCACGCTCTCCGGACTGTTCCCTGAACGCGCAAAACTAACCAGCAACAACGGGCGCTCTTTGTCCAGCAAATATGCGGAATGCGTGATCAAGTCAGTTGTTGGCACCGAACGCACATTGCGCCACATGCCACGCATAATAGGACAGATCGCATCGCCGATAAAAGCTGAGGTGCCGGCGCCGGTCAATACAATGTCTGTGTCTGGGGTGAGGTAACGGTGCATGAAGGCACTCACTTCGGCTTTCTTGGACAGCAAGGCCTGTAACTCCTTTCGCCACATAGCCGGCTGCTGATGAATCTCATTGAATGTAAAACCTGTGTTCATGATAGATGGGTGATTTTTTATTTTGCGCTGCAAAATTACACATTTTTTGCGGTATATTTAGAATAAATAACGCCTATTTTTAGTTTTAATTCGGAACCGAAATGTCTAATTGTGTGAAAATAAACAGGTTACAATTTTCATTTCTTGTTACGAAACCTTTCGAAACAAAAAGTCAAATCTTTCGTTTTCCAGAGAAGCCGGATAATTCAAGGGGTCGCAGAGAGACTCAGTGCGACAAAAAATCCATGACCACAAAAATCTTTGATTTTTTTGGTTATTTGCCAAAAAGATAGTACCTTTGCGGCGATTTTATTACATATCAATGACCATGATACTATCTCAATTTGCCATTCCGAATGAAGTCGGTGAACCCCAACCGTTACACGTGGGATTTATCAATGATTCCTATATAGTGCCCGCTAAACGGATAGGAGAACACTCCTATTGTTTGCAGCGAATCAACCATCATATTTTTAAGAATGTGGATGGATTGATGAATAATATCCGTTTGGTGACGGAGCATATCCGCCGCAAATTGGAAATCGCCGGCGTGGAAGATGTTGAGCGCAAGGTGCTCCAAATAGTACCCACCAAACAAGGCGCACTCTATTACCACAGTCCCGAAAATGAGTACTGGCGATTGTATGTACTCGTTGAACCGGCTACTTCCCAAGAAAAAGTAACCCCTCAATCGGCTGAGTTAACCGGCGAAGCGTTCGGACGTTTTCAGTGTCAATTGGCGGATTTGCCCTTTGACGCGCTGTGCGAATCGATTCCTAATTTCCATAACATGGAGTTCCGTCTGCAGGAGTTAGACCAAGCCCTGGCTGCCGACCCCAAAGGACGTAAAGCAGCCTGCGCCGATATCATCGCCGCTATTGATCAGCGGAGAGAAGAGATGTGTCTGGCTGAACGGTTATTCCGTGAAGGCAAACTGCCTAAACATATCAATCATTGTGATACGAAAGTGAATAATGTGCTTTTCGATGAAGCCGGCAAACCTATTTGTATCGTTGATTTGGACACCGTCATGCCGGGGTTTGTATTCAGCGACTTTGGCGATTTTATGCGCACAGCGGCTAACACCGGATTAGAGGACGACCCGAACCTCGATCATATCCACGTGGACTTGGAAGTCTTTGAAGCATATGCGCGTGGCTACCTCAAGGAGGCTACTTTCCTTACTCCGATTGAGAAAGAGATGTTACCGTACGGCTGCCGGTTGCTCAGTTATATGCAGACCGTACGTTTCTTTACCGACTGGCTTAACGGCGATATCTATTATAAGATTGCTTATCCGGAACATAATCTGGTTCGCACGCGGGCACAATTACGCTTACTTGAAGAACAAGAACGCGTTAAAGAAGAGATGCAACGTATTATCGAACGCTTATCGTAATACGATCTCCCCAAAGAACTCAGGACAGTGAAAATTAGGAGTTGGCAGCTGAATAGGTTGCCAACTGACGTAATGGGGTTTCTTGGTTTGATCCGCGCATTTATAGAAATTAACCCGTAACGTCTTTGGAAAAACAGGCGTATCTTCTCCGAAAATGAGTCGTAGCGGAATCGACAACTCTACTTGCCATTCGAACATCCCATCGCGTTCTTCTATCCGTTGATGAGGGTAAGTGCAATGTCGCTCAATACTCGCCATTTCGTCAGCCGGCAGGGGCCGCACATCCTCCGCTCTGCCTTTTCTGCGGGCTGCCACCATCGTTCCGATACAATTGACCTCAAAATTCATGTACTCCTCTTCTCCGGGTACTTGGCAGAAGAACTCCACACAACTGTCTTCCCACACCGCTTCTTGATCCTGCATGGCTACCGCACGCAATTGCTCGCCCTTTACACGAAAAGTGAGAAACAAGCGCTCATGATCGTTGGTTACCTCTACCATCGTTTGAGGACAATATGGATAACTCTCCGGCCAATTGACCTGATGGATGGAATACGTCATATATTACTTTTCAATTGTGAATTGTCTCAACTCGTCTATCGAGGCGAAAGTGCGCCAACCGGCAAACTGTTCGCCGGCATGGCGGTTTTTCTCCAAATCATCCACATAAAGAGCATCGGTAAGCGATAAGGCGTTAACCACATGGTCAAAAATCTCCCGATTAGGCTTAGCCATATGCAGATGATGACTCGCAAAAACCGCATCGAAATAATCGCCGAGCTTATACTGAGTCCAAATCGGATCCCAATGCAACTCATTGGAGTTAGACAGTAGTACCGTCCGATAGCCCTTTGCGCGCAGCGAAGCGATATAATCCAACCGCTGCTGAGGCAACTCATCCAACATGCTCAACCATGCCTCACGTACATTCTCAATCGTCGTACCTGCATAGCAGAACGAATGAAGCGTCTTCAGAAATTCATCTGTAGAGATATTTCCGTACTCATAGTCGTGCATCAATTGCCGCGTAGCGGCACTCACAGCCACTACACCCTCGCCTTCATCGTCTATTCCTAATACATCGCGTACGTTATTCGCACCCATGATACGCGTGAAATTCGCCACACAACGGGGGACATTCAGATTGATAATCACCCCTCCTAAATCAAAAACGATAGTTTTGTCTTTCATACACAATCAGTATTGAAATTCCTTTGCGGTGCAAAGATAGTATTATTTTTTGAATTGTGCAAATTTTTCAGGCAAAAAGTGAAAAATGAACGGGGAAAATGCAAGGTGATTCGAGATTGACACTTTTTTTACGAAAAATTTGCACATATCGTTTTTTTTTAGTACCTTTGCAGCGATTTTGGAAATAACAAACAAATCTATACATTATTCTTAGCCCTAAAGGGCTCGATTGTAACATAATTAAAACTCATTAATCTATGTGGTTAAAAGACTCTTCTATCGGCCGTAAGTTCGTTATGAGCTTGACCGGCTTGGCATTGGTGCTCTTTCTGCTTTTCCATGGCTGTATGAACTTGGCTGTGGTTTTCTCGGAGGACGCCTACAACATGATTTGCCACCTGTTGGGAGCTAACTGGTATGCCGTCATCGGTACGCTGGGTTTGGCTTTTCTGGTGCTGGTGCATTTTAGTTATGCCATCTATCTGACGATCCAAAACCGTGCGGCGCGTGGTAACGACCGTTATGCGGTGACGGGTAAGAAAGAGGGTGTGGACTGGGAATCGGAGAACATGCTCGTGCTGGGTATTATCGTGCTCGGTTTCCTTTGCTTGCACCTCTACAATTTCTGGTTTAAGATGCAGTTTGCGGAGTTGACCGGCATTGAGACCGGTATGTTCGACCCGCAGAACGGTGCCGCTTACGTGAAGGCACTCTTTACTACCCGCGGATGGGGACAGGTGTATTGTGCACTCTACCTTGTTTGGCTCTGCGCACTCTGGCTGCACCTCAATCACGGTGTTTGGTCAGCGTTGCACACGCTGGGTTGGAACAACCTCGTTTGGATGAAGCGTATCAAAGTGATCGGTTGCATTGTAGCCACTTTGGTTGTTCTGCCGTTCGCCATCGTGGTACTCTACTACCTCGGCATGGGCATCGGAATGCTGTGTTAATTGAGAATTGAGAATTGAAAATTGACAATTATGGCAAAGAAAGAAATAATCGTGCCGAAAGGCAAAGAAGATATAATCGAGGCAGCAAAGAAGACTGCCAAGAAGGTCGCCGTTAAAGCAGCTAAGGCTGCTGTGGAAGTAGCAGAGACCGTTTTGGATACTGCTGCAGAGGTGACAGAACAAGTTCAAGCTGCGGCTGCGGAGGCCTACAAAGAGGCTACTACTCCAATCATCACTCCGAAGGACGCAAAGATTCCTGAGGGTCCGCTGGAGCTCAAATGGACGAACTATAAGAACCATCAGAAACTCGTTAACCCTGCTAACAAACGTCGTTTGGACGTGATCGTAGTAGGAACGGGTCTCGCCGGTGCTTCGGCTGCGGCTTCGTTGGCAGAGATGGGATTCAATGTGCTGAATTTCTGTATTCAAGATAGCCCCCGTCGCGCACACTCGATTGCTGCGCAGGGTGGTATCAACGCTGCGAAGAACTACCAGAACGATGGTGACAGCGTTTATCGCTTGTACTACGATACCATCAAGGGTGGTGACTACCGCGCTCGCGAGGCGAACGTATATCGTCTCGCCGAAGTAAGTAATAACATCATCGACCAGTGCGTCGCACAAGGCGTGCCTTTCGCACGCGAATACGGCGGCCTGCTCGACAACCGTTCGTTCGGTGGCGCACAGGTTAGTCGTACCTTCTATGCAAAAGGTCAAACCGGTCAGCAGCTGTTGCTGGGTGCTTACAGCGCCCTCAGCCGCCAAATCGGTAAAGGCAAAGTGAAGATGTACACCCGTTACGAGATGCTCGACATCGTCCTCATTCCGGATGAGAATGGCGAGAAGCGTGCGCGTGGTATCATCGCTCGTAACCTTGTTACCGGCCGCATCGAGCGCTTCTTTGCGCACGCTGTGGTTGTTGGTTCGGGTGGTTACGGAAACACGTTCTTCCTCTCTACCAACGCGATGGCTTCGAATGGTTCGGCTGCTATGCAGATGTACCGCCACGGTGCACTCTTCGCTAACCCCTGCTACGCACAGATCCACCCGACCTGTATTCCGAAGCACGGTGACTTCCAATCGAAACTGACCCTCATGTCGGAGTCGCTCCGTAACGACGGACGTATCTGGGTTCCGAAGAAACTGGAAGACGCAAAGCGTCTGCAAGCAGGTGAGATCAAAGGACGTGATATCCCTGAAGAGGATCGCGATTACTATCTCGAGCGTCGCTATCCGGCGTTCGGTAACCTTGTTCCGCGTGACGTCGCTTCGCGTGCAGCCAAAGAGCGTTGCGACAAGGGCTATGGCGTGAACAATACCGGTCTCGCTGTGTTCCTTGATTTCAGCGATGCTATCCAGCGTCTGGGCAAGGATGTTGTAGCGCAGAAATACGGTAACCTCTTCCAGATGTATGAGAAGATTGTGGACGAAGATCCGTACGAGAACCCGATGATGATCTTCCCGGCTATCCACTATACGATGGGTGGTATCTGGGTTGACTACGAACTGCAGACGACCGTCAAGGGTCTCTTCTGTATCGGCGAGGCGAACTTCTCCGACCACGGAGCCAACCGTCTGGGTGCTTCCGCCCTCATGCAGGGTCTCGCTGACGGCTATTTCGTACTGCCTTACACCATCCAGAACTACCTCGCAGACCAGATCGGCGTGCCGCGTATGAGCACCGACCTGCCGGAGTTTGCGGAGGCGGAGAAAGCCGTACAAGACAAGATCAACCGCCTGATGGCTATCCAAGGAAAGCGTTCGGTTGATTCGATCCACAAAGAACTCGGTCTCATCATGTGGGACTTCGTCGGCATGGGCCGTACGGCGGAAGGCTTGAAGGAAGGAATCAAGAAGATCGATGTCATCAAGAAAGAGTTCTGGACGAACGTTTACATCCCGGGTCAAGCAGACCACCTCAATAACGAGTTGGAGAAAGCGCTGCGTCTGGCTGACTTCATCGAGATCGGTCGTCTGATGGCAGTGGATGCCCTCCATCGAGAGGAGTCTTGCGGTGGTCACTTCCGCGAGGAATACCAGACACCGGAAGGTGAGGCACTCCGTCAAGATGATAAGTTCTCTTATGTCGGCTGCTGGAAATACATGGGTGAAGACCAAGAACCCCAACTTATCAAAGAACCGCTCGACTACGAGTTCACAGAACGTAAAACACGTAACTATAAGAATTGATAATTGACAATTGATAATTATGGATAGTTATATAGACATAAAGGTTCGTGTTTGGAGACAAGCAGGACCTAAGGCTCAAGGACATTTTGAGACCTATGAACTCAAGCACGTCTTCCAAGGTGCTTCGTTCTTGGAGATGATTGATATTCTCAACGAGCAACTCGTTGCAGAGCATAAAGACCCTGTTACCTACGATCACGACTGCCGTGAAGGTATCTGCGGTATGTGCTCCATGTATGTCAACGGACACCCGCATGGACCCGACAGCGCTATCACGACTTGCCAGCTCCATATGCGTAAGTTCAAAGATGGCGAGACCATCACTGTGGAGCCGTGGCGTAGCCGTGCGTTCCCGGTAATCAAGGACCTTATGGTCGATCGTCAGGCGTACGACAAGATCATGCAGGCTGGTGGCTTCGTGTCTGTCAACACCGGCGGTGTACCTGACGCGAACGCAATACCCATTCCCAAGCCGGTAGCGGACGAAGCAATGGACGCAGCTTCTTGTATTGGTTGCGGTGCATGTGCGGCGGCTTGTAAGAACGGTTCGGCAATGCTCTTCGTTTCAGCAAAGGTTAGCCAACTTGCCCTACTTCCGCAAGGTAAGATTGAGGCAGCTGCTCGTGCGAAAGCGATGGTGGCTAAGATGGACGAACTCGGATTTGGTAACTGTACCAACACCGGTGCGTGTGCCGCTGAGTGCCCGAAATCGGTTAGCCTTGCTAACATCGCACGTCTCAACCGTGAGTTCTTGTGCGCTAAGTTCCAAGACTAAGATTCGGAAGGACTATACCAAAACACCGCTTCACAATCAGTGGGGCGGTGTTTTATTCCTTATAATAAATAGCGCGTGCACGCGCGAGAAACGTCAAATAAAGGTGGCAAAAATAAGAAAAACGACTAAAAATGCATTTTTTTTGCAAAATTATTTGGTCATATCAAAAAAAAGCAGTACCTTTGCACCCGCTTTCGTCAAAACGGGGTTTAAAAACCTCGGGATGTAAACCAACGAAGTGTTTGCAGACCGAAAAGCGTAGCATGACATGTAGCGTTATACAAGCGTGAAACGCGCAGTCACGCAAATGTCAATGCAAGCGCGCCTCTATAGCTCAGTTGGTAGAGCACTAGATTTGTAATCCAGCGGTCGTTGGTTCGAGTCCGACTAGAGGCTCCAAAAAAGAAAGATCTTTGAGTATCGAATATAAACCAAAATCAGAAGTTGAGTGCAACGAAACTTGTGATTTTGAGAGGAGGAACCGCGGCAACTATACAAACTACGTAGTAGTGCAGTCGTTGTAAGCGGATTCCGACGAAGGGTGTGTTCCAGAGTGGCCAAATGGGGCAGACTGTAAATCTGCTGTCTTCGACTTCGGTGGTTCGAATCCATCCGCACCCACTGCGACGTAAGTCGCATCCCCAGAGAGAAAGGGGCAACGCGAAAGTAGCTCAGTCGATAGAGCACTAGCCTTCCAAGCTGGGGGTCGCGGGTTTGAGTCCCGTCTTTCGCTCTCTTGCTAATGTAGCTCAGTGGTAGAGCGCATCCTTGGTAAGGATGAGGTCGCGGGTTCAACTCCCGCCATCAGCTCCATGAAAATACGGCTGGTTAGGGTCAAATCTGACCGGCCTTTTTTAAGA
Source organism: Paludibacteraceae bacterium (assembly GCA_017444615.1). Taxonomy (GTDB): domain Bacteria; phylum Bacteroidota; class Bacteroidia; order Bacteroidales; family Paludibacteraceae; genus Colicola. The sequence goes on along the minus strand of JAFSWF010000070.1, from coordinate 137 downwards.
AAAGCCGTCAGTCATCAGCCCTCAGAAAGCTGAAAGCTGAATGCTGAATGCTGAAAGCAACATTGAAACAAATAAAAACATTTATTGTTTAATAACGTTATTAAAATTAAAGAATTACTATGGCAAAAGAAAAATTT
>JAFSWF010000069.1 GCA_017444615.1 Paludibacteraceae bacterium | reverse complement strand
CATTTAGGAAGAAAGATAGTATCACTATATATGCGTCAATTAAAAATCACAAAATCTATCACGAATCGTGAGTCAGCCTCGCTTGACAAGTATCTGCAAGAGATAGGTCGTGAGGAACTCATTTCGGTAGAGGAAGAAGTAGAACTGGCGGGGCGTATCCGTAACGGAGACCGCGCAGCGTTGGAGAAACTGACCAGAAGTAACCTACGTTTTGTAGTGTCTGTGGCCAAACAGTATCAGAACCAAGGATTGAGTTTGCCGGATTTGATTAACGAAGGCAACCTGGGACTGATTAAAGCCGCAGAGAAATTTGATGAGACTCGTGGTTTCAAGTTTATCTCCTACGCTGTATGGTGGATTCGTCAATCTATTCTTCAGGCTCTCGCAGAGCAGAGTCGTATCGTGCGTCTGCCGCTTAACCAAGTTGGATCGATGAACAAGATCAACAAGGCTTATCAGCGTTTTGAGCAGGAACACGAGCGCAAACCCAGCGCTGAAGAGCTCGCCGAATTAGTGGATATTCCGGTAGATAAGATTGCTGAGACGCTGAAGATGTCAGGTCGTCACGTTAGTGTGGACGCGCCGTTTGTGGAAGGAGAGGACAATAGTCTGATCGACGTAATGGTCAACGAAGATTCGCCAAACGCGGACCGTGGCCTGCTCAAAGAGTCGCTCTCTACTGAAATCAGCCGTGCGTTAGCTACACTCACCCCGCGTGAAGCGGACATCTTACGTAAGTTCTTTGGTATCGGCACACCCGAAAAAACGCTTGAGGAGATCGGTGACGAACTGCACCTCACCCGCGAACGTGTGCGCCAAATCAAAGAGAAAGCGGTACATAAACTCAGCAACGGTCAACGGAGTTATATCCTCAAGACCTATTTAGGTTAGCCACGAACCGTGAGAATTGGCAACGCCTCCCTTGCAGGAGGCGTTTTTTATTCGCTCGTACAACTTTCGTACACGCACTAAAACTTCGTTTTAATGGAAGGTACTCAAGCCGTACTCGCTCTCCCCCACAAATTAAAATTTGCGGTGACCCCATATTTCAATCGAACAAGGTGGGTTGGTCGTTTTCGATGCGCTTGAGGATTGTACGCATTAGGGCCTCGCGAATAAAACGGCTGCGGTTAGCAATCTTATACCGCTCGCAGTATTTATCCAACGCCTTTTGTTCTTTGTCATTGAGCATCAGCGTAACACGATGTGCACGAGGTGGTTTTCTCATTGTTTAGAAATAAAACGCAAACTTCAAGCCCGGGGAGACGATGTTTCGGCCTACTTGATGTGTAAAATCTGCTCCGTCTATGCTTTCTGTTACCGTTACTTTCGCTTGCTGGAAATCCGCAAAGAGCAGAAGGCCTATAGCCGATTTCTCGTTGATTTGATAGCGGTAGCCGAATTGGAGGCCGGCATAGAGTCCTCCGGTATAATTCTTACTCAGTCCGATACCATAGCCTATGCCGATGCCGAACATAGGCGCATGTTTCCCCTCTATCAGCGGCATACGCAAAGCGGCTTGAATAGGAAGAAAATTATACACTTCGCTGCCAATGAATAGCCCGTGGAATCCGAAGCCTCCGCCGATGAAGATATGTCGGTCGCCTATATGATGCGAGCCAACCAACAGATCTGCGCTGAATCCTCCTCCGGCATCGCCTTGCGGTACAAACGAACCGTTACCGCCTAACTCTACCAAGATAGAGGCTTTCTTAGTGGTCTGAACGGCTTGTTCCTCCGCCTTCGTTTCCTCCTCTGCAGGCGCCTCTTCGTCTGTCAAAATAGTTTCTACATCCGCACGTGGATACTGAAAACGTGCGCCTTCGGTATCGCGCACAATGACCACCTCTTCGTTCTGGAAGACGATGGTTCCGCGCACACGAGCGCCCGTACGTAATACTATCGTTTCTGCGTGCGCGTACGCGAGAGAGACCCAACAAAGGATGAACAAAAAGATTATTTTCTTCATAACGGCACTAATTCGGCTACAAAGGTACAAAAAATAATTGATAATTGAAAATTGAAAATTGAAAATTTGTTATTTTTTTGTATTTTATGCCATTTCAAAATCAATTAATGCGCGATTTATGTCAGTTTTCACTACTTTTACCGTCACCGCATCGCCTAATTGATAGCGGTTGATGTCTCCGATCTTGGAAATATGAATCAATCCTTCGCAATGCGATTCGTCTAATTGCACGAATAGACCGAAATCAGTAATACCGGAGATATAACCCGTTGCTATTTCGCCTATATGGTCGGACATATATATTGATTGATAGAGTTTGATGGAATCGCGCTCAGCTTGAGTGGCGTCCTGCTCGCACGCAGAGCAATGTTCGCATATCTCCTCCAGTTCGGGCTGCGTCCATGTGGCCGGTTTGCCTGTTAAAATATATTTATCCACCAAGCGGTGTACCATCATATCCGGATAGCGACGAATAGGCGAGGTGAAATGGGTGTAATGGCTGAAGGCGAGTCCGTAATGGCCTATGTTATGCGTTGAATAAACCGCTTTGGCCTGCGCGCGGATGGTCAGCATTTCTATGGCTCGCCGAAGCCCTTCTGTAGATTTAGCGGCATAGCGAGAAGAGCGTCGGGTAGATAGTTTTTTCTTGAAGGCGTCTATCTCGTCGAGTTTCTCACCGTTGGGCAAGTCGTGGACGCGGTAGATGAATGGTCGTCCGGAACCGATGGCTTTGGCTATCGTGCGGTTAGCCAGTAACATAAACTCCTCTATCAGATGATGCGCGTCGTTCGATTCTTCAAAATAAATCTCCGTCGGATGACCATGCTCATCCAGTTTGAACCGCATCTCCGGCTGCTCGATGGTGAGGGCTCCGTTCGCTATCCGTTCCGCTCTCATCTTTTGCGCGAGCGCGTTGAGGGTAGTTAATGCTTGGGAGATTCTTAGGGTGACGTTAGCACTCGTAGTCGTGTCGTTGTCGTCTCGTTGTCGTATCGTTGTCGTGTTGCCGTCGTGTCTGTCTCGTATTATACGCTGCGCTTCGTCGTAATTCAGACGGATGTCAGAGCGAATGACTGTGCGGCAAATTTTGTATTTGAGCACACGTGCCTCAGCGTCCATCGTAAACACTATGGACATACAGAGTTTATCTTCTCCGGGCTTAAGCGAACATTTATCGTTGCACAGTTCTTCGGGCAACATCGGTAGCACGCGGTCCACCAAATAAACGGACGTGCCTCGCCGGTACGCCTCTTCATCGGCCTTGGACCGCGGCGTGACATAATAGGACACGTCGGCGATGTGGACACCAATTTGGTAATTTAGCATTTGGTCATTTACCATTTGGTCATTTATTTCGTCATTGGGGCATTTAAGACATTCGAACGAGATGGCATCATCGAAGTCCTTGGCATCGGCGGGGTCGATGGTGAAAGTAAAAACTTCCCGCATGTCGCGTCTGCGAAGTATTTCTATTGGATTTATCATAAATTGTCAATTCAAGTACGCATTTTTTGAATAATTGGTGCAAAGGTACAAAAAAATTTGCACATATCAAAAAAAAGAAGTAACTTTGCACGCTTTTTTAGGTAGAGATATCATTTTTTAAGAATTTATACACAAAAATCCCTATAAGAAACATGAAAATCAAAGTTAGTAATGCAAATCAGCCCGCATGGAAAGAGTGCAACGTACGCGCAACCCTGCCTGTAGAGCTGAGTAAATTGCAAGAGATCGCTTACAATGTATGGTGGAGTTGGGTTGGCGAGGCCAAGGATTTGTTCCGCTATATTGACAACGAAGCATGGCACCGCGCGGACTCTAATCCTATCGTACTGCTGAATATCATCAGTTACGATCGCATGGTTGAGCTCACCAAGGACGAGAAATTCATGGCACATTTGGATCATGTCTATAATCGCTTCCGCACGTATATGGATGCGCCTAAAGACAAGAAAAAACCATCCATCGCCTATTTCTCGATGGAGTATGGATTGACGCACGTGCTCAAGATTTATTCCGGTGGTTTAGGTATTCTCGCCGGAGATTATATCAAAGAGGCCTCGGACTGCAACGTTGATATGACCGCTATCGGTTTCCTCTATCGCTATGGTTATTTCACCCAGACGCTGAGTCCCGAAGGACAGCAGATTGCTAACTACGAAGCGCAGAACTTCAGCAACTTACCTATCACACAGGTGAAGGAAGCGGATGGTTCGAACTTGGTAGTAGAAGTGCCTTATCCGGGTCGCGTAGTGAAGGCGTATCTATGGAAAGTGGCAGTAGGTCGTATGAACCTCTACTTGCTGGATACCGATAACGAACTGAACTCCGAATGGGATCGTCAGATTACCCACCAGCTCTATGGCGGCGACTGGGAGAACCGTATCAAACAAGAGATCATGCTTGGTATCGGCGGTATGTTGGCGTTGAAGAAACTGGGTATCAAGAAAGATGTGTACCATTGCAACGAGGGTCACGCAGCTCTTATGGGCTTGCAGCGACTGGTGGATCTCGTTCAAGAAGAAGGACTGAGCTTCAATCAGGCTAAAGAGGTAGTGCGCGCTTCGGGTCTCTACACTTGCCACACACCGGTGCCCGCAGGACACGATTACTTCGAGGAAGGCTTGTTCTATAAATACATGAACGAATACGCCGATAAACTGGGTATCGAGTGGCACGACCTCATCGGTATGGGTCGTACCAACCCTGAGGACAACACCGAGAAATTCTCTATGTCTGTTTTCGCGCTCAATACCTGCCAAGAGGCTAACGGCGTATCGTGGCTCCATGGCGAGGTATCGAAGAAGATGTTTGCACCCGTTTGGCCGGGTTATTTCCCTGAAGAACTGCACGTTGACTATGTCACCAACGGTGTACATATGCCAACGTGGGCCGCTTCTGAATGGAAAGCCATTTACAAGAAATACCTGCCCGCAGAGTGGTATAACGACCAGTCTAACCTCGACATGTGGAAGCCGTATAACGATATCCCCGATGAGATCATCTGGCAGACACGTATGTCGCTGAAGCGTAAGATGATGGATTATATCAAGGAGAAATTCCGCGAGGACTGGATGAAGAGCCAAGGAGACCCTGCTCGTATCGTCCGCGCACTCAAGGAGATGAAGCCGGAGAACCTGATCATCGGCTTCGGTCGCCGTTTTGCCACATATAAACGTGCGCACTTGCTCTTCACCGACCTCGAGCGCCTCGACAAACTGGTTAACAACCCCAATTATCCGGTTGTTTTCCTCTTTACCGGTAAGGCACACCCCGCAGACGGCGGTGGTCAAGGTCTGATCAAGCGTATCATTGAGATTAGCCGTATGCCGCAGTTCCTAGGTAAGATCATCTTCCTTGAGAACTACGATATGCGTCTGGCTAAACGCCTTATCTCCGGTGTGGATATATGGCTTAACACCCCGACTCGTCCGCTTGAGGCTTCCGGTACGTCCGGCGAGAAAGCCCAGATGAATGGTGTGCTCAACTTCTCCGTGAAGGATGGTTGGTGGTACGAAGGATACGTAGAAGGCGCAGGATGGTACCTCACCGAAAAACGTACCTACGAGAACCAAGCTCACCAAGACCAGCTCGACGCCGCTACTATCTATCAGCTCCTCGAGACCGATATCATTCCGCTGTACTACGCGAAGAATAGCAAGGGTTACAGCCCTGAGTGGATTCAGTATATCAAGAACTCGGTAACGAAGATCACCCCGCGCTTCACCATGAAGCGAATGATCGACGATTATTTCGCTAAGTTCTATAACAAACTGGCAAAACGTCATGCACTCCTTCTGGCCGACAACTACAAAGTAGCCAAGGAAATTGCTGCATGGAAAGAGAATGTTGTTGCTCACTGGGATGAGATTGAGGTAGTTCGCAAATCCGAGAACCTGCATAATCTCAATGTAGGTGACAAGGTTCAGGTAGCCGTTGAGTTGGACACCAAGGGTCTGAATGACAAAGGTATCGGCGTTGAACTCGTAGCCGTTCGTACGTCCACCCATAACAACGACAAACTCTATGAGGTAGAACAGCTGAAACTCGTCAAGAGCGAAGGTAGTCATCTCTTCTTTGAGAACACGTATCAGGTGGACTACGCCGGAGGTATGAAGTTTGGTTTGCGTATGTACCCGCAGAACGAACTCCTGCCCCACCGTATGGACTTCTGCTACGTTCGTTGGATCTAAGAATGTTGGACCAAAAGTCTGATCTAAGAAAAAGCGCCTTCGTGGCGCTTTTTTTATGCAGGTAAAGGAGCGGAAGAAAAAGACGAAGGTGATAAAAAAGTTTAGAGCAATTATGTCAAAATGAGGGGTTTTGAGGTGAAATGTCGCTATTCGCGCAAAGCATGTCGCTAATTTTATTTTCAACATTGCTGATTTTCAATAAGTTACAGATTCATTTGTCGCTATCAAAAATTTGGTTGTCTCGAAAAAAAGCAGTAATTTTGCAGTGAATTTTGAAGCTGTAAAAGCATGATTCTTTGGTACAAAAATTGTGGGGTTAAAAGAGTAAGACAAACGAATTAAAAATCGCAAACAATATACTATATGAAACGCGCATGTATATACATATTGATTATTGCTGCCGTTGCCGGTTGCAATAAATCTATGGTCAATGAATCTGTCGGCGAAGCGGAGGCCACTTTGCATTTTGCCGATTCGGTTGAGAACACTACCAGACCTTACGCGGACACGACCGCCTTGCAAAATGCATTACAAGTATTTGTGGATCAGGGGCGCACGCGTGCGGTAGCCAAGACTTATTATCATTTAGGCAATGCCTACAAGAGTTTTAGCGATGATTCATTGGCTTTCGTGTCCTACGCACAGGCGGCAGATTTGTTCTTAACACTCAGTGATTCTATCTATTATCCGCTTTCAGTGTTTGAAATGAGTCTAATAGCCGAACAGCGATACAAAGAGAACGGCAACGCCACTATGCTGCAAGCGATTAGGAACGTGCAGCGGAAAATGATTCTCGACAAAGCGGAAAGCAATCGTTGGAAATCACTTTGGTGGGTATTGTTGATCGTCATCATTTCCAGTATTGCGATTGTAATTACTATTGTCAAACGAAGAAAGCCGACGCTCGTTGTTCCCGTAACGCGTGCGGAAGTAGAACGCAATATTGAACTGGTGTTGTCGCAAGGGAATATAGCGGCTACTCTTCATTGGCGCGAATATGAGCAATTCTGCAAGACAACAAATGCGTACCTATATAACATTGTGGACAAACTGCTGGCCGCAGAACCGCAACTCACGGAACAAGATATTCGCTTTCTAGTATTGGTATTATTGGATTTGCCAGCCAAAGAAATCGCGGATATTATGAATTTGTCACAGAACAGCATAAGCAATAAGAAAACACGCACGGCGCAGAAACTTGGTACCATTGCTGCAGACCTGCGGGAAACAATAATAAGTTTAATCCTCAAAACAAAAGAACAATGAAAAACGAAGTTAATCGTGCCCTTGTGGCTAAGAAATCGAAAGTCTTATTCGGCGCACTTTGCCTGCTCGTTTCAATAAGCGTGTGCGCAGACAACAAGAAGGCTACTGCAACCAAGATTACCACAAACGGTCAAGAGAAAACTGTTTATGTCATGACCAGTGACGGTGGTGAAGCAACGGTTACGACAACAACGAGTTCGTCTAAAGGAAAGAAGGTATCTTCAACCACTATTACTAAACAAGGTAATGGAAGTGCTGCTTCTGTCCTAACCAGCGATGGAGAGAGTCTAATAGATATTGACTTGTCTGATCTCCGATCTGATCTTCCCAAACTTAACGTGGAAGAGATGCCGGAATACCAAGGTGGTATGTCTGCTATGATGAACTTTATTATGGACAACATTAAATATCCGGAAGATGCCAAAAAAGCAGGCAAGGATGGTCGTGTTATCTGTTCTCTTATTATTGACAAGGACGGCAAAGTGACTGATACACATGTAGTCAAATCCAGCGGTACGCAAAGCCTTGACGATGAGGCTGTACGCATTATAAACCTTATGCCCGACTGGAAACCCGGCAAGGACAAAGGCGAACCAGTTAGTGTATTGTACACTATTCCTATTGTGTTCAAACTAAAATAACATGTATCAGCAACCGCTTGGCAGATTGTAAGCTTTTCGGAATACCTTACCTGTTTGTTTATACTTCGCTATACCTGTCAAGCGGTTGCTGAATTTACCATTCTAAAGCAAGCTCGTGTCGTACGGGCTTGCTTCTTTTGACATATGGCATTATATGTGTAAAACTCTTATCCTTTTCTTGATAGGATTTTCTCCCAAGGTACATACCATATTATGAACCAACTTGCAATCACTGTGACATACAAAGCAATGACTGTCGGGGTAAAGGTAATGCCACTTTGATTAGAAAAGTTAAATAACGTATGGAAACAAGCACACGCTGCAAGACTTTTCGTATCACGCGCAATACAACCGATTCCCCATGTGCCAAGTAAGAGAACCGCCAAGAAGATTATACCGCCGATGCCGAAGTTGATGTCTATATGCCAGAAGAACCACATCAGTCCTATGATGAGTATGCGCAGTGCCGTATTCATTTCTTTCAATTCGCCTTGCAAGTAGCCTCGCCAACCGACTTCTTCAAGAAAAGAGTAGAAGATAAATCCAAGCAATGTGAAACTCAGTTCGCGATTAAGGAAGAAGCAGATGGCGAATGGAAGTAATACACTCACGACGGACTTCCAGATAGACGTACCAGTAATAGAGCAATAAAACTCGCGTTTGAAAACAAGTACGGTTACAATTGCTCCTAAACAGGGACCGATACCTCTCGCCCAACTCCAAAGCCAAACCATAAAAGTATCTGCTTGAAGATCTTGGAATCTGAGAGCTAATGCACGTATGACCACAGCAATGACATAAAACAATGCAATGGCCAACCATTTGCGTATTGCTACTTTTGTTTTCATAAACATGTTATTGTTGGAATAGGTCGTCCATAGTTATTTGGGATTGGATGCCATTTGCCCAAGCGTTACGCTTTAAGCCATAGGAGGTAATCATTACCAACGATACACCTTTTCGTGTTTTGGTCTTTGATTGAAAGGTTCCCACTTTATTACGCAACTCCAAATCATATTTCTCGGTCAGTTCGTACTCACCTTGCGAGAATTTCATCTCACAAACGTTAATGACATTATCATCCCTATCAATCAGCATATCTATCTGCGCGCCCTTTTCTTCCTTGTCTTTGGGGATATACACCCACGAATAGACATTACTGATGATGCCGGAGATGCCCAGCGCACGTTTGATCTGGTCGATATGCTGGAAACAGACACGTTCAAAAGCTAAACCACTCCATGCATTGTAGATGGGTTTGGAAATGGTACGAGTCCAATAATCTTTCTCGTTAATCAAGCCATCCGCCATGAATTTGAAATAGAACAACGTGAAGTTGTCTATCAGTTGGTAAAGGGATTCTTTCTTAGCCTTACCGATAGAATTGAATGAACGGATAAAGCCGCATTGCTCCAGTTCTTTTAATACCTTCGTCAATGTGCCACCATTGTCCTCACCCAAAGCGGCTATTAACTCGTTGCGCGTCATACCTGCTTTCTTGGTTCCAAGGGCTGATACGACATCAATATAAGATTGTGGGCGACGGAACAGAGATCTATACAGGGCTTCAAACTCATTACGCATCTTTCCTTCCGGATAGAAGAACATACGGTCAATATTCTGCGCCCATGACAAATCTTTTCGTAACATATCCCAGTAGAAAGGAATACCGCCAAGAATCATATAGGTCTCTAAAATATTACGGCGGCTCATACCTAAATTTCGCTGCTGCGCATATTGTTCGCATTCATGTAAGGTAAACGGGCGCAGGAAGATTTGCTCGGTCAAGCGATTGTGTAAGCCGCCATAGTTCATCACAATCTTATCCATAATCCATGACGTAGCACTACCGCATACCACTAATACAATATCCTTGCGTGCAGTTGCCCAACCATTCCAGAAATGGTCAAGCGCAGAAACGAACTTCGAATTAGGAGCATCCAACCAAGGCAGCTCATCTATGAAGACCACTTTCTTTCCTTCAGGTAGTGTGTTCAGATGCTGCCCCAACATAAAGAATGCCTGTGACCAGTTCTTCGGGCGTTTGACTTTCTTCATTCCCGCGATAATGAGCGAGTTTGCAAATTCCTCCAGTTGCTCTTTGATGTTTGCGTCTTGCAGCCCAGTATGTTGAAAGGCGAACTTGTAATTGAATGTCTCTCGGACGAGAAATGTCTTTCCTACACGGCGGCGACCATAAACTGCCACAAACTCAGATTTATCGCTTTCCAACAGCGATAATAATACTCGTTTTTCTTCCTCTCTGCCAAACATAACAATGCCTTTCTTTGAAATCTGCTGCAAAGTTACAACTTTTTTTTGAAAACTGCAACCAAATCATGCAATTTTCTTGCGATTTAGTGTAAATTTATGTATTTTTGTGCGAACTTCAAACCAAATCTGCTTGTTTTATGGTGGATTTGGTGAAAGGTTATGCTATTTATTAACGTAAAAACTTCTATCATGATTGAAATCAATCAAACAGAACGCGCGATTGTGGAATGCGTGCATGAGAGAACGAGAGTGGAACTGGCGAAACGGTAAATGTGATTTTTATACTTCCTATCGTGTTCAAGCTAAAATAAATAAAATCTCTCTGTAACCTTTTGATATAAGACGTATCATGTAAATAGATATCTCACAGCAACCGCTTGGCAGATTGTAAGCTTTTCGGAATACCTTCACTGTTTGTTAATACTTCGCTATACCTGCCAAGCGGTTGCTGAATGTGGTGCCCCATAGTGGGCACTTTTATTTGCATATCTCGAAAAATTATTGTATCTTTGCAATGATTTTAAAAAAAACAAAAAAAATGCACTTGGGTTGTAAGATTTTGGCGGTTCAATCGTATTACATATAGAAAGCCTTTATAATTGGTGACAAATGGCACATGATTTGATGGGCTAATATAAGACAAAAAATCAATAAAACAGTACAAGACGCAGGATTAGTCCTTGGCACTTATGACGCACGAGCAGTTTACGCAAATATATTTGCCGTTTAGCGGAAAGATGTATGCGCTTGCATATAACTTACTCCGTAACCGTGACGAGGCGCGTGACTGCGTGCAAGATGTGTACGCGGAACTATGGAACAAGCGTGACACCATAGAGCCGGACAAACCACCACTTCCGTATGTTTTAACAATGGTACGGAACAACTGCCTTGACCGTCTCAAGTCCCGAAGTACGCAAGCAGATGACGGAACTCTTGAAACACTTTTAGACCACAACACCGAAAATCAAATTGACGCAGCAAGTGACCTCAACGCAGTAATACAACTGATTGACAAACTACCAAGCGACCAACAAATTATTTTACGGTTACGCACCATTGACGGACTGGAGATAGACCAGATACAAGAACTGACCCATTTCAGT
>JAFSWF010000068.1 GCA_017444615.1 Paludibacteraceae bacterium | reverse complement strand
TGTCCTCACCTTCACTCCCGCCTACAACTGCTTCTTCTCCTGCATCGAGAATATGGGCTGCGAACTCGTTCCTTCGCCTCTTGTGCTCGTCAACAACCGTTTCGAGATCAATTGGGCGGACGTCGAATCCAAAGCCAAAGAGGCGGACGTCTTCTTGCTCTGCAACCCGCACAACCCGACCGGTCGTGTGTGGAGTAGGGAGGAACTCGAACGGCTCGCAGCTATCATGCGCCGCGAACACTTGTTCGTGCTCTCCGATGAGATTCATTGCGAGTTCGCTTTCCCTGGCCATGCCTACACACCTTTCGCGTCCATCGTCATCAACGATACCGATTTCTGTGTCTGCACCTCGGCCAGCAAAGCGTTTAACATCGCCGGTCTGCTCTGCGCCAATATCTTCGTGCCTAACAAAGAACTCTTTGCGCAGGTCAACCATGCCCTCGAGGTCCATGAGGTCAACGGACTCAACCCCTTTGGTCTGGTCGCTCAAGTAGCCGCGTACAACGAATCGGAAGCATGGCTTGATGAACTCAACGAACAGGTTTATAAGAACTTCTGCTACCTGCGCGATTTCCTTCATGCGGAGCTGCCTATGCTTCAGATCCATGAGACCGAAGGCACTTACCTCGCATGGGTCAACATCAGCGCGCTACACATGTCTGCCGAGCAGTTCTGTCACGACTTGGCACAAAAAGCGCACGTACTCTTCAACCCATCTGAAATGTATGGCGCTGAGAACTACGTGCGTATCAACCTCGCGACTTCTCACGAAGTGCTTGCCGAAGCTCTGAATAGACTCAAAGAATATATTAACGGACTTTCCTGATGATTGTTAGTCCGTCGCGTAATGGGAGGATGACTTGCTCAAAGCGGTCGTCCTCTTTTAGTTTGTCATTAAAGGCCCTCAAACCCAAGGTCTGTTTGTCTTTATCATACGCCGGATCTATTACATGCCCGTCCCAAAGCGTGTTGTCCGCCAGTATGAATCCGCCAATAGGCACCAACGGATACACCGCCTCCAGATACGCACAATACTCTCGCTTATCCGCATCCATAAACACCAGGTCAAAAGGACCTTCCAATTTTTCAATCTCCAATATACAATCTCCAATACGCAATTCGATTCGTTCGCCAAGTGGTGAACGAGCGAAATTGCGTCTTATCGTCTCTTCCAACTCATCATTATGCTCGATCGTCACGATCTTACCGCCTTCTGCCAGCCCTTCCGCCAAGCACAACGCACTATACCCCGTGAATGTCCCGAGCTCCAAAATCCGTTTCGGACGAATCATCCAACTCATCATACTCAGCACACGTCCCTGCACGTGGCCGCTTAACATATGCGGGTTCAACACATGCACATGCGTGTCACGAGTAATGGCGTTCAAAACCTCATTTTCAGGCGTCGAATGACTCGAAATATACTCTTCAAGTGTCATATTGTTACAAAATTTGCGACAAAAGTACAAAAAAATTTGCACATGTCAAAAAAAAACTGTAATTTTGCAGCAAAATATTACAATAATGGAAAAAATTGACGAATTAGACCGCAAAATTCTCAAGATTATTACCAAGAGTGCACGTATTCCGTTCAAAGATGTTGCGGAGAAATGTGGTGTCAGCCGCGCCGCCGTTCACCAACGCGTTCAGAAGATGTTTGACAACGGCGTCATCACCGGATCCAGCTATCTGGTACAACCCAAATCGTTGGGCTACCAACTCTGCGTATACATCGGTATCTCTATGGAGAAAGCGTCCATGTATAACAAAGTGATCGCCGAATTGCAGCAGATACCCGAAGTGGTTGAGGCCCAATATACGCTCGGCGCTTTCGGACTCCTTATTAAAGTGTACGCGCGTGATAATGAGCATTTACTTCAACTGCTCAACACCAAGATCCAGGAGATTCCGGGAGTTGCCAATACTACCACTCTTACAGCCCTTGCGCAACCGATCTATCGTCAATTACCTATTGAAACAGAATGATTTATGGAGAGAGTAATTAGTGGAATTCGCCCAACGGGCAACTTACATTTAGGTAACTATTTTGGTGCGGTCAAGTCCTTCGTGAAGATGCAGG
>JAFSWF010000067.1 GCA_017444615.1 Paludibacteraceae bacterium | reverse complement strand
ACCCTGAAAGGACTGCTTAAAGTACAAAGTGACGATGTACGATGTACGAAGGAAGCAGATGTGCGCAAACTGATGTTGCAGCAATTGGGTGTCATCAAAACGATTGCCGGAACACCCACTGAAGCCAACCAACAACTGCTTGCGCGTCTCATGGCATTGAATGAGGAAACCGCCAATGCCCTCATCGATTGGCCAAGCATTTACCAAACCATCGATCTTGTCTATGACGGTTTCTATACACGTCTTGTGCAGAAATACGGGAATGTACAAGGGAACAATGTACAAAGTACAAAGGAGGGGAGAGCGCTTTTGAACGAAAAAGAGATACAACTTTGTTGTTTGCTCAAAGCGGATTTCTCCACTAAAGAGATCAACATGCTCACTCGTCAAAGTCTCCAAACCATCTACCAGCGCAAGACCCAAGTCCGTCAGAAACTCAATCTCGCCGAAGCCGAAGACATCACAGCGGCTATCGTATAAGAAAGGTACAATAATTCATCTTAGCCGCAAAGGCACGATTCCTGCGAGATATGCAAATAATTTTGTGATTTATATGTGCGCGCGTGTATTCGATATATGGTGTACCTGATATATCATATGCGTGGTCAAAAACCATTTCGCTTGTGCTCAAAATGAGCAGAAAGTTACGCAAAATGCGCAGATTAGTGCGCAAAATGCGTTCCCCCCTAATAACCCCTATAATACATTATATAAAAGAAGAAAGAGAAAGAAATTCCCGCGCGCTACACGCACACGGGAAACAAGCCAACTTTTTTTGAAGAATAAAAAAATCTTTATATCAGTAAGGACTACACCGTTTCTATATTCGAAAGTTAAACCCTCGTAATAATAAGGTAATAATAAGGCAATAATAAGGCAATAACCAGGTTGTAAAATGGAAAATCCTTTAGCGCAGGTCTTTGCTCTTTAATCACGCGTACGAGTGCAGGCCGCCCAGAAGACGGTTGACACCAAAATACGTGAACAAGACAAAGGCAAAAGCAATGATGCTAAAGATGTGATAAAGGATCTGGTATTTGTTGCTCGTTAGGTCATTGCCTAAATGCAATTTGCCTTTCAGTACCGGCCAGTGGAGTAGCAGAGCATAGACGATCATCGTGATGAGCGCCCAAGTCTCTTTCGGGTCCCAACCCCAATAACGTCCCCAAGACAGATTGGCCCACACCGCGCCGATAAAAATACCAATTGCCAGGCAGAAAACAGCAGGGTAGAGCAAGAGCTGGGATAATTGCATCAATCCATTTACCATCTTGTCATTTACCATTTTTCCATTTATTTTTCGCACTGCCGTATTGATTAACGCAATCAATCCATTGAGCATAATGACGGCAAACAGTGTGTAGGCTAACATGATAACCGAGACGTGAATACCTAAGAGAGGCGTTTGCAAAACAGGCTGCAATGGCGGCTTAGGTGTAACGACCTTCGTCATCACAAAAGCTAAAATTATAGCTACGATGCCCAGACCGACCATCAACCATGTATGTTGGCGTTTGAGCAGCACACGGAAATAAGTGTTCTTCTGAAAGAAGAAAGCAATCATTCCCAAGAGCAGTAAAGCGTAACCGGTATAGGTGATACCTATGCCCCACGGGTCGTAGTTATAACTCAAGACCACTCCCTGTCCATCGCTGTCGTAATCCGACTGACAGAATCGCCAACCGTGATACTTAAGCGGCTTATTCATCTGCACTTTTCCTTCGTCCACACTGAGTGCATTAGCGGCTTGTTGCCGGTCTAACAGTCGTAACTCGCTGATGAAATCTGCAGGATTACCATCCTTATCGCTTATGATCTGAAAATCCCACAGGAAAAGGGAAATTCTTGATTGGTGATTGGTAATTGGTGATTGGTGATTGAGCGTTTGCGCTTTGTCAGCACGGAGGTGTACTTCTCCCTGTACACCGAAAAAATGAGTTACACACGCTCCGATGATAATCACCATCAGAGCAATGTGCAACAACCAAGTACCCGCATAACTAAACGGGTGTTTAACCAAATGATTAAATCGCATTGATGAAAGCAACGACCGCATCACGGTCTTCTTTATTTAGTTTATAGAATTGCTGTGTAGGATAATACGCATCGGATTCAGTGCTGTAACCATGCCACATAATAGCCTCAATGACGTTTCTCGCACGTGTGTCGTGCATACGAGCTTCATATGCATCTCCTGTGGCTTTCTTATGCAGTCCGCGTCCCCAGAGTGGAGTAGTGCGGCACCAACCGGTGCGGATGTCATTCTCCATACAAAGCTTATGCTGAACCATATCTGTGTACGGCCAGATCTTCTGATTCGGGTAACGAGGCATCTGTGCCGTAACCGGGAAATGATTCGGGTCACGCACCTCATCGTTGCCGGTAGTCCAAGTAGGTCTATGGCAGTAATCACAACCAATCTGTGTGAATAGTTCTTTACCTCTCAGCACTTGCGGGTCATTGACGTTACGTGCGGCAGGAACAGCTAAACCACGGTGCCAAATCATCACTTGCGTGAATTCTTCGTCACTCATCTCAGCCGGCAGTTCTTTGCTTGTGAGGTAGTTATAGATCTCTTCCTCTGTACCGAAAGCAGCTTGTACTTCCGGGTCTTTGGAAGCGTACGTAGCATAGATAGTACCGTTGAGGTCCAAGTAGTGGTATTTGCGGTCACTACGGGTTACGTTGGTGATGTTCCAGATAGCATTAGCACCTGCTGCGTCCATGATAGGACCACGAGTAAGGGCATAAGTGAAACGTTTTGGTCCCCATTGCGGGTCGTTCTTGTAGTATCCGGATGTTTGAAAACCACCGTTCCAGAAAGCAGGGTTAAGACCGTTCTTCAGTTTGCCGTCAGCGGCTTCCTTGGCATACTGGGCGATGATATCCTCATCCGTGATAGCATCCAGCAAGCCGGTGCCATATACGCCAATGGTGTTCTCCAACTTAATCTCATAGCCTTCGCTCTCAAGCAATCCGTCCGGATCGCGGTAACCTTGGTTATAGACATAAACGGCCGTATTAGGCATGTGAACCTCAGGGTAACGCAGTTCGTAGGTCTCGCCGTCAGGGAACTTATTTCCGTGCTCGTCCTGAACGGTCTTCCACTCAACAGTTATCTGGTCCGGGTCGAGCGGAGCCTTAAACGGTTCAGCGCCGAATAGTTGCGGCATACCGGCGAGCCAAGGCACATAAGCCTGCGTTGCAGGATTGATGACTACGAGCAGTGTTCCGTTACCCACATTTGCTGCATCGTACTTACCTTCCGGCACACTCGTACCGTGTGAATAGTTCGGGTGGCAGTGTTGGCAACTTGAGCGTACATATATAGGACCTAAGCCGTGCTGGCGACCACTCTCATTGGTCACGAATGGTTTCTCAGCAATCTGGTCACCTTGCGCAAATGGTGTTCCTAAACCGGCATTCTCAGTTGCAGGTGTAGGCTGACGGAAGGTCATGGAAGAGGTGTTGGTTGTGGTACCCAGTTTACCACCGGTATAGTACCAGTCCGGCAACTCATTCTCAGGTTCCGGTTGCGGCTGCTTACAGCCAGTCATTACAATTCCGATTACTCCAAGTAATCCGAATAATCCTATAAAAATGTTCCTTTTCATATTATTTAGACAATAATGGTGATACTTCGTCGTCGAGGAGGTCAGCCAGTGCCTGCACGTTGTCGATAGCGGCTTTCACAGCAGGGTTATTTTGCGCCGTGTTCTCAAAGTCCTCAATAGCCTCGATGGCTGCTATAGCATCCTCGATAGCCTTGCGTACGCTGGCATCCAAGTCTTTGTCCTGACTCTTTACGTAGTCCGAAACAGACGCATCTCCACTCTTTCCACCGCAATAGGCGTGCTGGATGGAACGGATGTTATCTGCAAAGTCAGTAGTGGACGTACAGCTATATGGAGACTCAATATAGTCGCGCTGGTCGGGTGTGCTGCTCAAATACGGGTTACCCAGTTTAAGGTCAGCCACTTCACCTGCGATATTCGAACAGCCTGCAATGATATCTTCTGCAGCTTCTTGATAAGTCACATAGATAGAACCAGGCTTGCCGGCATTGATCATATAACCGCCGTAGTTGACGCCAACGCTCATCGACTCACCCTCCTCATCGGTGATAAGTGCTTCTTTCTCTGCACTTATTTTACCGCCGGACCAACTGTCTTCAAGGAGAATAGCCTGTTGTGCCAAGTCTTCAACAATGCCGACCAAGTAAACGGCTTCCGCGTGCGTCAGGTTGCATGCGTGAGGATTGCCTGTACCGACATGACGACCGTCCTTCTCAACGGATTCAAAGAGCAGATACTCAGCCGCATGGAAGCCTTTGAGGGCGTAACCCAGTTTGTCACCTACGTACGCTCCGCCTTCCTCTTCAATCTGCGCCATTTGATCAGCATTGTTCAGCAATGAGTTCATTGCATTGAAATCCAATGGCCAGCTGTCAATGTGCGGGTCAATGCTGTACGTAGCAGCAGGACCATAGAGGAATGCCTCACTCTGCTCCCAATACTTACGCATAGCACGCCAAGCCGCATCAGCTTGCTTCATCAGCTCAGTGTAATCATCTTCGGCCTCCACGGCTGCCAAAATACCTTCGCATTTCTCCAGCAGCACAAGGCCTTGGTCCGCCATCTTGCTGTACGTCGCAATAACTGTGTTCTCTACATAAGGCGTTACGGCCTTAGCCAATGCCTCTTCTTTGTCCGAACTAATGTCCGTCTTCTTCTCGCATGCCATCATTCCAATGACGCATGCGGCACATAGTGCCAATTTGAAAATCTTTTTCATTGTTGTAATTATTTGTTGATTAATGATCTAATTGGAAAAATCCTGCATATACGATGCCTACAGCTATCTGCGGTTCATCGTTATAGAGCTTGCCACGCGTGCCGTCTGACAGTATTCCTTTGTTAAGTATACCATACGAGAACTCGGCTTTCACGCCAATCTGCTTAATGGGGTAATAGTTGATACCCACTGCCGCACGATGACGACCACACCAAGCATACATGTCTGTGGGCTTGTTGTCATAGCGGAACATAGAGTCGTAGTATTCATAGCGGCCGAACAAATATAGCTTTTGGCTTTTATCTGTTAGCTTTTGGCTGAGCGAGAAGAAATCATAGCCAATCTCAATACCTGCCGCAAGGGCGTCACTGGCTACCCATTGCTTGCTTGACACGCTGCCCTTTCGCATCGAGATATTATATTGCGTAATGGCTGCCGCATCCGTCAGGTGGCCATACGTAGCACTACCGCGTAGCACAACACCGTACCCTTTGTATGCAAAATCGAACGAACCGATGGCTACCGTACCTTTCACGTCTTTGTAGGCGCTGGCGTCCAACTCGCTGTTACTCTTGCTGAGCGTGTTGCGGAACGAATTACCGCAGTAGCCACTCAACGACAGACGCAATCCGGGAACACCTGTATAGTCCACTCGGGCTGCACCGGCAAAGACATTTGCCAATTTGAACTCATACGGACTGCCTGCGCCGGGCTTAATCCAGTTCTTACGATTAAAGCGGTCAGAGTCCAATCCAGGCAGGAACATAGCCTGATAATGCCAACCATTAGGCGTAGACCCCATAAAAGTCAAGCCTACTTCATGCCAGGTGCTGGGGATAATAGTGAACTCACCCTCCGGACGATAGACACCGAAATACTCAGTCGGCTCATGGTGTGCATTCAATCCGCCGACAGGGATGACCTGCATTCCTGCACGGATGATGGCATAGCGATTGAAGGCTTTCTGAAGCCAGAACTGCTCCAGTGCCACTTCACCGCCACGTTCCACTTCACTCTCATATTCGCCACCTTCTTCCTCTTCTATCTCCACAGCACTTTCTGTGCCACCGTGCTCAAACTCAATCTCGGTACCGACACTCCAACCGTGCCCGAAATCGTAACCCATATAAATCACCACGTGAGGCAAATCGAACTCACCGTAATGGTCGTTGGCATATTTTTCGGGATTCTTACCGTAACGAAGATAGTTATTGCTGTAGAAGCAATGTTTAGCCGTCACCTCACCGTAACCGCCAAGCGTAAATCTGCCTGACCTTTCTCGTTTAGGCGTTTTCTCCTCTATGTTAGACGTTTTTTCTTCGCCATTAACCATTTTTTGGGATGTACTATCTTGCTTATTTTGCGCTTTTTCCAAACGTTCAATACGCTCTACAAGGTTCTGTAAATCGGTAGCACTAACTACAATACTATCGTCTGCGTGTACACATAACACGCACATAATCAATGAGATAATGAATAATTTTCGTTTTTGCATCACGATGATTTATCCTTAATTTTTTCGATATACAAAATTACTCATTTTCTCATACGAGCACAATACCTAAAAATTGGTAAAACAAAAAAAAGCGGCCAAATTGTAATGAACCCCAAAAGTTGAACAAAAAACTTTTGGGGTATTTTATGCTTAAAAAACATCCTTATGAAGAACGGTTGCTTGCCGTAAAATTATGTTCAGGAGGACGTCCTTTAAAGTCTGTAGCTCGTCAATTGGGCATT
>JAFSWF010000066.1 GCA_017444615.1 Paludibacteraceae bacterium | reverse complement strand
GTTCGTCAATGCCGGCGACGAGATCTATGCACCGGAGACATTGGCACATGTGGTAGCTGCGGCTGCGGAAGATACGGATATCGTCTATGGCAAGGCATGTATCGTCAATGCGGAAGGCGTCAAAGTGAGCGAGCATCATAAAGTGACACCTCCCGATTTGCAGCGCAAGCATTTGCTGAATGGCTTAGTAGTGAGTCATCAGGCCATTTTGGTCCGTCGTTCAATAGCCGGAAGTTATGATACGAACTATCTTATTTGTGCGGATTATGATTGGGTAGTGCGCGCAGTGAGTGCTTCGAGCAGGAATGCTTATGTGGATGAATATCTGTGTAAGTTTCTAACGGAAGGTGTGAGTCAAAAACAAAGAAAACGCGCCTGGGTGGAGCGTTTTCGTATCATGCGTGCGCATTTTGGTTTGTGTCAAACTCTTTGGGCACATTTCCTCATTGCGCTGAAGTATCCTTTTTCAATTAAGTACTAATTCTTTATCATTTTTCGGATTTGATAATAGGCATCTGAGAGATGGCGTATAGGGGATATACATCAACGTGGCGGGTGGTGTTATCGGCCAACTTGTCGATATAATCGAATTGCCCGAAGTTTTCTAACGAACTGCGCAGTGCATAGTCCAGTTCTTTCGTGCGCATGAACGCCCAAAGGCTCTTCATTCCGCCTTGCGTTTCTGCTTTTATTTCTATAGGAAGGATTTTGGCGTTGTTGGGTTCCAAGTAATCTATCTCCGCTTGGCTGTTTTTCTCTTCGCGTACCCAATAGAACATCTCATGCCTCAGATTATTAGGCATGTGCTTCAATATCTCAAGACCCGCGATCATTTCAGAAATCTTGCCTTTGTTTACGAGGTCTGTTTCGCTTGCTGTAAGAATTTCTTCTGTGATTTGCTGAATAGAACCAAGCGACATACTTAACAGTCGGAGCAATATGCCACTGTCGAAAAGTAAGATTTTTTGGTAGGTATTATCTGCGCCTTCACCCAACGGCAAACCATTAGCCGGAGTCTTTGTTACAGGAATAAGCAGTCCTGCCATAGATAGCATATCCAATGCTTCACGTATTTTTTCCGGGCGGACGGAGGAAACCTGCGAATATACAAACTTATTGGTTATTTGCTTTGCTGCGCTGTGTAGCGTTTGACGCAATAGAACCGGATCTATCTTCTTCTTGTATTTTGCAAAATCGTCTTCATATGATACGAGGAGTTGATCTTGCAATTCCTGACATTGTAAATAATCACCTGTTTCATCCCATTTACATACCACTTCAGGAAGGCCACCTACCATAATGTAATTTCGGAATTGTTTGACCAGTTCTTGATGAAAGATCTCGTGCAGCGGTTGGATAGGCGATGCCTTTTGGCGTTCCGTAATCAGTCCTGCTTTGCCTGTCGCTGTCAAGAACTCATCAAAACTCATAGGATACATAAACAATGAGGCTAATCGTCCTACACCAAAAGTGGGAAGTTCAGCGAGTGCAAACTCCAATAAAGAACCAGCTGCGATAACATGCAGTTCAGGATAGTCTTCATAGAAGAAACGCAAACTAAGTATGGCATTCGGGCAGGCTTGAATCTCATCAAAGAATAGTAGGGTCTTGCCCGGTATAATCGCCTTGCCGGTAATGTTCGCTATTTGTGAGGCGATAACGTGCGCGTCCAAGTTACTATCAAAAAGCACATGGAAAGACTTCTGCTTATCAAAATTGATCTCTACAAAGTTTTCGAAATGCTCACCCAGATGTCTTACGGTATAGGTCTTTCCTACCTGGCGTGCACCACGTAAAAGAAGGGTCTTGTGAGAACTTTGTTGTGCCCACTCCGATAAAGCTGTGTCAATCCTCCGTTCTCTATACATTGATAATCAGCGTTTTATGATTGATTTTGCAAAAATCCAAACAAATATTTTCTTAAAATTTACAAAAATCCAAACAAATAATTTCTTGAAATTTGCATAAATCCAAACAGATAATTCATGAAATTCGGTGCAAAGGTACGAAAAATAAATGAAATATGCAAGCGTCCCGGGCATTATTTTATCATTTTGCGGATTTCACAAAGTTCTTCTTTTACGCGGAGGAGGATGTCAAGGGCGGCTTGGCGCTCGTCGGAGTGCTTGCTGTTGGATTGCAGCTCACGGCGGATAGCTTCCAAACGCGTGATATGCAGCTCATCGCGGATATACTTAATCCGTTTGATGAGTGCCTGGTCTTCCGGCGTGTAGTACCTGTTTCCGTGTCGGTCCTTGCGTGGACTTAGTTCGTCGAATTGTTGCTCCCAATACCGCAATGTAGAGGCTGGGATGCCGGTCTCTGCGATGGTCTCGCGCATAGAATAATATCGTTTGCTTTCAGTCATATTTTTCGGAATGACGTTATATCAGTATGACGTTATGACGATAGGGTTATTTACAAATCTTCAGTTTCTTGCCGGCGCGAATCATATCGCTGGAGAGGTTGTTCCATTTCTTGAGTTGGTTGACAGAGCAATGGAATTTCTTAGCGATGGAGCTGAGGCTGTCGCCGTTTTTGATGGTGTAATAGGTGACGCCGTTAACGCGATAAGCACCTGTGATGGATGTTACTTTGGCTAAGTCTATCTCTGCGCGGCGATTATGGATGAGGCTGTCGGCTTTGTAGGTAAGAATCGAATCCTGTATGTCGATGAACAGGCCTGTTTTTTCTGCCGGCAGGCATAGCGTGTAAGCGCTGCCGCCAGGAAGAATATCGCGCGAATACTGCGGGTTCAGGCGACGAAGTTCATTCATGTCGATGCGCAAGTTTTCGCTTACTTGCTGAAGGTGCATCCGTTCTGTGGTTCGAATCGTGTCAGTAATCATGGTATTCTCAATCGGTGCCTTGCAGATACCATGTTCTTCGCCGTAGTTCATAGCATAGTTGGCGGCGATAAAAATAGGCACATAATTGCGTGTCTCGCGAGGTAAATAGGGATAGATGGACCAGAAATCGTGTTTGCCACCTGCCCGTCGGATTGCTTTGTTAACGTTTCCCGAACCACAGTTATAGGCAGCAATGACGAGGTTCCAATCGTTATAGATGGCGAACATAGAGTTCAAGAACCGACACGCGGCTTCGGTGGATTTGATAGGATCCATTCGTTCATCTACGAGCGAGTTGATCTCCAACCCGAATAGTTTGCCTGTGCCGGGCATGAATTGCCATAAACCTGCAGCCCCTACATGCGAACGTGCCATAGGATTGAGCGCCGACTCGATGACAGGCAGATATTTGAGTTCATAGGGCAGGTTATACCGTCCGAGGGCTTCTTCGAAGATGGGAAAGTAATACTCGCCCATCCGCATCAGACGTGCTACCTGCTTGGGATTGCGCTTCACGTACCTTAATATAAACGCGCGCACGCGCTCGTTATAAGGCAGTTCGATGACGCAAGGCAGTGCTTGTAGCCGCGCTTTATAGACAGAGTCGGGAAGGGTAGTGGTATCATGCACCGCCACACATTCGGTGGTGTCTATCCAGGATAAGCACCATTCTAAGGTGCGCCATTCGATATCGGTTAAAGAAGCAGTATCGGTCCAATATACGTCCATTATCGATCCATTATCGGAAGCAAATGCATCCAAACTATCCGTCTCAAGCGGCAATAGTTCGAGCGACTCCACGCTCATCGTATCCACGTTCACGGTGTCGATGCTCATCGTATCGATGGCGAGGCTATCGGTGGCAATCTCTTGTGCGGGGCTTAGCAGAACACTACACAAGGCGAGAATTATAAAGAGTTTCTTTTTCAAAATTGTATCGCTAATTTGACTTCTGCGCTTTGCTGGCGCTGCATGTCGTAATAAATCTGTGGTTCTATGTTGATAGACAGGTCGGGAGAGATGTCGTAATCGAAGAGCTGGGCATCGACATACGCATCAATGAGTGAGAGCGCATAAACGACTACGGTCGCCAGTATCGAATAGTCTCTATACCGGCGGAAGGTGCTTTGTCGGTTCTTGAGCGTGTTCATCCATGTGTTCGCCCCGCCCACATTGGAAAGGGTGTACCCATCGGGAATAACGGCGATGTATGTTTTGGACGCGTCTTCGGTCACCGAACCGGCTTGTATATCGTTATACAAATCGAGATAAGCGGTTTTATAACTGCTATACCTACCTTGGGTCCAACTAATTGCATATCCGCATCCCATAAACGCACCATAGACGATGGGCAACTTCCAATAGGACTTATTGTACATCTGTCCTGCGCCAGGGAAAATCGCCCCTAACCAAACGGCTTTGATGGCGTCGGGTTGTT
This sequence comes from Paludibacteraceae bacterium, assembly GCA_017444615.1. Taxonomy (GTDB): domain Bacteria; phylum Bacteroidota; class Bacteroidia; order Bacteroidales; family Paludibacteraceae; genus Colicola. The sequence goes on along the minus strand of JAFSWF010000066.1, from coordinate 20,317 downwards.
TGGTCAGGTCCACATAGTACTTGTAATCCTGCTCCTCCAATTCGGTGGTATCAGGAATATAATGAACCTCGCTGTGCTGCGCAACAAGCGTCAGTGGCAGGAGTAGAAGCACTATGAACCAATATTGTCTCAACTCAACTTATCTACTATTTGTTGCAGTTCGTCCTCAGAGGCAAACGCGATAGTCACTTTGCCTTCCTGCACTTTCACTTTGAGTCCCAACGCCTTGCTTAGGCGACGTTGAATGGTCTCGTAGGGGTTCTCTGCTTTGTTTTTCTTTTTGGGTTTGTCTGTCTTGGCTTCTTGTGCCAACTCTTCTACCTTGCGCACCGAGAGGCCTTCGCGGAGAATACGCTGGTAGAGTTCCAATTGGCGTTTCGCCGAAGGCGAAGCAAGGATAGCACGGGCGTGACCCATCTCTAACTTGCGCTCTTTGATGCCCATTTGAATCTCTGCCGGCAGCTTGAGCAGGCGAAGGTAATTGGCCACTGTGGCGCGTTTCTTACCTACGCGTTCAGACATACGTTCTTGCGTCAGGTTATACTCATCCATCAGCCGTTGGTAGGCAAGCGCAATCTCAATGGCATCTAAGTCTTCGCGTTGGATATTCTCAATCAGCGCCCATTCCATCACCTGCTCATCCTTGGCGGTGCGGATATACGCCGGTATACGCTCCAAACCTGCTATCTTACTGGCCCTGAAACGACGCTCTCCGGCGATGATCATGTACGTGCCATCCCCGTTGTCACGCAGTGTGATAGGGGAGATAACACCGTGTTCACGGATGGAGTCTGCTAACTCTTGCAGCGACTCCTCATCAAAGGTGCGCCGCGGCTGATCTGGGTTGGCTACTATTTGACTTAACTCAATCTCCGAGATAGAACTGCTACCGTTGGTATCTACATGCGAGGTGTCGATGAGCGCATCTAATCCTCGTCCTAAACCTATCATTTTCTTGGTCATCTTCGTCAATTATTTTTGTCTTTTAATCAATTCTTTGGCTAACGCGCTGTAGTTGCGAGCCCCTTTGGAATGCGGGTCATAATCCAGTACGGACAGTCCGTGAGAAGGTGCTTCGCTCAACCGTACATTGCGGCTGATGACGGTGTTGAAGACTAAGTCGCCGAAATGACGTTTCACCTCTTCGTACACTTGATTACTGAGGCGAAGACGGTTGTCGAACATGGTCAGTAGGAATCCTTCAATCTTCAGCGCAGGGTTGAGTTTGGATTTGATGATCTTGATAGTGTTGAGCAACTTGGCGATGCCTTCGAGCGCGAAGAACTCACACTGCACAGGGATGATGACGCTGTCGCTTGCGGTGAGAGCATTGACGGTGATAAGACCTAATGAAGGGCTGCAGTCAATCAGGATATAATCGAACTCATCGCGGATGGGTTGCAAAAGGCGCTTAAGTAGTAACTCACGCTGCTCCATGTTCAGCATCTCTATCTCGGCACCTACCAGGTCGATGTGACTCGGGATAAGAAAAAGGTTCTTCGCGTTGGTGGGGATGATGGCTGTATGCGGGTCAATACCGTTGACGAGACATTCGTAGATGGTCTTATCCAGGTCGCGTATCTCCACACCGAGACCGGACGAGGTGTTGGCCTGCGGGTCGGCGTCAATGAGAAGCACACGTGTGCCTTCTCTACCTAACGCTGCCGCTAAGTTGATGGAGGTGGTAGTTTTACCTACACCGCCTTTTTGGTTGGCTAAAGCTATAACTTTACTCATATTGATTGTATTATTGTTTCTACTTCTATTTGCCGGCAGGCGTAGTTGCCATATCTGCAATGGTTCGTTCCGTGACATGTGCACGGTCGGCATTTCAAATCTTGCCGTTGGATGATATCTTCGGGGCGTTGCTTCCATCCCATAAAGCCTATCATGGGATGGGTAGCACACCAGATACTGATGGCACGATGGCCTACGAGGCTGGATAAATGTTGGTTGGCGCTATCCATGCAAATCATAACATCCAAGCACCGCATTAGTTCTAGTTCTTCTTCTAATTTTAGTTGTCCCGCAACACTGATCGTTCTTGGGAAGACTGTGGCCCATTGGCGGAGCATCTCACTCTCGATAACGCCTGCGCCGAAGAGGAATACGGTTGTCTGCTCGTCGGTCGTCAGACGTTCGATAACCTCTTTGGTCACGCGGTATGGTAACATGTTCGACTTAGACTTCGCAAAAGGGGCTAAGCCAATCCACCGTCCTTCTTTCTTGCCAAATTGTTTCTTGACGGAAGCAGCGGCTTTGGTGTTGACCGGCAGCGCTTCGAACTCGGTGTCGGTCTCTAAACCCGCACGACGGAAGGCATCGCGGTAACGGTCAAACTCTGAAGGTAGAGGCTGGCTGCCCCATCTCAATTGGGTGATGAGTTGTTTGCGTAAGCGGCCGTAGCGCACACGGGTCACTCGTTTACCGCTCAGACGCATCAGCAGGTCTAACGCACGCGTGCGAGGAACATCCTGCAAGTCAATCACGCTATCCACTTGATCGCGTAACGAACGCCATAAATCCCATACACCTTGCCAATCAAGATGGTTATCTACCTCATAGAATTGCACATTCGGCATCGACGCGAACATCGCCCCTAACTCTTTCTTGCCGGCTACGATAAAGTGATCATCCGTGTAACGACGGCTGAGCGAAGCTATCACCGGAACGGTCATAGCTACATTACCCAACGTGGCGAAACGAATAATCAAATACCGCATACCAATTACCAATTCCAATTACCTATTACCTATTACCTATTTTTCTTTTTAAACTCCCACAGCCATGCCAAGTGGATACTCAAATCCATGGGATTGGCCATCGTAAAATGGTCGACGGGGCGAGTATTGAACAAGCCTCCGAAACTATAGTCAAAACGCGCTTCGAACTGATAGAGACCGGCGTTGCGGGAACGATAATAAAAACCTACACCGGCTGCCAAGCCCCAATCGAACGGGTGCTCAATGGGATTATAGTGGGTGAGTTCGGTACTTATCTGTGTACCGTTGCCACCATCATCCCATACGCAGTAACCGATTTGCGGACCAAGATTAAAGAATCCTCTCCATCGCTCGCTGCCGAAGTTGATATTCATCAGCAGCGGAAACTCCACATAGTGCAGCAGACGACTATAGTTGCCATTATCATTCTTCTCTGCCCAACCGCGTTGCTCGTAGTTGAGTTCCACTTGTATGGCGCAGAATTTATGCCCCGCGTAGCGAAAAACGAACCCGCCTGTGCCGCCTATGAAAGAAGCGTTGGTGATGGGAGTCATGGAGCCAGTCGAGGGACTGAAGATAACCGAACTGGCACTCACGCCTCCGTGCACACCAAAATAGATCTCCGGCGTTCGCAGGCGAGGCTGCGCCTGTGCCGTGAGAGTACAGAGTACAGAATACAGAGTACAGAGTACTATGCACCAAATCCCGCGTCCTATGTATCGCCTACTGCCCACTATCTAATATTCATTAATCATTATTCATTATTCATTATTCACTACCTTCGTGCTGGCGTTTTGCCATCCGCCGAACTCATTCACTCTTTGCCAACGAATGTCGGACTGCAGGCCGGTTGATTGTTGCTCACCGTTCAACCATGCCATCAATGCGCGTGTCAGGTCGTAGCCCAAGAGGTCGAAGCGAGGCGTGTCGGACACGTGTTCGTTTAGGAAATACGTGCGCCATGCGGACTCATACGCCGCACGGTCGGTATCGCCGGTGAAAACAGAGGTATACACCTGAGGCAGGGCGATAGACTCTTTCTGCCAGGAGTATTGACTGAGCAGGCGTATCTTGTATCCTTGGCGTTGCAGGGTTTGCAAATGCGGGATCAACAACCGTGCGTGTTGCCATTTATCGCTATGAAGGATAATCAGGTTCTCTCTCGCCGTGTCTAAGGCATAGGCGGCAGAGTCCATCATCAGGTCTCGCAGAGGCAGTGTTTTGTAATGGATGTTCTGTGCGCGCATTTCGCGGCGTAGCGTACGTGCAGCCACCGATAGTTCCGCTTCGCGCACATCCACTGCCACGCAATGGGTGATACTGTCGCGAGAGAGTATCCAGCGGCAGAGACTATCCGCTTTCTGCGGCTCGGTTGAATTGAATTGCAGTAGGTAAGGGTTGGTACGCAGGTCTACATCATCGCTGAACGGTAAGAACAACGGTATCTGGTGTGCCTGACACCAAGTGCTCATTCGGTCTATTTGAATGGGGTAAGCAAGGCCAATGATACCACGCACGCTGTCTAATTCAGTACTGTCGCATAGGGTAGCCACGCGTCGCTCACTGCGCTCAGTGTCATAGACACGCAAGCGGTACAACGTGCTGTCGTTCTGCGCCTCACGCAAAGCTAATAAGACGCCCTGATAGAACTCCATCATCCGCTCTCCATTCGCGCTACGCTTGGTCTGGTGACTCTCAAAGGGTAACATCAGTGCCAACTCAATCACGCGTCGCGGGTCGGGAACGATAGTGTCCGCGACCACGATAGAATCGGTTAGCATGACGGTATCCCTGTATTCCGGTATAACGGTATCCCGAGATACCGATACCATCGAATCCACTACATGAATAGCGCCTGTCACCGCCTCTGAGAGAGTCTCGCGATGAATAACCGTATCAATCGTAATGATGGTCTCCACTATTTCCGGTTTAGTCTCTATAATAACCGGTCGGCCGGTGGGGATACGAAGCTTCTCGCCGTAATGCAGTCCACGTTCGCGAAGTTGCGGATTAAGGCGCACAATCTCGCTCTGCGGCACATCAAAATTGACGCCGATGCGGTATAGACCGATGCTTTTCTCCACTTGGTAGATATACACCTCTTCGCCGTTAATGGTGTCTAACGGATAGTGCAGAAGATCTTGGGCTTCAAGACAGAGAGTACAGAGTACAGAATACAGAGTACAGAGTATAAATGTTTTACTTCTCATATTTGCGTTTTCTTACTATGATGACTACTCCTCCTATGAGGGCGAGTAATACAATTGGACTAATGGTGCTAATGAGTTGAACCTGTATGCGTTTATCGTGTGCGCGGTGGTCATTGAGTAGCCGCAGGCTTACTTCTTTCTCTCTGAGACTAATCAGCCCATCGGCATCGGTGAGCCACAGTACGGCATTAACCACCAGGTCGCGGTTACTGAACTGCATGCCGCTTAATCGGTCATACCCCATAGGCAGGGGTTGGTTCTTCTGCCATTCATTGAGCGGCACACTGCCCGAACCAATCACCACTTGGCGCGTTGGGGTGCTTTGTTTGCGAATGGGTTCATCGCTGCTGACCCCTTCAGGCACCATACGATGGGCGAATGCGCTACCAAACGAACCTTCCATCGACACCGCTACCGGTACATATTGATAGACAAAGGTCGTAGGATCAGGGTTCATATCGCTCAGGTTCACTTCGCCAGGCGTAGCGGTGACGCGACTGGCGGTGCTGGTAGCTAATAGAACTCGCTTCTCAATCCCATCTTCGCCTCCCACCGCATCAATAGGACTGACGAACGTACTCATCACGGGTCCGAGGTCTTTGGTGATAGGCGAACCTTGGCTTGTCAGTAACAGCGGGGCAAAGGTCCAAGGGATCGGTTGCAGGTTCGGTTGCTGCGGGTCGGAGGATACGTTGACAGGGATGGTGAGACACTGCAGGTCTTGCACTAAGGCCGGGTCCACACGCACACCGTAACGGAAGAGCATCTCTTGCAGACCCAATTCCAAGGGTAGCACCGGTGTAAAACCTTCTTGTTGCAGCACTTGTTCGCTCAACTGCACACCATTGATAGCCCACAGCACCGCTCCTCCACGCATAATATATTGGTCTATGATGAACCGCTCCTCTTCGCGGAAGGCTGTCTGCGGATGAATAATCAGCACTGCCTGATAACCGTCGAGGATATGTGCGTTCACCGATGCCTTTTCTCCCTCTCTTGGGGAGATGGCCGGGGAGAGGTTGCCTCTATCCACCGCAAAGTACTTACTGAGCGCGGACATGAGGTCGTAGGTGTGTGCCTCATCCGGATCGCCATGACCTTCAAGGATAGCCACTCGCGGAGTCTCAGTTTGTTGGAGCCGATGAAGGGCTTCCATGAACGCGAACTCCAATTGTTCAATGCTGGCGTTGAGGTTCTCTTCGCCACTCCGTCCGCGGGTGTTCTTGAGCAAGGATACTATTGCTCGTTTGCCCTTATAGGTTATCAACGTGTAGGGATAAACGGTGGTCTGTGCGGTCTTGCCATTCTGTTCCCGTTCATGGATGATAATCGGCTGCAAGCCTAAAGAGTCCTTAAGGTCCTTAGAGTCCTTAGAGACCTTAAGATCCCCATACACTCCCATCTCCTCAACGGTCTCTTCGGTGGCTTGCTTCAGTCGCCGAAAACCACTATTAAGGTCGCCGTCCAGCAGAAGGGTCACTTCGATAGGAGCGTCGGTGGAGCGGAGTAGAGCTTTGGATGCTTCGCTGAGGCTATAACGCTTATCGTCCGTCATATCCCAACGGCACACCCACACATGGGATAGCACATTCGCTACCACCACGCATAAGAGCACTATTATCCAGTTCCGCCCGTTCACCTTTCACCTTTCAATTTTCAATTACTTCTTAATTTCTTTCCAGACTTCATCAAACACAACGACCTCGTATTTTTCACGCAGTTTCTTCACCCATTGTGCTTCGAGGTAATCCTGGTAATCGGTAGTTACTTTGTTTTTCTCATCGGACCAAGCCTCCGGTGCTTTGAGTTTCTTGCCGAGGCAAACTATCAGCGGCAGTTCCTCGCTCGGCGTAAACTCAGCACCTTTGAGTTTGAGTCCGTATTTATCTACGGCAGCGTTCTTACCTTGTTCCCAGAGACCGTGTTGCACTTTCACGTATTGAATACTATCGTTGTTCAGACGGGTCTTGATGTAACGGTCAATCGAATCTTTAGGGGCATTCTTGATGATGGATTGAGCGGCCTTGGCACTGCTCTTATCTTTGGCTTGGATCAAATAACCTTTCCAATGCGGTTGGTCCCAAGTGTAGTTCTTCTTGTTGGCTTTGAAGAAGACCTCCAAACCGGCGGTGTCTTTGGCGGCTTTGTCCCACACTTCGCGCAGCGACACTTCGAACAGCAGAATACCGTCGTGGTACTCTTGTACAAGGTGGCGCAGGTCTTCATATTTGTCTTCCAAATGCTCATCGGCGTACGCACGCACTTCGGCATCGGTCATGGATGCCGGCAAGTTGTACTCAGCGCGGGTCTTACGGATAAAACTCTTCTCTGCCTCTTGGAAACGTGCGTCACGTTGTACTTGGCGAAGAACCTGTGCACGCATGCTATCAAGCGGTTGAATATCGCGTTCACCTTCTTTGAAGATGATGTGCCACCCGTACATAGTGCGGAAGGGAGCACTTATCTCGCCGTCTTTCAGTGCGAAGGCGGTGTCTTCGAAGGGTTTGACCATCACGCCTTTGCCGAACCAACCGAGGTCACCTCCACGCACACTGCTGCCTCGGTCATCGGACTCGTGTTGCGCTACCTCGGCGAAGTTAGCCGGTGTCAGTGTCAAACGAAGCATTTCCAATTCCACTCTCTTCGCTTCCGACAGACTATCGATATTACCTTCGCCACGCGGCACCATCTTCATGATATGACGCGCTTTCACTTCGCGGTGGTCACGCTCTTCTTCTACCAGCACGATATGCCATCCGTATTGGGTGCGGAAAGGCTTGCTGATAGCACCGAGTTCGGTATCGTACACTGCTTCCTCCAGCGGATAGACATAGCGGAAAGGAGTAATCCAACCCAACTCACCGCCGGTCTCTTGTACGGATGGGTCGGTGCTCAACTCGCGTGCTACAACGTCAAAAGCCTCTACCGGTTGACGAACAAGTTTAGCCCGTTTGCCTTTTCCTTTCAGCACTTCTTTGCCGGTGGTTACACGCTCATAAGCTTCGTTGATTTTCGCAAGAGCCTCTGCTTGCGTAGCGCTGTCCGCATTGGCGGGACACTGAATAGCGATATGCGCAGCACGGCGGTCCTTGGCCAAGTGGCGCCAACTCAATTCCACTAAGCTGTCAATCGCTGCGTTGTCCTGCAGGTACTTAGGCGTAGCCTGCGCGCGGTAACCTTTTAACTCTTTCTTAAAGGCTTCAGTGGTGTCAATACCCAGACTCTCCGCTTCGGCTACTTTGAGTTTAAAATTGACGAACATCTCCAAATACTCATCCATCGTTTTGGGATCAATGGCTGTAGCTTGGTTGTTCTTCTCGTAAATGTACAAAAACTCCTCTGCACTGATGGGTTGACCATTGATGGTCATCAGCGTTTTGTCTTGTGCGATGGTGAACAGGCTTGCCATCATCGCTGCAACCAATAAAATACTCTTTCTCATTGTGTTTATGTTATTTAGTTGATAGATTTGACATCTTTTTTATCATGGGTTCCCCTAAAATTTTAATTTTTTTGGAGAGCGGAGTTCATTCGAGTATTTACTGCTAAAACAAAGTTTTGGCACATCTACGAGAATCGAACCCGCGACAAAATGCGTGCAAAATTAGTAAAAATTTTTGATATATGCAAATTTATTTGCAAAATCCTTTCACTTTTCACCTTTCGCTTTTCATTTTTCACCTTTCACGTTAAGCGTGGTTTACCTTCGGTGAGGACTCTTTTTGGAGATTTATTGGGTAGTGTGCGCAGTGGCAGGCGCTTTTTGGTATGCTTATTTTCGATAGATTCGATAATCGCTATCGAAAATTTGGCGTTACCGACACAAATGTGTAATTTTGTGAACAATTTTAAATTTTTACTAATCATGAAAAAGAAATTCTTTTGGATGGCTTTGATGGCCTTGATGCTTGGCTTGAGCTCTTGTAAAAACGAAACTCTTAATTACCCCGTAATGTACATTGTGAACGCGTCCGATTATTCCGCGAAAATTTCTTGCGACAATAAGCTAATTACAACGGTTGCGGCGCATAAAAACATTCAAGAATTAATGAATACCGTTTCAATTAATTTGCCTGTTTATATCGAGGTTGAATTCCTGGATTCCAAAGGAAATCGTGTGAAACGTTATACATGGGAAAATTATTATTTTGGATGGAACAGCACCTATAAAATGACATTACAGAACAGCGGTTGCACGTTACAAAAGTTGTAGGATCTCTAAAAATCTCACTCAAAATTTGCAGGAGTGAGATTTTTTTTGTACCTTTGCACTCGCAATGAAAAAAAAGTACAGAACAACGGTTGTTTCGCTTTGACAGGACGGTGAAGAGAGTCCTCGAATGTATCATCTTCCTGATGATAGGTCTGGGAGGTATCGCCGGCATCGTTTTTCTATTACGGCGCTGGTGTATGCCGGTGGAGGAATGCGCGGCATGGGCCATTTGTATACGCATCTACCATTATGCATGGAAAATAAGTGGCATCCTCTTCGGTGCAGGACTTCTATGCCGTATAGCATTGTCGCCTTTTGTAAAAAGCGATGAACAAGAGGATTTTGAGAACAAACTGGACTATGTCCTCCAACTGCGGCAAACGGAGCAAGCCCGAGCCGCACAAGATAACTATTCACCGCTTCGTAACCTCACTCCTGAACAAGAAACAAAAGTTATTGAACACCTCCGTGCACTCCCGTCTAATACGCGCAATCCGAATGCTGTTCATTTGGCGATTATAGCGCGCTATTTGACTGCTTTAGAGCAACTTGGCAAAGCCAATCTGACTGACAAACATGACTTGCGGTTATGGGTGCAAAAAATCACGGGAAAAGAGGTGCCATCTTCCAGTCAGTTCAACGAAGCAATACCGAACCGTAACCGCAAAGAATTGCAAAAAGCCCGCACCGAATGGGAAAAACTATTACGATAAATATTCTACTAACGGGCGCGATAAATAGCGATGCAAGACCTTAGAAGATTTTCTCTAATTTGACCATTCGATTTTTTCGATATGAGCCGTCGAATTTCAGAAAAGTAACCCAAATTCACATGTTTCGTTGTGATTTTGTAAAGAAAACCATCTATGTCAAGAACGAATATTTTATTTTGTTCATTTCCGGTCGATGCTATCGACGCCCGAAAGCAGACAGCTGACGGCTGAAAACTACGAAAAAAGCGCCCAAAAAACGCTTTTTTCTTGCATATTTGCAAAAAAAGTTGTACCTTTGCACCCAATTATGGATAAAATACGAAATTTTTGTATCATCGCGCATATCGACCATGGTAAAAGTACCCTGGCGGACCGAATGCTGGAGTTGACCGGCACTGTGGATGTTCGTCAGATGGAGAACCAAGTGTTGGACGACATGGAGTTGGAGAAAGAGCGGGGTATCACCATCAAGTCTCACGCCATTCAGATGGATTATAAGGGATACACCCTCAATCTGATTGATACGCCGGGGCATGTTGACTTCAGTTATGAAGTGAGTCGTAGCATCGCGGCGTGCGAAGGAGCTGTGCTGGTGGTGGATGCCACGCAAGGCGTGCAAGCACAAACGATCAGTAACTTGTATATGGCCATTGAGCATGATCTGGAGATTATTCCGGTGCTTAATAAATGCGACATGCCCAATGCGATGCCGGAACGGGTAGAGGATGAGATTGTGGACTTGTTGGGGTGTAAACGGGAGGAGATATTACGTTGCTCCGCTAAGACAGGCGAAGGAGTACCGGAGATATTAGACGCGATAGTAGAGCGTATTCCTGCCCCGAAGGGAGACTCGAACGCACCGCTTCAATGCCTGGTGTTCGACTCCATTTTCAATAGTTTTAGAGGTATCATCGCTTATTTCAAAGTAATCAACGGCACGATGCATACCGGCGATAAGGTGCGGTTTGTGAACACCGGCAAGGAGTATGACGCGGACGAGATAGGTATCCTAAAACTGGATATGAGCCCGCGCAAACAAATTAGTGCCGGTAACGTAGGCTATATTATCTCCGGCATCAAGACCTCCACTGAAGTCAAAGTGGGAGATACAATCACCCACGTGGCACGGCCATGCGATAAGGCGATTGACGGCTTCGAAGAAGCCAAACCGATGGTCTTTGCCGGTGTCTATCCCATTGAGAGTGAGGATTATGAGGACTTGCGGGCATCGCTGGAGAAGCTACAACTGAACGATGCCTCTCTCACGTTCCAGCCGGAGAGTTCGATGGCGTTGGGCTTTGGTTTCCGATGCGGGTTCTTAGGCCTACTGCACATGGAGATCATCCAGGAACGTCTTGACCGAGAGTTCGACATGGATGTGATCACCACCGTGCCCAACGTTAGTTACAACGTCTATACGAAAGATGGCGGAATGGTAGAGGTGCATAATCCTGCCGGCATGCCGGACCTCACAGAGATTGACCGCATTGAGGAACCGTTTATCCGCGCGTCTGTTATTACCACCTCCGATTATATCGGTCCAATCATGACCCTATGCCTTGGCAAACGCGGCGAACTAGTGAAGCAGGAATATATATCTGGCAACCGTATGGAGTTACTCTTCGATATGCCGTTGGGGGAGATTGTGATTGATTTCTACGACAAGTTGAAGAGTATCTCGAAGGGCTACGCGTCCTTCGATTGGCATATGAACGGGTTCAGACCCTCTAACCTCGTCAAGTTGGATATCTTGCTGAACGGCGAACAAGTGGATGCGCTCTCCACGCTTACCCACCGCGATAATGCAGTAGATTTCGGACGACGTATGTGCGAGAAACTCAAGGAGTTACTGCCGCGGCAACAGTTCGACATAGCCATTCAGGCAGCCATAGGGGCAAAGATCATTGCGCGCGAGACCGTTAAGCAGGTTCGCAAAGATGTGCTGGCGAAGTGTTATGGCGGTGATGTGAGCCGTAAGCGTAAGTTGCTCGAGAAACAAAAACGCGGCAAGAAGCGTATGAAGCAAATCGGCAACGTAGAAGTGCCGCAGAAGGCCTTCCTGGCTGTGTTGAAGTTAGATTAGGTGCTACGCACGTTAAATTGTTAAATCGTTAAACTGTTAAACTTTTAATATGGAACAATTTGTACACTCGGCATGGTCCATGATTCCCTTTGGATTGATGCTATTGATTATTGCTATTGGTCCGCTGGTGGCGGAGCATAAATGGGAGAGTAATCTCACCAAGTTGCTTGTTTCGCTGGTGTTGGGTATCCCCGTTGCTACGTGTCTTATTATGGGCAATATGATGCATGAGTTGGAGCATCAACTGTTCTTTGACTACGTACCGTTTATTATTTTGTTGCTGGCGCTCTTTGTGATTACAGGCGGTATTCATTTCTCCGGCGACTTGAAAGCCAAACCGTTGGTGAACACCGGTTTCTTAGGCTTAGGGTGGATTTTGGCTTCGCTGATGGGTACCACCGGTGCGGCAATGTTACTGATTAGGCCGGTTATTGAGACCAACCAGCAACGCCAATACAAAGTGCATACGATCTTGTTCTTCATTGCGTTGGTGGCTAACTGTGGTGGTTTGTTAACACCGCTGGGTGACCCTCCATTGTTCATGCTTTTCCTGCGCGGTGCACACTTTGGTTGGTTCTTGAACCTTGCGCCCGAATGGGCTACTACTGGCCTGATCTTGTTAGCGCTTTATTTTGCCATCGACACTTATTATTACCGTAAGGAAGATTGGACATCACTGTCGGCGGATGCCCGTGAGGCTACCTCGCTGCAAATAAAGGGAGGCATCAATTTTGTTTATCTCTTAGGTGTGGTGCTGGCTGTGGCTTGCATCAACGAGGGCACTATTCCTGCGATGGGAGAGGCACATGCGCCCCTTTGGTTGAAGTTCCTGCGCGAGATAGTACTGCTTATCTTGGCGGGGCTGTCGCTTTGGACCACCGACAAGAAGACACGCTACGAAGATAATAAATACACGTGGGCACCGATTATTGAGGTGGCAGTGCTTTTCTTGGGTATTTTTACTACGATGACCCCTGCTTTGGCGTACCTCAAGGCGCACGCAGCCGACCTCGGTTTCACCCATCCATGGCAATTCTACTACGCCACCGGTGCGCTCTCCGCTTTCTTGGATAACACGCCGACCGCTGTCGCTTTCCATGGCGTAGCCACCGGTTTGCCGGAGTGTTTGGCAGCCGCTGACGCGGGGGTAGTGACAGGGCTGTTTGAAGGCACACCCTTCGTAGCCGGCATACCGGAGATACTGCTCAAAGCGATCTCCATCGCGGCTGTGATGTTCGGTTCGCTCACCTATATAGGCAATGGTCCTAACTTCATGGTCAAAGCCATCGCAGAGGAGAGTGGCATCAAAATGCCGTCGTTCTTCGGCTATATGATTAAGTTCTCGCTCATCATCTTATTACCGGTTTATATCATCGTTCAATTATTGTTTATCTGATGAGTTTAGTAGATACTATTATTGATTGGTATTCGGCGCATATGAATTATGCGTCGATTACTGCGTTGATGGCGGTGGAGTCATCGTTTATTCCTTTTCCAAGCGAAGTGGTCATTCCCCCTGCAGCTTTCGTGGCGGGGCAACCGGACAGTGTGCTGTGTGTGACAGGCACTTATTGGATGGATGTGTTGTTTATTGTGTTGTTCGGTACGTTAGGTGCGATGATAGGTGCTATCATCAATTACGGCCTTTCGGTTTGGTTGGGTCGTATCATCATCTATAAGTTTGCCGACTCGCGCCTTGGACATCTATGCCTGCTCTCCGGCGAAAAACTCCAGCGGGCAGAGGCGTATTTCCGCGAACATGGTAACGTCTCTACCTTCATCGGTCGTTTTATTCCGGGTATTCGTCAACTGATCTCCATCCCTGCCGGACTAAGCCGCATGCATTTCGGGGCATTCCTTTGGTGGACGTTCTTAGGCGCGTTCGCATGGAATTGTGTATTGGCGTTGCTGGGATATGTAGCCGCAGGTCAAATGGACCTCATCAAACAATATAGCCACGAACTAAGCGTGGCCATACTGGTTCTCTTAGGCGTTGTAGTGGTTTACTTTGCTGTCAAACAACTCCTCCGCCTCAAACGCTAAACGTTCAACGTTCAACCTTCAACCTTCAACCTTATCAAGCCTTCAACCAAGCGTTGAGGGCTTTTCTTTGGTCAATGAGTTCTGCAAGGATACAACCTCCTATCCAGCCTAAGAAGAAGAATAGGATCATGAACTTAATGCGACCGTTAAGCGGCTTGGCATCTACGGCAAAATGGTTCTCAAACACCACCGGTGCAGTTGCCAATTGCAGGCGTTGGTCCATTAGCTGCAGGCGTTTCTGGTGGTCGTAGATATCTTCTAAGAACAGGTGAACACGCCAATCGCCTACCCATATAAGACCGCTGGAGATACCGGCCGTAGGTTGTTCGCCCAGGTGATTATGGAAATAATACTCCGAGGTCAAACTATCCAACTTGGCCATTTGGGTGTGGTTGAACGTGGTCTCGCTGAGCAAGTTATGATAATAGGCTTCGTATGCCTTCTGCATAGCGGCATTGCCATTGAGATAGGTTAGCAACGCTTCTTCAACCTTGGGCACCGAATCCAAGTTACGGGTCTTGATGCGGAATTGTAGGCAAAGACGGTCTTGCATTGGTACATTGACGGTGTCCGTAGGGACAGTTTTATGCTTGAAGTCAATGTAGTCCGCCACGCCGTCATCTAAACAATCCACCACACGGAAGGTCTCAAAGCGCGTGGCTGTTTGGTTGTGGATGAGCGAAGTGATGGCGGCTTCCTGCGGCAGCGTCTTAACCGAACGAATAGGAGCCAAAGCTTGTTCAAATTGCTGAATAGAAGGACCGTTCAGCAGTACTACCGTGTTCACATTGTGCTTGATATTACTTGGCCGAGTGTAGTAAAAGGCAGCTGCCAAACCCAGTATAATCACCGGCAGAACAACCCACCAGTAACGATACGATACGCGCAGCATATGCACCAGCAGTCGCCAGAAGGCAACGCACAAACGACCAATCGCGCGAGCACCCGCAGCACAAAGGTCAAAAAAATTCATCTCTCTTTGGTTTTCCATATATAATTATCAATTATCAAGATTTGACTTTGTCAAATAATCGTGCCCTTCAGGGCTAAGAATTATCAATTATCAATTATCAATTATTTCCTCCTAATCCAATCAAACGGACTCCGTTTAGCCGGTTGTTCGGGTTCCGGTTTGGTCTCTTCCTCCACGGTGATGACCACCTCGTCGGCGGAGGTAGAGGCGGCTCGTTCACGCGGTTGTTCCGGCACTTCCACGCCTTCTGCCCGCAACGTATCGCTCAGGTCAATGAGCGTTGCTTTTTCATCCTCCATAGGCTTGGGTTGCTGCGGCGGGTAGTTGGCTTCAATCGCCTCAGGGATCGTTTTCTTACCCTCTTCGGCATCCTCCGAAGGCAGTCCGTCCACCTTATAACCGGTGGCAATAACGGTCACGCGAACCTCTTCGCCAAGGCTCTCATCAATCGATGCACCCCATTGCACCTCGATGTCGTCGCCTACCTCTTGCACAAAATCATTGATTTGATCTATCTCTTCCATCACGATGGCGTGTTCGGTAGAGCAGTAGAATTGCAGCAATATACGCTCAGCGCCGTGCACATCGTTGGTGTTCACCAGCGGCGAATTGAGGGCGTCGTTGATGGCGTTGGTGATACGTTTGTCGCCGGAAGCCCGACCAATGTTCATGATCGCCACACCTCCTTTGCGAAGCGTGTTACGCACGTCGGCAAAGTCTGTGTTGATATACCCCGGCACGGTGATGATCTCTGCAATCGCGCGGGCGGCGTTGGCTACAACATCATCGGATTTGCTGAAAGCGTTGAGCAGGTTCAGTTCGGGATATATCTGCTTGAGTTTCTCGTTGTTGATGATGAGCAGTGCATCCACATGTTTGGCCAAACGAGCCACGCCCGTCATCGCTTTTTCTATTTTTTTCTTGCCTTCAAACGCGAAGGGAATAGTGACGATACCTACGGTCAGAATACCCATTTCTTGCGCCACCTCTGCCACCACGGCGCTCGCACCGGTGCCTGTGCCGCCACCCATACCGGCGGTGATGAATAACATCTGTGTGCCGTCGTTGAGCGCTTCGCGAATGTGTTCGCGACTCTCTTCGGCGTACTGACGGGCGGTCTCAGGATCGCCACCGGCACCTAATCCCGGGCCTAACTGTAACTTACTGGGCACGGAACTTTTGATAAGCACTTGTCGGTCGGTGTTACAAACCAAGAACGACACGTCTTTGAGTCCCTGGCGGTGCATGTAATTGACGGCATTGCAACCACCGCCACCTACGCCTATCACTTTGATGATACTATCTTCTGTCAAGCCTTCCAGCGGAAGGGTAATCAAATTATCTTCCATATTATCAATTATCAATTATTTCACTGTTGATCAATAAACATATCTAATGTGCTTTCTTTGACGCGTTCGAAGAAATTCGGTCGCTGCACCAATTGGTCTTTGTGGCTGTCTCGATAATCCTGTCCCAGCAGGATAGTGCCTATGAGCGACGTGTATTGGGGCGAGAGATATTTCTCTTCGGTATCGCGGTGAAGCAGCAGGTTATGCGCGCCGTATTGCACCCGCACGGAGGTCTGTTGCTGAATATACTCCGCCAAGCCTTGCAGCATACTACCGCCGCCGGTGATGTAAATAGTGCTGATACGACCTTCTACTTTCTTCAGTTCAGCCCATAAGGGTTCCAGTATCTCTTTTAGTTTCAGTTCGATAGCTTCCGCCAACTCCACCGCAGAGATAACCATCTCTCCGCCTATCTCAGCGCACGCGGGTACGCGTAGGCGCACGTTCTTTTCTACTAACGCGGGCGAGGCGCAACCGAACTTCTTTTTCAGCACTTCGGCGGTTGCAAAACTCATCCCTTGTTGTTCTAACATACGGGTGATATGATAACCGCCTTTAGGCACCACTTTGTTGAGCAGGTATTGTCCGCCTTTGTACACCGACAGACTCGTCGTCTGTGCGCCGAAATCGAGTACCGCACAACCGCTCATCAGAATCTGATTGCCATCGCAGGTGGCGAAGGCGGATAAGAGCGCTTCGGGTCTAACGAACGCGTGTTCGATACTACGCCCTGCTTGCGAAAACGCTTTCTGCAACTGGGTATCAATCGCTTTGCGGCCGTAGAAAGCGATATAATGCGCTTCTACGATCGCCGCTCGTTGGTCGGGCGTCGGTAAGGAATCTTGCTCCACGCCGTCTAAGCAGAAATAACTGGGCACCAAGCCCAAGACCGCCACTTCGGGGTTGCGCAATTCGATCTTCTCCTTGCACTCCAGCTCCATCTCGTCCAACAACTCCTGACTGATCTCTTTCTTGCGGGCTTGGTCACGCTTACTGCGAACGGCGATGATCTGCATCGAGTAACCGCCCAGCGAAACGAACGCCGTAGGTAACTCATTCACGCCGATACGGTTAGCCAGTAACTTCAGCACCTCGGCGATGACGTAACCGGCGTTACTCGACTGCGTGATGATGCCTTGCTCCACGCATAAGTTGCCGGCTTTCTGCGAACGCTCCTCTACGCCCAGTATCTGGAAGAGATCGGGCGCTATACGCCGTGCCGCCAAGGCACGCACACTCTCGCTGCCCAGATCAATCGCCACCAGCGGAAGCGTGTCTGCTTTTTGTGTTTGTTTTCTTGCCATAAATAGTTAATACGTTAGGTTTATTTTCTTCCAATGACTTGTCCTTTAAAGCGGATGTCTAATTCGTTATAGTTCTTCTCTTTCACTTCTTCGGGACTGTTCTCGTAGAATGTCTGTAACTTACGCAACTTACGTTCGTAACCGCTGATAGGTCCCATCATCACGCGTTGCCCGTTGACGAACACAATCGCGTTCTGTGGTGTCTGCATATGCAGACGATGAATACGTTCGCGCCAATAATCGTCGGTGGGTAACCACTCCGCAAAATCCGCTATCTGTTTTGCCGCGGCCTGAATACCCACAGCGCCGGTAACCAGCAAGACCGAGTCCATTACCGTTCCTCGCGCTTCCATCACTCGCCGGTCGGTATCAATCAGATAGGCGTCGCCGGGTGTCTGCACACGCAGCAACGGAACCCGTTGACTCAACCGTACACGCACCTCATTGCGAGGCGTCAGGTAACACTCAGCCGTACGAACCATCGGATGATGAAGCACTTGTTTCTCTATACGGTGCAACAACGAACGGTCGATCGTCCGACCCACGGGGTAAAGGCCTTCTGCTTGCAGCATAGACGTCAGTTCGCCTTCCGTGAAATACATACGCTCCGCCCTATCGGTGATGATGAACTGCAAGGACTGACACGGTTCCTCCGAAGGCCGCATAGCGTAGCCCCATACCACCGCTGCCAGCAGCATCCCTGCCGCCACCGTCACACCTACCGTACTCCATATGATTCGCGCTGTATTACCCATCTAACGATTTAACAATTTAACAATTTAACAGTTTAACGCTTCCGCGATAGCAGGCACTAAGCGATCTATATCTCCTGCGCCGATAGTTAGTACCACCATCGGCTCCTTTGTTCTGCGGACATCGTCGCGTAGTACCTCTATCAAATCGGCTTTCTCTACTACTCGTTCATTCGTTAACTCGTTCGTTCCTTCACTCGTTAACAGCATCTCACTCGTCACCCCTTCTATCGGCAATTCTCTCGCCGGATATATAGGCAGCAGAATACATTCGTCCAAGGTGCTTAACACCCTTCTAAAATCCTCCGCAAAATCGCGTGTACGGGTGTATAGATGCGGTTGGAACACACCGATGAGTCGGCGGGTAGGGTAGAGTTTGCGAATGGAAGCAATAGTCGATGCTATCTCCTGCGGATGGTGCGCATAGTCGTCGATATACACCACTTTCTCTGTGTTAACGTGTATATTAAACCGCCGCCAAACGCCCTTAAAAGAAGCCATCTGTGTCTTTATTTGTTCTGCCTCCACACCCACCAACAACGCCACCGTGATGGCTGCTACCGCATTTTCTATGTTCACCCACACCGGCACACCCAACTCGATATCTTTTATCGTCGCCAGCGGCGATACATAGTCAAACGCAATCTGCGCATCAACAATCCGAATATTCTCCGCATAGCAATCAGGCTGACAACTGACGTCTGACGTCTGATGGCTGACTACTCCGTAGGTCAAGCACTTCACCCCTTCTTGCAACCGCGGCTGCAGCGCAATGCCGTGTTTCATCACCAGCGCGCCGGTTATCAGACTGGTATAGTGCGCGAACGCCTCGCGATACGCCTCTTCGGTGCCATAAATATCCAGATGGTCGGCATCCACCGCCGTCACCACGGATATATACGGTCTCAACTGATGAAACGACCGGTCGTACTCATCCGCTTCCACCACCACGTACTCACTCTCCGGCGCAATCAGCACATTCGTCCCATAGTTCATCGCTATGCCACCCAAAAACGCATTCACACCCTTCGTACATCGTACATCGTCCTTTTGTCCTTTCATCAGGTGTGTGATCATCGTACTGGTGGTGGTCTTGCCGTGGGTGCCGGCGACGCATAGGGCTTTCTTCTCCCGTGTGATCATCCCCAACACTTCTGCCCGCTTCAGAATAGTAAAACCTTGTTCCCGCAGGTAGGTATAAATGGCGCTATCTTCCGGCACAGCCGGTGTCCGTACTACCAAGGTGTTCGAAGGGTCCAATGACCATTGAGCAATAACCGATGGATGGTCTTCATAAACAATCCCTATCCCTTCTTCTTCCAGCTCTTTGGTCAACGCCGATGGCGTCCGGTCATATCCGCATACATGATAGGTCTGTACTCTGTCAGGCGCAGCCGGTCTGTCTTCTGTCAGTCCGCAGGACGATCTATGGAAATACCGCGCCAAACCGCTCATCCCAATGCCCCCGATACCAAGAAAAAAGATATGTTCTATGCCTTCCGTTAGTGTCATTGCCTACCTATCCAAATTAAAAATCGTGCAAAGGTACTACAAAAAAATGGAATTTCCAAATAAATTGGCAAAAAAATCAAGTTTATTTGCAATTTTATTGTGGTAAATATTCATACCGGAAAAGCGTAGCGGTCCGGATTTTCCGGATTTTCCGGATTTTCCGCAAACATTCTTCCATTTCTTCACGCTCCGCTGTCACACCCCTCTCCCCTCCCTCCCACACCCCGCCCGCACCACGCCCACACCCAAAAACCGCCAAAACACGAGACCGAGACGAACCCTTACCATAAGATACCCATATGATAACCATAGGATACCCATAGGATAAACGCCCTTTTTGTGCAATTTCGTCACATTTTCTATATATATACGTAGTATATATATACTTTTTGTTCATTATTTTTTATTTGCACATGTCATTTTTTTTTTGTAACTTTGCACG
>JAFSWF010000065.1 GCA_017444615.1 Paludibacteraceae bacterium | reverse complement strand
GAAACTTCACCACCGTCAAACTGATGAAGCAGATTGTACCGGAGTTCATTAGTAACAACTCCATCTACGAACAATTGGATCAACAATGATAAAGGAATTCTTTTTAACCCATAGTTACCTCATCGGCCTGATCAGTTTTCTGCTCGGCTGGCTCGGCATGCCACTCGTCGTTCGCATCGCCAAAGCGAAAGGATTTGTAGTGCGACCCAATAAACGAATGAGCCATACCGGCGAAGTGCCCAATATCGGAGGACTCAATATTTGCTTCAGTTTTATGCTGACATACCTCCTCTTTGAGTACAACCAGATGAGCCACAGCCAGTTCTTCCTCATCGGTCTCTTCGCCATCATGGTCGTGGGCTTTATTGACGATGTCTTAGTCCTCACACCTGTTGCCAAACTGTTTGGCGAAACACTCGCTGGCATCGCACTCATTGGCTTTGCGGACCTGCGAATAACGCATCTACATGGCTTGTTCGGCATCACGGAAATAGGCATCATCCCCAGTTACCTCATCTCCCTTTTCATCCTCATCGCCATCATCAACGCCCTCAACCTCATCGACGGCATAGATGGTCTGGCAAGCGGGTTAGGAATGTTGTACTGCCTCTTCTTTGCGCTCTATTTCTGGCTGGCAGGAGAAGGACCATGGTCGGTTTTGGGTATTTGTATGTTCGGCGCACTCGCGGTGTTCTTCATCTACAATGTGTTCGGCAATCGAGGAAAAATCTTCATGGGCGACTCCGGAAGCCTGCTCTTAGGGTACCTCATAACGGCTTTCGTCTTCCATTTCTGCGAACTGAATGCTTACCATCAAGTGCCCGAATGGCTCCACATGAACGCGGCACCGATGGTGGCTATCTGTGTGCTGACGGTGCCCATCTTCGACACCATCCGCGTCAGCCTCACCCGTATCAAGAAACATCAATCGCCTTTCCAACCCGATAAGAACCACATCCACCATTTGCTTCTGCGAACAGGACTCAATCATATCCAAACGACCTGCGTGCTCCTTTCGGTCAGCGTGCTTTTTGTCGGCCTGGCTATCCTCGGACGAAACTGGAACATGTGGCTGTTACTCTTTGTGGATTTTGCGCTGGCCACATGTCTCACGTTCGGTCTTTGGCGGATACTCAATAAGCAAATGGGCATATAAATGGTAAATGGTAAATCTTGATCACATATCGATGGAGTTCTCGTCCAGACCTGTGTTGGACGATGTTACCTTTCTCATCAATCGCAAAGAACGAATTGCGTTGGTAGGCAAGAACGGAGCCGGCAAAACAACCCTGCTCCGACTCATCGCCGGTGAGTACCAACCCACCTCCGGACGCATCTCCAAAGAGAACGATATGACCATCGGTTACCTGCCGCAAGTCATGCTCTTTCAAGATAATCGCACTCTCCGAGAAGAGGTGATGACGGTTTGCCCGACATCCAATGCCAACGCCAATGCCAATGCCAATGCCCAATTCATCGCCGAAATGGACCGAACCGTCATCGGTCTCGGCTTCGAACGCAAAGATTTTGACAGGCCTTGCTCCGAGTTCTCTGGTGGATGGAGAATGCGAATCGAATTGGCCAAAATCTTATTGCAACATCCGGACTTGCTCCTACTGGACGAGCCAACCAACCACCTCGACATCGAGTCCATCCAGTGGCTCGAAGACTTCCTCAAGACCAGCCCATCCGCGGTGCTCATCGTCAGCCACGACAGAGCCTTCATCGACAATATCTGCAACCGAACCATCGAAATAACGCTCGGGCGCATCTACGATTACAACGTCAACTATAGCCGCTTTGTTGAACTACGCAAAGAACGACACGAGCAACAAGTACGCGCTTACCTCAACCAGCAAAAAATGATCGCTGACACCGAGGAGTTCATCGAACGCTTCCGTTATAAAGCCACCAAGGCCGTTCAGGTACAATCCCGTATCAAGCAACTTGAGAAACTCGAGCGACTCGAAGTCGATCTCGAAGACACCTCGCGACTCAACCTGCGTTTTCCGCCTGCTCCGCGAAGCGGAGACTTTCCCCTTATCGTCGAGGACCTGCGCAAAGATTTTCCTCCAACGACTAACGACCAAAGACCAACGACCGTCTTCCAAGACGTCAACTTCACCATCCGCCGCGGAGAAAAAGTAGCCTTTGTCGGCAAGAACGGAGAAGGCAAAACGACGCTCGTCAAGTGTATTATGGGGCAACTCGACTACCTCGGCACACTCAAAATAGGACATAACGTCAAAATAGGTTACTTCGCGCAAAATCAAGCAGCCCTTCTGGATGAAAACCTCACCGTCTTTGAGACCATAGACTACGTCGCCGTAGGAGAAATCCGAACCAAGATCCGTGACATCCTCGGTGCATTCATGTTCGGCGGCGAAGCGTCTGAAAAGAAAGTCAAAGTGCTCTCCGGAGGCGAACGAAGCCGACTTGCCATGATCCGACTTCTGCTCGAACCATGCAACCTGCTCATCCTCGATGAGCCTACCAACCACCTTGACATGCCCTCAAAGGACGTCCTCAAAGCGGCACTCCAGGACTTCAATGGCACCGTCATTTGCGTCAGCCACGACCGAGATTTCCTCAACGGACTCGTCACCAAGGTCTATGAATTTGCCGACCACCACGTCCGCGAACACCTCGGTGGCATCTACGACTTCCTCAGAGCCCGAAAACTCACTTCCCTCGACGCCCTCAACACGCAGTCAAATACGACGGTCGAACGACGGTCGAACGACGGTCGAACGACAGTCAAAGCCAATGTCGAGCCACCCACAGGCGCACAAGACTACGCCGCACAAAAGGCCGCAGCAGCAGAAAAACGCAAACGCGAACGCCAAATTGCGCAAGTCGAAGAAGAGATAGCAAAACTGGAAGCAGAGCAAACGCATATGGAACAACTCCTCGCCTCGCCGGAAAACCAAACACCCGAAAACTTCCACCAATACGAAGCTATCAAACATCGCATAGAACAAAAACTATACGAGTGGGAAATACTGAACGAAGAATGACCAATCACCAATGACCAATGACCAATATTATAAATTACCTTATTTCTTGGCTCTGTTACGGCGATGAAGAGGTAGCCAAGCGCGTAGCCTACACCGCAGATGAAGCGGCTCTCAAAGACCACGATGTGCTCATTGTGCCAAATGGTCTTTTGGGCAAAGACATCGTCCTCCCCGACATGTCCAAACCCAAAACGGATAATCCCGCCAAAGGCAAATACATCATCCGCACGGACATCCTCTACAACACCTTCTTCTTCACCTCTCGCGCAGAAGAACTCATCAACCCCCAACGCGATGAGCACGGACGTTTTGCCGCCAAATACTCCCTCCTTGGCAAAAATAATCGCCTGCAAATTCCGATGCTGGACGAACACGCCCGCCTTCTGCTCAAACTACTTGATGCCCCCATGCCACCAAGCGGATTTGACCATATTTACCTCACCCACGACATCGACGCCATCTCCCAATACCGTCATCTACGCGGAGCGCTCGGAGGAATCAAACGTGGAGAAGGCAAACAAGTTCTTGCCTCACTCAGGTCCATTCATAGCGACCCGACATACACCTTCCCTTGGATAATCGAACAAGACGCCAAAGTGCCAAAGGCAGAAACCATCTACTTTGTTAAACGAACCCAAGGAAAAGGCTTTGACTACCCGCAATATTGCCTATGGGGACGGGATTACAGACGTCTCAAACATATGTTGCGTTATAGCAACGCCTTCTTGGGCGTGCATGGCAGTTATTATGGTTCAATACCAAGAATCGAATATAGCCGAATGTTCCGCGCGCACTACCTGCGCAGCGACATCGACCACATGCAACGCCTTGCTGATGCCGGCTACACCGATGATTTCACCATGGGCTTTGCAGACCAGGCTGGCTTCCGCTTGCAAACAACGCGAGCCGTGCGTTGGATCAACCCCAAAACATACCAACTCACGCCTCTCACACTCCATCCCCTCACCGTCATGGATTGCACGCTCAGCAACGACAACTACATGAACCTCACCGAAGACGAAGCTTATTTCCTCTGCGAACGCCTCCTCTCCAAAATCCGTCTCCACCACGGCGATCCCTGCCTCCTCTGGCATAATAGCAGTTTCACACCGGATTCATATCATCACTCTTTATATGAAAAGATTATTAGTTGTCTCTGATCCGCCTGCTGCACCGGGATTTCTTCCTCGGCTTCGATATATGTGCGATTTCCTCATGCAGAAAGGACACTCAGTAACCTTGCTAACAGAAGAATACCAGCCTTTAGAGTTCGCACATCAATACGATATTATTACCATTCCAATGTATCGTGGTACTACCATCGACTGGATGATAAAATCTATATGGACACTGCTTACGGATTGGCATAACACTGCATTTGCAAAAAAAGCGATCCAGCTTTTAAACGACCAAATATTTGATGCGGTTATATGTACTTCCTTTTCTGATTTTCCTTTAGGCGCAGCACAACAAATAGCATCGTATTACCACATTCCTCTGCTATGCGATATTCGCGATTTAGATGAACAAGTGGAAAACTCCACATACCAATATCATCATCAAAATAGGTTCTTAATGTTATTTCGCCGTTTGTACCGAACCATCCATATTCGTCGGCGTAACAACGTATTACGCACCGCGGACATTGTAACAACCGTATCTCCTTGGCACAAAGCTTTTATTGCGCAATTTAACACAAATGTTCATATCATATACAACGGATACGATGAAAACCAATTCTACCCGAAAGATATAATCACAGACGCCTTCAAAATAACATATATCGGATCTCTATTTGAGTGGCAAAAATCAGCCATGCAGACCGTACAACGAGCGATAAAAGAATTGGGATTACCCATTAGCCTCGATGTTCACACGCCAAAAGATAATCCCATCCACCATGAGAATTTAGGGGACGCCATTCGTCAAAGTAGCATGATGCTTGTCTGCACAAGTCCCAATACACATGGCATGTTAACCACTAAATTTTATGAGGCGCTTGGATGTAAAAAACCAATTCTCTGTGTTCCCTCTGACCTTGGCTCTTTAGCCGATTTAATAAACTATACCAACGCCGGTATTGCCACAGACGACATAGAGACAATAAAGTCATTTATTACCACCAACTACAATCAGTGGACAAAAAATGGATATACACGGCAGAACACACTACATCACGAAGAGTTTAGTCGCAGAGCACAATGCGAACAATTAGAACGAATCATCAACACACATTTACATGATTAGTTTTATCGTCCCCATATACAACGCATCCCACTACTTGCACGCTTGCATAGAGAGTTTGCTTGGCCAAACCGAACGAGACCTTCAAATCATATTGGTTGACGATGGCAGCACAGACGACAGCCTGTCTATTGCACAATCGTTCGCAGAGCAAGACCCACGTATCACGGCGATACCGCAACCCCACACCGGTCAATCGGCTGCGCGCAACTACGGTCTAACGCACGCAAAAGGAGAATACATCGCTTTTTTAGACGCCGACGACGCCTTACAACCGAACTGGTGCGAGACACACCTAAAAGCCATCGCAAACGTAGATTACGTGCAAAGTGGGTACACCCGAATCGGACCCAACACCCGCCAACCCAAACTCCCGCATTTCTTCTTTCAGTTCACGTCGCCTTGTATGCGTCTCTACCGCAGAGAAACCATTGAGCCTCTACATTTCGCCGAAGGATACATATACGAAGACGTGCTTTTCTCAGCTGACTTATGGCTCAGCGAAGCCACATATCGCATGCTGAACGATACCGGCTATCTGTACACCTACAACCCCAAAAGCACCACTGCCAAGCCTCATCCGGAAGCTCAGCAGCGTGTTCTCAAAGCCTTAAAAGAGAAAGCACAAAACGCCTCTCTCAAAGGTAAAATCATCATCTACTATACCTACGTGCGGTTAAAACTGTACTTTATTCTTTCGGGAAATCAAAATACTGATAACTAATTCCCTCACCCATTTGGGCTGTCATATACGATTGCCCCTTTTCCGAATCCTTCGTCGCATTGAGTACCAAATACTGCACGCCCTTAAATATCACCGATTGACGTGCGTGCTGATGGCCACTCCACACATATTCCACACCATATTTACTCAGCAAAGACGTCAACTCATAACTCGCTTCCAACGCATAATTGGAGGTATGTCCCTGCGAACCATCCAGTTTCCATAGATGAGTGTGCGTAAAGACAATAATATGGCGATACCCTTCCTTGGACTTCGTCTCTAATAGGTTCTTCAACCAGGCAGTTTGCTTCGTACCGATTTCGCCTTCCGCACTGTCCAAACAGATGAACAAATCCAGTTTCTTCGACCCGTTATTCGTGTCAAACCAATAAGCCGATGTTTTAAATAAATCGCGATAAATGGGCCACTGCTTGAAGTAAATATCATGGTTGCCGGGTGTAATAAAGAGCGGGAAAGGACGAAGAATACTCTGTGCTTGATTCACCGCCACTCCGGGTTGACGAAGTACACTGTCGGCACAGGGATAATTCTTCTGCGCATCAATCAAATCTCCCAGATGAAGCGCCATCTTGGGTAGAGGCGCAGCCAAATATTGCGCCATAAAATAATCCAAGTTCTTATGCGTCTTACGCGTAATATGACTGTCGGTGCATACATAAATAGTGTACTCGTCCGAGAACATCTCCAGATGAATCTCACCCACCGAATCGTTGTACGCCATCGATTGTTCAAAACGCGTATTAACGGTCTCGCCTTGCGGAGAGAACATTCCTTTGATATCCAATGTGCTATCTTCGCTGCAAGCCACCAAGGCCAATGCTACTACTAAATATACAATCTTTTTCATAATCCCTTAAAATTTATACGTAAAACCTGTTCTGAACGTAGCGCCATAGAAGGTCGCATCTAAGTGAAACATACCTGTCGGCTTACATTGCACGCCGAAATTAAGTCGCCAATGATCCGCTACATCGTACCATGCACCCACCATAAAAAGCGGTTGCCACATGCGTTCCATCTGGTAGTCATCCACGTTGCTGAACATGAACGAAAGGTTCCAGGGATTATTCTGCGGTCGGCAGAAAACCTCCAGTCGATACAACAAGTTAAACGGCTCCACCACATATGTCTCATCGGTATGAACCGAACGATCCCAGTTATCGATCACGCGGCAGAAAAGTCCCAGCGTCACAGACACATAATCCATTCGATAACCTACTCCTAAAGCAGCCGTCATATCGCCCAGTCGATTACGTGCGACTGCTTTATACAGCACATCTGTCTCTACAAACAACTCACCTACCGGCACTTGAAACTTCGGACGAAGTTGCACAACACCCGTGTACACATTCGCTGTCGATAATTGCACCTTTGCCTCCATCTCAAAATGCGGATTAATAGGCATCAGCGCTTGAATGTCCATGTTGCCATGGTGGCCCCAAGTGGTGTTGTAACTATACTCTAACATACCGGTAACGGAGTATTTGCGATCTCCGAATCCCGGTTGATGAACCGCCGCCAGCATCGGCAACGCCAATACCAACGCGCAAAAAAGTGCTAAATGTTTCTTCATCTTATTATTAATTATCAACTATCAATTACAATTTAACAATTGTGAGCCCAGCTCCTCCGTGGTTCACATCGCCATCGCCAAACTCCAATGCCACCTGTCCACGTTTCATGCGCGCACGATTAAGCGATGCCAGATATTCGCGCGTCATCTGTTTCAACGCACCGGTTCCTGTGCCATGCAGAATAGTGACCTCACCGGCCCCCACCATCAGCGCATCATCCATATAAGCAATGAGAGCCTCCAACGCCTCATCCGCACGCATTCCTCGCAAGTCCAGCGTCCGCTCAAAAGACACCGTACGGCTATGCACGATATGTGCACTTCCGGATTTACCGGAATTGCCGGCATTTCCGGACTGGCCGGCTTCGCCTACCAAACCACCTTTCTTTGCTAACTTCTTCAACTCACTAAAATCCCGCAGCACTTGGCCGCCCTTCCCTTCAGGGGAGGGTTGGGGTGAGGCCTCTCTTTCAACTTTCAACTTTAAACTTTCAACTTTAGAACGTGCCGCCTTCGTCTTCTCTTTTTCCGCCTTCGCCTCTTTAATCTCTCGTATCGTCCGCTCAATCGTAGCGTTCGCTTGCGCTAATAACTCCGCCGCTTCTTGCCGCGCTTCTTCGATAATCTCTTTCTTCTGCTGTTTCACGCCACTCAACTGCTCCTCATATTGCGCCATTCGCGCTTCTAACTCCTTCTCTTTCTGACGAATCTGCTGTCGCTTACGCTCCCAATACCGCTTATCTCGCGCAATGTCTTGCAACTGACGGTCATAATCGATATGTTCCTCACCCACCAAATCCGTCGCATACTGAATAACCGTCTCGCTCAACCCTGTCTGTCGCGCAATCTCTATCGCAAAACTGCTACCTGCCTGTCCGATAGACAACTGAAACAACGGTCGCATTGCACCTCTGTCATACAGCATCGCACCATTCACCACGCCGCTCGTCTGTTCAGCAAAATGCTTCAAGTTAGTATAGTGGGTCGTCACGATGCCAAAGGCCTGCTTAGCCACTAACTCCCGCAACATCGCCTCTGCCAACGCACCGCCAATAAGCGGCTCGGTGCCCGAACCCATCTCATCAATCAAGAACAACGTCCGCGCGTCCGCTTGACGCAAAAAAGCCTTCATGTTCCTCAGATGGGACGAATAGGTGGACAACTCATCTTGTATCGATTGCTCATCGCCGATATCTATCATCAATTGCGAGAAGAAACCTGCCCTACTTTGCTCACCTACCGGCACTAACAACCCGCACTGAAGCATATATTGCAGCAACGCAACAGTCTTCAAACACACCGATTTACCACCTGCGTTCGGACCACTAATCACCAGCACGCGATTCTCCGCTGCCCTCAACCGAATAGAGAGTGGGATAACACGCTTACCCTGAGGCACATAGTGCAACCACAACACCGGGTGACGCGCCTCGAACCAGTCTAACATCGGTTCATTCACCATCTCCGGCCGAATCGCATTCAAACTCTCTGCCAGCGACACTTTAGCCAATAGAAAATCCACCTCTGCCAGCAATTCCTGACTTTGCAAAATCTCCGGTGTGTGGGGACGCAAACGATTAGTAATCTCCGTCAGAATCCGCACACGCTCACGCCTTTCCGCGCTCTCCAACTCGCGAATACGATTATTCGCATCCACCACTTGTTGCGGCTCGATATAAACGGTCTTACCCGTCGCTGACTCGTCATGCACTATTCCGCCTATCTTACGCTTATATGCCGGTGAAACAGGGATCACTAATCGTCCTTCACGCAAAGTTGGCGTCACATCGCCTTCCACAAACCCATCCGTTTTCGCCTGACGCAAGATTGCCGCTAACGTGCGCCCTACTGCATTCTGTTGGTTCACCAACTCCCGCCTGATCCTCGCCAACTCAGGCGAAGCACTATCCGCCAACTTCCCGTATCGGTCGAGTACCTGATCAATCAGCTTCACAAGGGAACTCAACTCCCCTCCTTTCAGGGAGGGGGAGGGGGTTGGCTTCCCTAGTTCCCGCAACGCCCCATACCGCTTCTCATCCAGCGAACCAAAGAACGCCTCCAACTCCGCGGCATAACTAAGCGTCTGCCTAAGCGCATCTAATTCCGCCTCGTCCAAGAACAATCCCTCTAACCGAATCCTACTAATCGCTTCTCGCACATCATGGATCTCGCCGCGAGGAAAAGTCAACGAACCGTCCGCACGTGCCATCCGCATTTGGTCAGTTGTCAAAAGACGCGCCTGCACGGATTCAAAATCCGTCTCCATCTGCATTGCCTCCACACGCTCACGACCCAAAGCCGACGAACAACGCTTCCGCAATTCCTCACGGATGACCACAAAATCAATCTTCTGCTCTATGTTATTCGGATATACCACTAACACTTTAACAGTTTAACAATTTAACAATTTAACAATTGTCAAATCACCCAAGGATTCGACAATCCTTAATAGCCGGCGCCCCTACCGCTTCATTCAGTTTTCTCACCAACTCAAACCGATTCTCAAACAATTGCGCCTTCAAAGCCGCAGAGTTAACATGCACTATCAACACACCATTCTTCACCTCCACGCTTCGCGTCAAATGAACCACCGTTTCGCCCATCACTTGCGACCACATTTCCTCCACCTGCACTTCCAGCACAGGCTGCTCCAAACCGCTCTCGCGCAAGAACGCGACCAGCGCTTCGCTGATGGACATGGAGTTAACGGAGGGCATCGTCCTTTACTTTCTTCAAATAAATCTTTTGACGGATATGAAACACACGAATGTCCGGATCTAAGCCGTTCAGTTTCTGCACAGCCTCCATCTTAACTCCCTCTTCCTGACAAAGCGCCCACATCGTCTGACCGGGAAAAGTCCAAACATATTCATTCGCACCGGTGGACTTTTTCGGCGACAGATAAATCCTATCTCCCACCGCCAAATCGCGACCCAAAGCATCGTTATTCACCCTCAAATCGCGCTCACGCACATTCAGCCGAAAGGCCACATTGCTATACGTATCTCCTTCGCGCGCCAACACAAACGCCACTCCGTTAAAACGATGCTTCGGGTGCTCCAAAAAGAAATTTTCCTTTTCCTCTTTTTCCGTCAGAGGCGCTACATAAGGAGGTTCAGGATCGTGCGTTACTACCGCAATCACATCCGTCTTATGAACCACCGCAGCCTTAGCCACCTTTCCGTCAGTTTGAGATCTTTCTTGCGCCGCAGCGGCTTCTTTGACTTCAGACACACGCTTAACCCCATTGCCATTCGCTAACGTGTCCAACCGATACGTTTCAATCAAGCGTATCAGCTTCTGCGCATACATAGGATCAGTCGCGTAGCCGCATTGACGAATACGATAAGCCCAACCCTCGTAATCCTCCACGGCTATCTCAAAACACGTCTCATACCGCGGACGTTTCAGAAACAACGAATGATCCTTAAACGACTCCGCCGCATCGCCATATTGTCGAAAACACTCTCCTTGCGTCTCGTCGTCATGGTAATACACACCGCCCATCCAGTCGTTATTGCATTTGACCCCAAAATGATTCTTCGCTTCCACCGCTAATTCGCTCCTTCCCGCATCGGACTCAAGCAATGCTTGCGCCATCGTAATAGAAGCCGGTATTCCATAATCGACCTGCTGCTGAACTGCCACCTCTTTCCATGCCTCAATATAGGACATATACGCAGCGTTCGGACGCTGACCATAAACACCCATCGTCAACAAGCCCACAAACGCTATCAAGAAATATTTTTTCTTCATTCTTATGCTATTTTTATAAAATCCGGTACAAAAGTACAAAAAAGTTTGCATATATGCAAAAAAAGTCGTAACTTTGCAGCCTAAATTTGCAATTTTTATGAAAAAAGCCACTCAAATCATCGCTTTCATGCTCGTAGTACTCGCGTTTGTAGCCTGCGAACGCAATGAACCCGGACAGAAAATGATTGTCAGCACACTGGACTTAACCGTCTGCCAACCTGACTGGAAATTCGATAACATCACTCGCCAGTACTACTACCGATTCGATGTGCCGGAGATTGATAATTATGCCTATAATTATGGACTCATCAATCTCTATCGAGAGTTCGATTTTACTTCCTCGAACCCCTACCAGCAAATCTTACCATACAGTTGGTTCCTCACAGACTTCGTTGAGGATCCAATAACGGGAGATACCATCGTGGATTACTACACCCAGCATGTCGACTACCTCTACGGTATCGGTTTTCTGGATGTCCAGCTAACCAACTCCGATTACATCTATCCCAAGCAAAATCCGGATACGATGCGCTTTAGATTGCAAATCCTAAAATAACAGCGATGCTTGTTCTGGGTCCTTGTAGTGCCGAATCGCGCGAACAAGTATTACGCACAGCGCGCGAATTAAAAGAGGTGTGTCCCAACACACCTTTCATTTTCCGCGCAGGCGTATGGAAACCTCGCACGAACCCCAATACCTTTCAAGGCATCGGTGAACAAGCGCTCGCTTGGCTCCAAGAGGTGCAACAAACCTACGGACTCGAAGTGGCCACCGAAGTAGCCACACCCGAACATGTCCACAAAGCCCTCCAAGCCGGCATCGATTATCTCTGGATAGGTGCCCGAACCAGTGCCAACCCCATCACGGTGCAATCCCTCTGCGAAGCACTCAAAGCCAACGCCAACGCCAAAGCCGTTCTTATTAAGAACCCTGTCAATGCCGATGCAGCGCTTTGGTTAGGGAATATCGAACGTCTTGAGCAAACCGCCATTCCTGTCATCGCCATCCACCGAGGCTGCAACCACAAGCCCTGCTGGTCCATGGCGCACACCGTACGACTCGCACGACCGGACATCCCAATGCTTCTCGACCCAAGCCACCTCAGCGGCGATGCCGAACAAATACCGGCACTCCTGCGCAAAATAGCACCGCTTCACTTAGATGGCGCCATGATAGAGATCCATCCCGAACCGTCCAACGCCCTCTCGGACGCCAAACAGCAACTCGCGCCGAACCAATTACGAACCCTTCTCGAACCTTTGTCGAACCATTCACGAGAGGTAACTGATACGGAACTGGAGTGGCTACGAGCGGAAATCGATGAATTGGATGACCAATTATGGGAAACGCTCGCCCTCCGCATGGACGTCAGCCGACGCATCGGAGAATGGAAAAAAGCCCATAACGTCGCCCCTCTCCAACCTCAACGATACGCCGAAATACTCGACCAGCGACAACTATGGGCAACAAAAAACGGCATGGATGCCGCTTTTGTCAAACACCTCTTTGACGCCATTCACGCCGAAAGCCTCAAACGCCAAGAATAACGTTTACTTCCACCGATACGCCACACCTAAGCAAAGCCGCTGAGGGTAAAACGCATAATTACTCTCCAGCGTTCCCTTCGCGTTCTTGTAGTACCCGAAAATATCGGACAAACTAAGCATATAGTGGAAGTTGATTTGCATGCCAAACGGAAACTCATATCCCGCGTGCGCAATAATTCCCGCATGATTATCATGCAGCGACACATACCATTTAGGCGTCTCCGAAGGCACGATACCCGATTCATTATTCTTATACACACCCTTATTGCTAGCGAAGGTAAAATGCGCATAGATACCAGCACCTACGTTCCAATAACCTTTCTGCATATTACCTAAGCGATACAAGAACAATACCGGAATATCCGCGCCAAACGACCACAGATGGTTCGTCGAGTCCTGAATACCAAATTGGTTTTGCGCGGCAGTAAAGACTAACTGTGCTTGAATGGCAAAGTGACGCGTCACCAAGAAATCCATGAAACCACCCACTTCTAAACCTGCACGCAGATAGGTGGAAGAAGTCTGCAACTTACCATCCGCTAATTTCTCTGTGATAAGGAAGTGACTCATGTTAGCGTTAAGCAGCACACCCATCGTCACAATCTTGGGAATCTTTTCCTGGTCAAGGGAATCAATCTGTTGCTCGCTAATCCACTTTTTCGCTTTGGGCGAAAGAACGCTATCCATATACTGCCCCGCTTTCGGCATCGGTGCATCCATAATTCGGTCAATCTGAGACACTTGTGTCTGACCCCACGCGGCCATAGAACCAAGCATCAAAGACAACACACATATAACTATCGACCTCTTCATAACAGTTTAACGTTTTTATAAAATAAAAACCATCTTAACTATTTAACGTTTTACGAAGTAAAACCATCTTAACTATTTAACGTGACTCCGTCACCTACAATGCAAATCGCACAGTTAGTTTGACGCCATTGCGACCCCAAGCCCCTAACCGACGACGCGCTTGTACCATCTCCACCGTAGGTTTACCTTCTTCGTCCACGCCTTGCACAGGCACCTTAAACGGCAAATCATATTCGTTATATGTCAGACGACGAACATAATCAATACGGATGAACTTAAAGATATTCTCTATACCGGCTGTCAATTCCATATACGGCAATTTGCCTATCGGCGAAAGGGTTCGACCGGCCGTCACAATATTCCGCTGACTCTGGTCAAAAGTCAATCGCGCAGGATCATTCGGGAAGGCATACATACCTTCGTTGCCCTGCAAATAAGGGTTGTTCTTCTTCGTCAAACCGCCGTAAATACCGCTAAACGACACCACACCGCGCAGTTTCAATCGGTTAATACCAGGAATACGGTTCAATATCCATCCCTTGAAGAAATACGTAAAGTACCACCCCACATACGCATCGAACATAAACTCAGACGGCTGCATTTGGTTGAATGCATTCTTACCCAGCATAATAGAAGTACTGGTCTGCGGGCTGTAAAGTTTGGTAAACGGTACTTTATTCCACACATAGCCCGCCTGAATACGCGCGTCCAAATGACCGAACGACGAGAACCAGAAGCGCTTCTCTGCCGTCAATTGCGTGTGATTATAGAAATAACCCTTGCCACCGTTTCCGTTACTGTCGAATAAGCCTCGATCGTCCAAATAACCTATCTGATGCTGAATAGAGATAACCGGTGCATCTTGCTCCAATGTAAACGGACTTTCTACGCCATAACGGTTAATCGGGAAATGCGAACCCGGCGAGTAGCGCAACTCAAACGTACCATAGAAATCATGGTAAGCATTCTTATGGAATCGGTCATAACAAGTCTCTTGATTCGCGATAAATCCTAACGTATCTATCGCCGATACGCGGCTGTACTTCATCGCCCCCGCTGCCTCGTTATACTCATAATCGAACCGAGCCTTGAACGTCAATTGGTTCGGGAAGTCCTTATAATATTGCAGGCGCGCGCGCAAGATATATTGCTCATACTTATCGGTAATAGTACCGATAGGAATAGACATAATCAAGTTATCGCGTTGGAAGATACCCGTTTGCTGGCCCGGTTCTTCGACGTCATACATAGCCGAAAGCGATATATAATCGCGTAACGGCTCATATTGATGATACTTCTTCTCATTGAACGACCACATTAACTCCGCCTGTCCCTTCGGACGCAAATCATGCGTACCAAAAGCCACATAGCCGGAGAAGAAAAGCTGTTTATGCACATTAGCCGTCGTCGTACCGCCGATACGCAGACGAACACCCTCCAGTTTATTCCAAGATACAAAGTTCAAAATAGGACCAAAATCCCACTTACTCTCACCCCATCGACTCGAAGGCACAGTAGTGATAAACTCGGTCATCAGCGCGTCACCTGTCTTAATCAGCGCATTGAACTTAGGCGTCGTCTTTAATTCGTCCAATAGACTCATCACCGAACTCTCATAGAACGTCAGCGGCTCAGGGCGATGGTCATCCCACCATTGGAAGTCCTCACGGATAGAAGTGGTATCTTTCTTAAGCGAATCCGCTCGCTGTGTATAGGAAAAGGCATCCTTCGGTAATTGAGAATCCGTATCAAAACCCGTGTATAACTTCGTCTGACGAGCTAAAAGAGTCTTCTTGCGGTTAATCAGATAGAACTTACAATACGTATTCGTTCGATCTGGGGCCCAAAGACCATTCTCCAACTTCTTGTACTCGTGCTCTACGGAATAGTGGCTCACGAAGTTCAAGTTGATATGAGGAGGAATATTGATCGCGTATTTCTTAATCTTAAACGTTGAGTCATTGACGATATAAAGGTGTCCCGTAAACGAATAACTCTCCGAATTGACAGGCACAAAAGCCAAGTCAATCACGCTGTCACCATCTAAATAGATGGTGTCCATAATATAGTATTGATAGTAACTTACCGCCAAGGCCGAAGATAAAGGCGACACAAACCGGTTGAAGAGGATATTCATGTTATCGTCATAGATATCAACATCGGTAAACACCGACTTCATATTCTCCTCAATCGACTGAGTTGAGAAAACGGACTCCACGCCGAAAATACGTTGCCTATCGACCGTTTTCTTCTCACGCCGCGGACGTTTCTGATAGTACTCGTGACCCATATTCTCACGGATAGAAACAGTCAACGCCGGATAAACGCCCGTCGTATCAATGTATTTCTCCATCAGTTGGAAACTCTTCCAGAAGCCTTTTTTGAAATTAGGCGTAAAATTATCCAACGCGAACGACATGCGATGGTACGTGTCTGCGCGATAATGGTCTGCCGACTTCACTTGGAACGAATCCTTATGCGCAATCACGTTCTTTATCAACTCCACCGCAGGATTACCTTTACGCTTATATTTCTGCTTTTGGTTCTTCGGCGTCACCACAATGTCCTGCAGACCATACACGTCAGGCTTCATCTTTATCTTGACGTTCTTCTTCTGCGCACCGTTCTTCACCGTGTACATTTCCGTCTTATATCCCACCATCTGAAAATTGATGGTCGTGTAACCGGAGGGGTTAGAGATAGAGAAATTACCATCTATATCGGACGTCGTACAGTATTGCGAAGCCAAGGAACCGCTACTGGATGGCTTGATAAAATAAATCTGCACGAACGGCAATTTCTCGCCCGTGTCAGCATCCACCACAAACCCTTCTACCGATGTCGTCTGCGCCCAAACACTCATCGGACACAGTAGCAAGGACAAAAGACCAAAGAATAATATATACCTTCTAATTTTCAATTCCAAATTACCCATTACCCATTACCCATTAAGCTTTGGCGATAAAATAGCATCCCATCATCACCATCACCACGCCTATCCACTGCAAATAGCCTACCGTCTCATGGAAAATGAACACACCGGACAACATGCCAAACACAAAGCCCAAACTCGTCAACGGATAAATCTGCGAGAAGGGATATTTATCCAGCAACCACAGCCAGAACACATTCGCGCCTACCAGCAGAACAAGCCCTAATACAAACCATATATTCAAAATCACCTCATGCCAGATATACGCCCAGCTCCACTGCCATGCGCCCATATCTTTCATTCCCAGTTTCAGAAACACCTGCCCGAAAACCAACATAGAGGTTTGGAGCAGCATCATCAAAATCATCTGTATCATACCACTATGCCATGTTTGATTCGATAACTCTCTTGAATATCGCGATACCGCAAAATCACTTCATCAATCACATTCTCCCACGAACGCGAAATGGTCGAAGACGCCTTATCGCCTACGCGTTGCAGAATCTCAGGGTGCTCCATCAAATAGGTAATCTGTTTGGCGTACTCTTTCGTGTCATTCGGAGAAAGGAATCCATTCACATCCGCTTGTACCACTTCGGCAGCAGTCGCCTCTTTGAGCAGTAACGCCGGCGTGTGCATAGCCGCAGCCTCACGGACAACCAGCGGCGCATTATCATACAGCGACGGGAAAAGGAACAAATCCGCTGCCGCATCAATCTTCTTCAGTCGCTCACGATCATGAATATTACCAAGCAGCGTCACATGATCCTGCAAACCTAAATGCTTAACCCGCTGACGAATCTCCCGCACCGCATAGCCCGTGCCTACCATAAACATATGGAAAGGCTTGTCCTTTATCAGCGCAAGCGAATCCAAGATAAAGCCGATATTCTTCTCCCATATATGCTGACCCACAAACAGCAACATCGTCTCATTCGGCAGCAGACCCAATTCCTCACGCATCTCTTTGCGCATCTCCTCAATCTTCTCCACCGGCGTGTAGAAATCATTGCCGTTTTCTACCACCTCCACATGACCTTTGTAACCATATTCGCGAAGCGTCGGTTCTACGGCTGCTTGAGGAATCCAAACCTCATCCGCTTTGTCAAAGAACTCAATAATATGCTTCACCATCCAGTCAACTATCCGCTTACTCTTCACATTATGCTCAAAATCCTGACGGTACTTGCTATGGAACGTAGCCACCATAGGGATATGTTGCTTCTGAGCAGCCGAGTAAGCCAAATCACCCGAAGTAAACGGACAGTGAGCATGCACCAACTCAAAATCCATCTTCTTCCAGTTGCGCATGAAAGCCGGATCCCAATAAGGCAAACCGTAGCGGTAAGGGTGACGGAAAGGTATAGGTATAGAGGTGTAACGGTTGATTTTATACGGCGCAGCGTTGATCACTTCATCGGCAAACGGCGCATAAGGGGTGATTACTCGAACGTCATGTCCTTTCTGATGCAACCAATACGCATAATTCTGCGCTGTCAACGCCACTCCGTCCAAAATCGGAGGGAAATTATCATTAAAAATTCCTATCATTTGATGACCCTACTTTTCCAAATTATTTAATTGAGCCTGCAAAGTTACAACAAAAATTTGGAATATACAAGGATTTGCCAAGAAAAAGAGAAATTTATTTGTATTTTTGTTGGAAAAGCCTTGTTATTCGCACAAACGTGCGACTGGAACTTCGAGGTGGGCGGCTTCGCCGGTCGGTGCCCTCGAAGTTACGAATTCCAATTTTCAATTATGCAAATATTCTTTTGTTTTTGGTCAAAAATTATCCAAAATTAAAGAAAATTAATTCAGTGAATCATTTTTGGTCATTTTGGACTGACCAAGAAAAATTTCTTTTGGTGACCAAAAAGAAGGCGCACATCCGCACGCCTTCCTTTCGTTTTATCCTACAGGCTTTAGCCGGTCTTACAACGCAGTGGTCCTACAACGTAGTGGTCTTACAGCCTTTAGGCGGTCACGCGTTAGCGTATTAATTACTTCACTGTTTGTCCGAAAGCATTGTAAACGCGGCCGTTCTTCTCACCATCATTTTCTCCAAATCACGTTGTGATTCGTCAACCGTTATACATTTAGCGCGCAACTCCTCCTCTGTCCAAACATGACCGACAAATGGAGGTGTTGAGAGATGTACCGTTGATCTCGGTTGTGTTGCTGTAGCAGTATTCATAGTTGTAGTTTTTCATTTCACGCTGCAAAGGTAACACTTTTTTCTCAATTATGCAAATATTCTTTTGTTTTTGGTCAAAAATTATCCAAAATTAAAGAAAATTAATTCAGTTTTTGAATCATTTTTGGTCATTTTGGACTGACCAAGAAAAATTGCTTTTGGTGACCAAAAAGAAGGCGCACATTACTGCACGCCTTCAATTCATTTTATCCTATAGGCTTTAGCCGGTCTTACAACGCAGTGGTCCTACAACGCAGTGGTCCTACAACGTAGTGGTCTTACAGCCTTTAGGCGGTCACGCGTTAGCGTATTAATTACTTCACTGTTTGTCCGAAAGCATTGTAAACGCGGCCGTTCTTCTCAATCAGAAGTTGTCCGTTTACAACTTTCTTCACTGCCTTTACGCCAGCTTCGGTGTTGTCAACGCCGGTAGCTTCATCCTTCTCAAAGGTAGCAGAAACGGTGACTGCATATGCAGGAATAGTGAGAAGACCTTCGTCATAAACGGTAGCCGTTACATCTTCTTCTGGATCAACTCCCGTCTTGATTACTTTAACTGCTTTCAGTTTGAAACCTTCAGCTGGTTGAGCATCAACATATAATTGCGTGCCTTCAACATAACTACTACCACTTGCAACAAGCGTCTCAAGGTCATCTTCGTAAATGTTCAATGTACCATTCTCAGGAGCGGAGAAGGTTACAGCATAAGCGTTGGTGATATAATCAGAATACGAAACTTCTACATCCGAGTAGTTAACTTGGACTGATTTAATGTAAATAGAGTTGGTTGTACAAGTAACGGTTATTTTTACTGCGCCGCTTGCGTTGCTCTCTGCTGTGTAAGTGATAGTACGATCATCTGTTCCACCACTCGTAGTTACGCTCGCATCACCTGTATATTCTGTTTCGCCTACTTGAATAGCGATAGTTCCTGCTCCTTTTGATGCATTAGTACTATATGTTACAACTACAGAACTCACATCGTCATAAGAACTCTTCGTGGTTGCATTTGCACCGGTATAGGTTGTGGTTACTTGAACACCTCGATCAGTTGTGAGTTGACCTCCATCTTGTCCAGATGTCCACAGAGAGTTAGCGTCCGCCCATGCCTTTGAAGTGAAGGTAGAAGTAAAGTTAGCGGGAGTGGAAGACTCTGTCTTATGTGCAAATACAGCATAATAGGTTACTGCAGCAGCAACTTCCGGCATCTCGGAAGCCTTTGTGTAAACTGTCTTTTCGGTGAGATTAGCAGCAACACCGCTCCAAGCAGCTGTTGCCCAGCCGTAGAAAGTGTTACTGTTTGCTTCAAATGCAGCGGGAGTTGCAGGGAATACCGGCTTCTCGCCTACGTAAACATCGGTTGTTAGGTCTGTGTTGCCGTTTACGTTCCATGTAACAGTAGCTTTCGCATCTTCTTCGAAGGTTACATTGATTTCCGAAGCGGCATTCGTATTCTGAGCATAAGTAATGGTGTATTTGCCATCAACAGGATCGGAGATAGAAGTACTATTCGGAGCAACGATGGCTTTTACGTGGTAGTGCTCATCAGCAGTCGGAGTAACTACAACTTCCAAAGCGCCTTCGCAAGTAGGATAGTCACCTGCTGCACGGCTGGATTCGAAAGTACCATTTTCGGGAGTGCCTAAGGTAAGCGTAACATTGTATAAACAAGGCTCAATAACATGCACGTTAAATGTTGTGCTGGCTGCTCTATAATTATCTGCAGCGGCAATATTAGCGGTAATAGTTACATCACCTGCTGCTATAGCGTGAATTTTATTATCCACGATAGTTGCGACATCAGTATTTCCGGACTCCAAAGTAATGGCACCTTCGCTGCCATCTTTGTCTATGGTCAAATCTGAAACAGCCAGATCATCCTCACCTACAGAGAGGTTCTCTACATCTTCAACTGCCAGAATCGGCGTACGAGCTACCAACGCAGCAAGTTGGTTGTTGGTGCTAAACTCATAAGTGGAGCCATATTTTGTTAAGGTACCATAGATGATTACTTCATCACCTACGCGAACGATATTAGAGGATGTGAAGTCTACTCCGCTTGTATATTTGCCTTTGTAGGCCATAAGTTGGTCAGAAGTCGTCTCTCCATCGGCAGAGATAGAATAAGTAAGCGCTCCGCTACTAATAGTTCCAACTTCACTTACGATACCTTGTGCATAAACGTTTGTGAGACCTAAGCTATTGTCGATAGCGGTATATGCGTCTGCAACGGAATACGGATCTTCGGCTGTGCCGGCATGGTCAACAGAAACAATCGTATATGTAGCCAAAGCAATGTTACTATTGGTCAATCCATCTTTTACTGCAAGAGCTTTGATGGAGGTTGTTTCAGTTACTTCAATGGTACCGGTGTACTCTGTAGATGAGGTTGTCGGGTCAGCGGGATCTTCGCCCATGGTGTAATAGATAGTAGCGCCATCCGTTGTGCAAGTAATCTCCACACTTTGTGTGCCGAGATATTTTCCTGCAACAGGAGAGAAAGTGGGAGTGGAGCATTTTGAGGGGTCGGCTTCCTCCGCATAAGTAATCTCTACTTTCTGAAGGCGGCATGTACGGGATACACTCCATTCATAAGAAGTTGCATTGGGGGTTACTGTTTGCGAAGTGTTTGTGTTATCCGTTGAGAATGTGTAACCGCTTCCAGAGAATGTAAGAGTAACTGATGCTAAAGTCTTGGAAGATGTAATCGTAAACGTACCACCAGTATACACACGGAGTCCAGTTCCGGTTGTATAATACTTTGGTTCGTTAGAATCACCTTTTGTTGCGCTCCATCCTGTGTAGGTGTCTATTGTTCCTGATGTCCAAGTTTGAGCGTTCCCCGGGTTGTCACTGTCTTCTGAAAATAGATAAGTGACATCCGCTGCAAACATTGTTCCGACGAACAAAATCGCAGTTAAAAAAGAAAAGATTTTCTTCATAATTTTAAGAATTTAAATTGGTTAATAAATTGGGTTAATTTAAAAAGATGTTATTTTTGTTTGTTATTCAAATATTCTAATTGTCGGTGTCCTTGTCAAGGCCTAATATCCTACCATCTTCAAGCTCTCCAACACTTCCCAGGCTATCTGGCGGAGAGAGACATACACCGGTGCCGGTTCAAACTCCACAAAGGTATTATCCAACCGCACACGCAGCGCTTCGGGTTTCTGGAAAGTGGCTTGTTCCGGAGTACTATCAGGATCCACGTGACATCCGCCTTCCATCTCTGCTATGTTTTCTATTACGTTCCTTCGCGACATTTTTCTTTGTCCGTCATTCAGCACCTCGTCATTATACCAGCTATCAAAAAGTTTCAACTGTGTGTCGGGAGCCATGCTGAACTGGCAAAGAGGCATTAATTTGGTGACCAAAATGTTGTTCTTCCGGCTCAGTCGCTTGGCAACCAGTCCGGCATACACGGCTCCGTCTATCATCGTGGCATTGGATAAATCACTGATCTCCCAGCAACATATCCCTCCTTTGCAATGATGCGCGCTGTCAATAAATGACATGTTATCTTTCAGGCCCAACTGTCCGAGCAGAGCGTGGCAACTTTGCGAATCCTTGAGCAGCACCCGCAGCGCAGTACTCATGGGATAGACATATTCTGTCCTTCCCGCATCATACTGTGTGCAGTAGTCCTCCAACAGCCTTAACTGCTGGACCAGATTGCTTTTTAGGTGTTCAATGGGTTTGTTTACCTTATCGCTCATTTGTTTCATTATTTTTGTTTGTTTATTGGTTCGTTTTTGGTCTTTTTGGACTGAACGTTCAATTGTTCTGATTGTACTTTTCTTGGCTTCTTCTCGGAACATGCTCCCGTGATGGTCCTGTTCTTATTCTCACTTTCGTTCGAAACGATTATTCCTAAACCGTTCTTTGGTCGCTTAAAAACTCTTTTTCTTTTCGGTCCAAAATTACCCAAAATGCCCCAAAAAGGTCATAATAAAAAACGGCAAGTCCGTTAATTGAACTTACCGTTTGGTGGCCGAAAAAATCGTTATGAAAAATTTCGCAATAACTACTGCTTAATAAATCACCATGCTTTGAGGAATAATACGATGGACATAAACAACATCTTCTTCGATAGAGTAAAGAATAGCCATCTTTTTATAATTCGTCCTTCGTATCTCTGTCGCAGCGTCAAAAGAAAGTTTTGGTTGTACGCTACCCAACTCTGCTGTGCGGGATAAAGCTATGATTTGTTTTTTCAGACCGGTTAG
Source organism: Paludibacteraceae bacterium (assembly GCA_017444615.1). Classification (GTDB taxonomy): domain Bacteria; phylum Bacteroidota; class Bacteroidia; order Bacteroidales; family Paludibacteraceae; genus Colicola. Next base: position 1,581 of record JAFSWF010000065.1, on the reverse strand, counting down.
ATATCTCTCGGCAGTTAATGGCGCCAGAAACTCTTCTCGAATTGTATAATCTAAATCAAATAAATCATACAAAGCAGCATCGGTCATTTTGACTTCTCGCCGGGTCATTCTTTTGCCTCCCTTATGTCATTCAATCCATATAAACGACCAAGATGTTTGTATGCACTCTCAAATACTTCGTCAACAGAATATGTAGGTTTTTTTCGCCAATTAGGATCTATCAACGAATCTTGTTCAACAAGTGCTAAGTTATAGTGCACTTTATTGACCAGTTGCTTTTGGTCATCGTATGGTAACATAGCTACCATATCTAAGACGCTTTGTAATGTTGGTTGAGTTTGTACCATAATTGAGTTCCTTTCGATTTTGCGGTGCAAAATTACAACAAAAAATTGGAATATACAAGGATTTGCCAAGAAAAAGAGAAATTTATTTGTATTTTTGTTGGAAAAGCCTTGTTATTCGCACAAATGTGCGACTGTAATTTCGGGGGAATTGCTTCACCAAGGCGGCGTCCGAAGTTACAGATTCCTATTTTTTTTGGAATATACAAGTTTTGCGGCATAAAAAAGCAAATTTCTTGCATTTTTACGGTAAGTTCAATATGTCAATGTGCGTTTCGCCCCAATTTTGAGTGCCGGGCGGGCACTGTATTTGTTTTGGTCAAAAATTACCCAAAATGCCCCAAAAAGGATTCCCCAAAACAAAATCTGTGTACATACAAAAATACCTGACTAATTGCTTAATCAGGTACATAAGTACTATTTTTGCTAAAGATTAGAGGTTACTTCTTAGCCCCTTGCGAGGTACGATTATTTCTTACATCCCAGAAGTCGGCGATTATTATCGTATCTCCTTGCACGAAATAGAGCATAATGCTTCGCCCGTAAATGGGACATCGGCGGAATTCAACACCTGTCTCTGGCTCCCTCCAAGCCACCTCGCATGCTTTAGGAAATTGAGAGATAAACTTCTCGTTCTCTTTTATTCGTTGCGTAAACTGGTTCAAGCCGCGAAGCCCAAAATCGCGCAAGATATACTGAGCCACCTCTTTCCATCCACGCTCAGCTTGCTCTGACCATTGAACCGCCATCATACCGCTACCGCATATTGCTGTTGCACAAACTCATCCATCATTTGGTGAGCGGTTTCTTGAGAAACAACTTTTCCTTCTTGCGCTTCGCGATACGCTTGGCGCAGACGTGCTTTTTGTTCCTCTGTCAACTGCTCCTCACCTGCCTGACGGCTGATGTTTTCTTGCAGTTGAAGAACGACTTGCTCTTGCTCTTGCAGCGAAAGCGTCATCATAACAGCGATGAGACTATTGAGCGTTTCTTGTGCCATAATGTTTTTTCTTGTGTTGTGAATACCTTTGACGCTGCAAAGGTACAACATTTTTTCGAAATAAACAAATTATTTGGCACAAAAGTGCAATTTTAGCGCAAATATTACTTTGTACACATTACATTAAAGATCGTTTCTATGATTTTTAAGTTCTCACAGCGAACTATATTTCATCTTCGTCCAAAATTGTCAATATTATCAAAAATTATCTGTGTGGCCCATCAAAAACGGGCGTTT